>CASEFP010000192.1 GCA_949287225.1 uncultured Lentisphaeria bacterium
AGTTCGCATGTCGGGCTTTTGTGTGCTATATTGCGCCATAATCTGTCAGAACAGGTTATCAGAATGAACGCAGGAAGCAGGATCAAAAACCGGATGCAGAAACTCCACGGAACACTCAGGAGAAAAAACGCCCGAGGACCCTTCTATTACCGACTCACGGTGGCCAACGGGGTGCGGAAAGAATTCGCTCTCAAAACGACCGATGAACTTGAGGCGCTTCAACGTGCGGAGGAACTGGATCCCATCTGAGCCGCCCCGACCATGGACGTTGCAGCAGCTCAACTCAATGCGATCAAAGGTTTCTCCCGACAGGCGGAAAAACTCCCGCTCGCAGAAGGGTGGGCCAGATACGAGGTTCACCCGCAGCGGGCGACTCCGCATACCGTAAGCGAACAGCTTTCTTATAAGAGAACTTACGAAGACTTCGTTGCATTCGCCACAACTCCCGGACGACATAAGGTCATCGCCTCAGTCTCGGAGCTTGATGAACGGGTCGCCGAAGAGCTTGCCGAATTCATGAGAAAACAACCTCAGGCCGTTGACACTCATAATCGTAAAATCAAGCGACTCCGGAAAATCTTCGACTGCCTCAAGGACTATTACCCCGGAGAAAATCCATTTCGCTCCAGAACACTTCTGCGCAATGCACGGGAGGAACAGAATGCCGTCCTTCGCCGCCAGGCGTTCAGCAAGGAACAGGAGCAGCAGCTTCGCGAGGTTCTTGCCGATGACAAATATCACGTCATGAACAAACCGGAAATCCGTGTCATCTACTACATCGGCATGTTCACCGGGCAACGTCTGAAAGACTGTGTTCTGCTACAATGGCAGAACGTCGATATGGAACGCCGGCGAATCTGGGTAAAGCAGTTCAAGACCGGCAAGGAGGTGACCATTCCGATGGCCGCCGAGCTGTACGCTGTACTTGAGGAAGCGCAAACCTGGAAAGAGGATCAATATGTCTGTCCGAAATCCGCCGCCCGGTACAATAAGGTGGACCGAAACGGCAAAAATGTAGGAGTCAATCTGATCAATATCGACGTTTTACGTGTGATCCGCTGGATCGGCCTGGAACCGTCGGTTGCAGTTCCCGGACGCAGTAAAAAGATGACGATATATGGATTTCACTCTCTCCGTCACGCATTCGCGAGTTTCTGTGCCGAGGCTGGCGTGCCAAAGGCGGTTCTGCTTTCTATTCTCGGGACCGATTCTGAGATCGCAGACAAATATTACACCCACGTCGGTGATGCCGCCCAACAGCAGGCGATTGATGCGGTCAGCGGAACCATGAACGGCAAGAGTGACCGTGATAAAATCAACGAAGTTCTAGCCTTGCTAAAAGGAAATTTCAATCCGACAAGAGAGTTGGTTGAGCACATAATACAGATCTTAGAGTAAAGGAAACAATATGGGTAATCCTCTTTCTGACAATTCCGATTTAACAATTCGTGAAGAAGACGTTATTTTTCCGACAATGGTCAATCGGGATTTAGTGCTCAAATTTCTAGATATTTATAAAAGCCTACAAACCTCTCCCAAACATAAAGAACCACTTTATCGTATTCTACGATCAGATTGGTTGTACGGGCCTCCTTTTGCTGATAGAATTCAAGCGGCAAAGGATTTGTTACCCTCTATTGAAAAGCTGAAATCAAAAGAATGTCTTTATGATGCCCTGAAACTCGTCCGTTTTTGCTGGGATTGGCAGAATAATTTTCATGAGAGAAAAAGACGCCTTGAAAACAGGG
>CASEFP010000193.1 GCA_949287225.1 uncultured Lentisphaeria bacterium
AAAAATGCTCACCGCATTTTTCCGTAGTTTCTTGCTTCGCAATGTTCTTTTGTTGCTTCGCAAATTTTTATTTTATTTATTTCGCCTCCGGCGGCCAGCGTCTCGCCGCTGGATCGCGACAAGGTCACGGACCTTGACCGCGAGAAAAATGCTCACCGCATTTTTCCGTAGTTTCTTGCTTCGCAATGTTCTTTTGTTGCTTCGCAAATTTTTATTTTATTTATTTTCGCCTCCGGCGGCCAGCGTTTCGACGCTGGACCCCGACAAGGTCACGGACCTTGACCGCGAGAAAAATGCTCACCGCATTTTTCCGTAATTTTACCGTTGGAAGATAGATTTCTGAAAAGATCCTCATCCGTCATTTTAACGTCATTGAATCGTCATTTACTCATGACAAATCCAGGACTCTATGCTATGGAACGTCTTATGAATCTGTTCCGTCATTTCAGGTATTTTGGCCTCCTCATGTTCGACATGTTCAAGAGTCGCATGCAGGACAGGAGAAGCAGGAGCAAAAACCGTACAGCTGTCCGCTACCGCTTCAATAGAAGTCTCAAAAGTGCCGATCTCTTCTGCACGGTGAATACTCTCCAGTTTGTCCATTCCGCAAAGAGGACGCAGAATCAAACGGGAAGAAGCACGGTCAATAACAGATAAATTTTCAATGGTCTGACTCGCCACCTGTCCCACCGCCTCCCCCGTCACAATCGCCGACAGATTTTGAGATTCACAAATCATCGATGCAATCCGCATCATCATTCTTCTGTACAGCACCGTCCTGTATTTCGGCAGACAACAATCCCGAATCAGTTTCTGCAGTTCGGAAATATTGCAGATATACAGAACAGCCTTCCCCCCCTGATATCGATTCACCAGTGCGGCAATCCTCTTGACCTTCTCCACCGATTCCATCGGCGTATACGGATAACTGTGAAAAGTCAGAAAGTCCACATGGCATCCCCTCCGCATCAACATGTTGCAGGCAACTGGTGAATCAATGCCCCCCGAAAGCAGAGCCAGCACAGATGAATTTGATCCCACCGGAAGACCGCCGGGCCCTTTGAACGTTTCATAATAGAGCAGGGCGCCGCTTTCCCGAATTTCCACTCCGGCAGTCACATCTGCACGGGTCAAATTCAGTTTTGCAGCGCGCTCTCCCAGCAATTCCCTGACACGGGTGGCAAGTTCTATTTCAATTTCTTTTGAATGAAGGGGAAAACTTTTATCCGAACGTTTTGCGCGAATCCGGAATTCAGGACAGTTTTTTCCCGCGGAGCGCTTTTCAAAAACCTCTGGAAATGAAATGTCCAGCAGATGTTTCAATTCCTCCATGTCCGCACGGCATTCCAGTGCAGGGGAAAAAGATTCCAGGCCGAAAACGCGGGAAAGTGAATCCGTCAGTGAAGCTGTTTCAGAATCCTGAAAAGGACTGCCGTCTTTTTTCCGAAGAAAAATTCGGCCCCGGATCCTTTTCAGCTGAATCTCAGGATCTCCCGGACATTGCCTCCGGATATTTTCCATCAGCTGATTTTCAAACATCGAGCGATTGTTGCCTTTGGTGGCAATTTCATTGTAACGGCAGAGAATGAGATGATACATGGCTTTCCTGTGAATGAAGAATTGCTGTCCCGTCGGATACGGTTACAATTTGTGAATGATTCAGAATTTCCGGACAGTCTTCCACATGTGTTACAGCATGAAATATCTGTCCGGCCGAACTTATTTTTTCAAAAAAAGCATTTTTGGCGTTCCGGTCAAGATCCCCTGTGGCATCGTCCACAAGAACCAGAGTCTGATTTCCGGAAAAGGATCCCGAATTCACAATCTCGAATTCAGCCAGTTTCAGAGCAAAGGAAAAAATCCGGCATTGGCCGCGCGAACCGTAGACTCGCAGACTCTTCCCGTTCAGAAGAAAATCAAAATCATCTGTATGAGGACCGAAGGAAGTGAATCCGCGCTGTCTGTCTTTTTCCGTCAGAAAATTCAGGCGGCTCCGGAAAAACGCCGCGTCGGAAGATTCTTTCAGAGAGCGCATCCGGATTGAAAAATCTGAAAATTCAGGTCGGATTTCCGAAAAAATCAGCGACATCTTCTCTGAAAGAAGTTTCGTACAGCGGAAACGCTCCCTCACAATGTAGGAACCCGATTCCGAAAGCAGCGGAGTGTACGAATTCAGAATGTCGGAATCAAAACGTTCTGACTTCAACAGAAAATTCCTTGCTCTCAAAGCAGAAGCGTAGGTCTGAAGTGCGGAAAAGTATTCCTTGTCCAGCATGGAGATGAACATGTCGAAAAATCGGCGCCGGAGTATGGATTGTCCTGTCAGAATATCCGGATCGTCAGGAAGAAAGGCAACGGTGTGAAAATGTCCGGCAAAGTCGCTGGCCTTGTGAACATTGACTGAATCCACACTGAAACAACGACTCTCTCCTCCCCCTTCCACTGTCAGAGTCCGGTTCCATTTCCCTCCTGAAAGATCCGCTGAAATACGAAAAAAATCCGTCCCGATCCGTTTCAGTTCCCGTATGCGCGGCGTCCGGAACGAACGCAGATTCGAAAGATAGAAAACCGCTTCCAGAAGAGACGTTTTCCCCTGTCCGTTCCCCCCCGCAAAGAGAACCGATTTGGATGCAAAGGAAAGATCTGCGCTTCGAAAATTCCGGAAATTTTCAAGATGAAGACGTGTCAGCATGAAAAACGGCTTCCCTGAGACAAGAGAAAAAACAAAGAAACAAACAGAAGAAAAATCGCTTGAAGAAGGCATCCCGCGCAGAACATGCTGCTTTTTTCTTTTTTTCCGCCCGGAAGGAGAACGGTACGGAAGAAGAAACTCTTTGCTGAGCAAAGTAGTCTGTTGTGTGTCTTCTTCTCAGCCTTGTCTCTTCCTCCCATGCCGCACCGCGGACGGAAAGTAAAGAAAAATAAAAACGCCTTCAGCCGTTGTTTTCAGATAGCGTCAGACAATGGTTCTTATTTATTTCTCATCGGCATGATCACATACAGAAACCCGTCTCCGCTTTCCAGAGCGATCGGACTGAAAACATCATTGATTTTCAAAGTAATGTTGTCCACTCCGATATGCTTGAAGGGATCCAGGAGAAAATGCGGGTTGAAGGAAGCGATCATTTCCTCGCCGTCGTATTCGATATCAATGCTTTCTCTGCCTTCGCCGTAATTGCTGTTGCCTTCAAAAATCAGTTTGCCTTCACGGAAAGTGAGTTTGACATAAGGTGCTTCGGCGTCGGCAAGAGTCACATTGACGATGTCCAGCGCGTAGATGAATGGTTCGCAGGGAATCTGGATTTTCTTTGCAAACGTGGCAGGAATGACCTGCTGGTAATTCGGATAGGAACCGTCGATGAGTTTGGAAGTCATGACGGTGTTTTCCATACGGAACACAATCTGACTTTCACCGATTTCCATGGTCAGCTCGCCATCGCGGTCGATAATCCGTTTCAGTTCCTGGGCGGATTTCAGAGTGATGATGATGTCTCCATCGACCCCGGAAGGCGCTTCGTCCAGAAGTTTTTCAACCAGCGCAAGACGTTTTCCGTCCGTGGCGACCGCCGTCAGCTTCGACTCACGGATGGAAAAAAGAATCCCCTGAAGCACTTTCCGCGAATCATCCAGACTCGCAGCATACGAAATCCGGTCGATGATCGAGGATATCTCATTCTGCTTGATTTTTACTACTCTCTGCGGATGAAATTCCACAGGAATCGGAAAATCGTCCGGATTCAGCCCGAGCAGGGTGAAAACCGCGGTTCCGCAGGTGATCTGAGTATGGTGATTTTCATTGGTATGGAGCGTCACACTTTCTCCGCGGAGTTTGGAAACCAGGCCCAGAAGGCGTTTCACGGGTATCGTGGTCTTTCCGGGAGATTCCACTTCCGCTGCAATCTTCGTCGAAAGACGAATTTCCAGATCCGTGGTGCTCAAAGTCACCTGACCGTCTTCCGCTTCCACAAGGACATTCGCCAGAACGGGCAGCGTGGTCCGGCTCCCGACAATGTTGCTTATCTTCTGAAGCGCTTTGAAAAGGGTTTCCTTCTTGACATTGATCTTCATACTTGCCTCGCTGTGTTGATCCTTTCTCTCATGCCTCTATACTGTTATTATATGATTTCATATATGCAGATTTATCAATATTATTATACCTGTCCACAGTGTTGACAAACTGCCTTCCCACGCCCGGATCAATACTTTTCAAACTTGTTCATAAAATGTTTTGACAATGTCCATAAACGGTGTTCTATTAACAGAAACCGTTTTTCAACCTTTCATCAACAGGGTTATCAACACAGTCATGAACAAATCTGTCAACAAACAAATGGAGCAGCTTTTTACGCGATATCCGTCCCTCAGGGGCATCGGGGAAAATCTGCACAGAGCATATTCTATACTGGAAAAAACATTTTTCAATAGCGGAACATTATTTGTTTGCGGAAATGGGGGAAGCGCATCCGATGCCGAGCACATCGTGGGTGAGCTCATGAAGAATTTTCTCAGAAAGAGACCCATGCCGGAGGGGGAGAAGAAGATTTTCAGAGAGGTCCTCGGCCCGGAGGACATCTCCTCTAAACTGCAGATGGGTTTCCGTGCCGTATGCCTGAACGGACACCCCGCACTGAGCAGCGCTTATGCCAATGACGTCGATCCGCTCATGGCTTATGCTCAGCAGCTTTATGTCCTCGGAAAAGAAGGGGATGCTTTTATCGGAATCAGCACTTCTGGAAACGCGGTCAATGTCTTGAATGCTCTGAAAGTCGCCCGGGTCAAAAAGATTTCAAGCATTCTCCTGACCGGGGAGAATCATGGAATCTGCGAACCTTATGCGGACTGTCTTATCAAGGTGCCTCTGCGTGAAACATACCAGATTCAGGAGCTGCATTTGCCCATTTACCATGCTCTCTGCCTGATGATAGAGGAAAGATTCTATGGAAATGATGAAGAGGAATGACGCCCTTTCTCCTGCTGATCCACGGCATCTCGCCGTGATTCTCGATGGAAACGGCAGATGGGCGGAACGCCATGGACTTTCCCGCGTGGAGGGACACAGGGAAGGTGCTTTGAATGTGCTCCGTTTCATTCAAAATATGCAGAATTATGCAACAGAATTTGTGACCCTTTACGCTTTCAGCACCGAAAACTGGAAACGTTCTGAAGAAGAAGTCCATGCTCTCATGTCTCTTCTGTGTTCCTTTCTCGACGAAAATCTGGAGACTCTGGTCAGCAACCGGATCCGTCTGCTTGCCACGGGACGCATCGAAGCTCTTCCGGAGCCCTGTCGGAAAAGGCTTGCTCTGGCCTCTGAAAAAACAGGAGTCGATTTTCAGAGAACGCTGATTCTGGCCTTGAACTACGGCGGACGCTCGGAAATTGTCGATGCCGCCAGGAAAATTGCGCAGGAGGCGCGGGAAGGAAAACTTTCTCCCGATCAGTTGACAGAAGAATCCTTTTCCCGTTATCTGTATTTTCCGGATATTCCCGATCCCGATCTTCTCATCCGGACAAGCGGAGAAATGAGACTGAGCAATTTTCTTCTCTGGGAACTCTCCTATGCGGAACTGTATTTCACAGAAACCCTGTGGCCTGACTTTGACCGTTCCGAACTGGAAAAGGCCATGCTTTCCTACAGAAAACGGAACAGAAGATTCGGAGGGAGAAAATGAAGACGCTGAAAACTCTTTTCAAGCGTGGAATCAGTACAGTACTGCTTCTGTTTCTGTTTTCCATTGTGATTTTCGGGAGTCCCCTTTCATCGCAGATTGTCTTTGCGGTGCTGGCGGTCTATTTTTCGGCGGCCGGGACCTGGGAATTCTGCAGTCTGGCGGAAGCGGCGGGATATCGCGGAAACAGATTTCTGGCGTCCTTCTGTTCGGGTCTGACGGTGCTTCTGATTCTGCTGAAGGAGCCTCTGTATGCGGGAATGGTTTCTTTTCTTCTGATCGTGTTTTCCTGGATTCTGCTTCTGTTTTCAGAAAACAGAAAGGAAAAACTGGGAAATATTGCAACAACGGATTTCTGCTATTTTATCATGATTCTTCCGTGTGCGGCGATTGTGAGCATATATGCGTTTTCATTTTCGGAAGTTTCCGGCCTGAAGCTTCTTCTCTATCTGATTCTGGTGACGAAGGCCGGAGACATCGGGGCGTATCTGGTGGGAACTCTGTGCAACGCGGTTCAGAAAGGGGGCAATCATAAGATGATACCCTCCATCAGTCCCGGGAAATCGTATGAGGGAGCGTTCGGGGGGCTTTTGTTCAGTATGGGCGTGAGCGTGTATCTGATGAAGTATTGCGGAATATCCGATTCACTGTATGCCGCTGCAGCGGCGGGTGTGCTCTTCTTTTTCGGAGGGATGGCAGGGGATCTTGCAGAATCCTCGCTGAAACGAATGGGAGGAGTGAAGGATTCCGGGGGACTGCTCCCCGGAATCGGGGGCGTGCTGGATCTGATTGACAGCCTCATGATCAACGGGGTTATTTTCTTTCTCTGTCTTGTATTTAGCGGAAAAGAAAATATATTTCCGGGGATGTGAAAGACAAGGAATCGAGTCTGGAAAACGGAGCGTGGAATGGAACTCAGAAAACAGATTCTCAGACTTCTGGCGGAAGACGGCAGAATGTCTGCGGGAGACATTGCCGAAAGGCTGGACTCCACAGAAAAAACAGTTGCGTCAGTCATCAGAAAACTGGAAAAGGAAAACGTGATTATCGGATACCGGGCAATGTTCGATGAGAGCGAACTTCCCGAGAATGCCGTGAAAGCGATGATTGAAGTGAAGACCCGTCCTGAAAGGGAAGGGGGTTTTGACCGGATTGCCCGCCGTTTAAGCAAATTTCCTCAGGTATCCTCACTGTATCTGATGTCCGGCGGATTTGATCTTCTGGTCGAGGTGAAGGGAGAGAATCTGAACGATGTGGCGATGTTTGTTTCGAGCAAACTGGCCACAATAGACGGCGTACTTTCCACATCCACACATTTTCTGCTGAAGAAATATAAAGAATCGGGCAAAATGCTTCAAGAGGAAGAACAGCATGAAAGACTCAAAATCACCCCGTGAGGTCGGAACGGAAAAGACCCGGGTTGCAAGACATATAGACGAGCTGCCGAAAAGCGGCATTCGGGATTTTTTTGAACTGGTCAATTCCATGGACGATGTCATATCCCTGGGAATCGGGGAACCTGATTTTGTCACTCCGTGGACCATTCGTGAAAGTGCTGTTTATTCCCTGGAACGGGGCCGGACATCGTATACCTCTAATCTCGGGACGATGTCGCTCCGCCGTGCGATCTGCGCGTATGTCAAGGAACATTATAAGATAGCATATCATCCGGAGAATGAGTGTCTGATCACGGTGGGTGTGAGCGAGGCTCTGGATCTGGCCATCCGTGCGATTACGGAACCTGAGGATGAGATTATTTTTCATGAGCCCTGTTATGTTTCTTACGGGCCTGAAATCCGAATGGCGCACGGGGTTCCTGTGGCGGTCAGCACGTATGAGAAGAACAATTTTGCTCTGGATCCGGAGGATCTAGGGAAACGCATTACTTCAAAGACGAAGGCGATTCTGCTGAATTTTCCCTGCAATCCCACAGGAGCTACACTCACATTGGAGCAGACGGAAAAGATCAGACAGCTTGCTTTGAAGCATGATCTTCTGGTGATTGCGGATCATATTTATTCCGAATTAAGTTATTCGCCGATGACTCCGAGCATTGCCTCCCTGCCGGGAATGAAGGAGCGTACCATTTTCCTGCATGGTTTTTCCAAGGCTTTTGCGATGACCGGTTTCCGTATCGGTTATGCCTGCGGTCCGGCGGATCTGATTGATGCAATGATGAAAATTCATCAGTATTCCATGCTTTGCGCTTCCATTACGGCGCAGGATGCTGCGGAGGAGGCAATGAAGAATGGCAAAAGAGACATGCTTGCCATGAAGAGGGAATATATGAACCGGCGGAATGTGATTGTCAAACGGCTGAATGAGATGGGGCTTTCCTGTTTCAAGCCTGACGGGGCGTTTTATGTCTTTCCGAACATTACTTCCACCGGACTTTCTTCCAAGGAGTTTGCCGTTGAGCTGCTGAAGCGGAAAAAAGTTGCGGTTGTGCCGGGATCTGCGTTTGGCGGATGCGGGGAGGGATTCATCCGCTGTTCCTATGCCGCGTCTATTGACAATATCAGAACTGCCATGGACCGGATGGAAGAGTTTGTCCTTGAACTGCGGACAAAACCCCGTCGGAAAAAGACGGATAAATGACGAATCTGTGACGAATGAATGACGGACCACTCCACAGAAGAATTTCCGTCTTTTTCAGTTGCTGTATAAGAAAAAGTTACGGAAAAATACGGTTAGCATTTTTCTCGCGGTCAAGGTCTGTGACCTTGTCGTGGTCCAGCGTCGAAACGCTGGCCGCCGGAGGCAAAAATAAATAAAATAAAAATTTGCGAAGCAACAAAAAATATTGCGAAGCAAGAAACTACGGAAAAATGCGATGAGCATTTTTCTCGCGGTCAAGGTCCATGACCTTGTCGTGGTCCAGCGTCGAAACGCTGGCCGCCGGAGGCAAAAATAAATAAAATAAAAATTTGCGAAGCAAGAAAA
>CASEFP010000194.1 GCA_949287225.1 uncultured Lentisphaeria bacterium
GCTTCACCGTCTTTCCCTCGATCGACATGGAGAACCGATCCGGAATCCAAGTCTCGAACAATCGTCAAATATGCGGTTTTTCCTTCGCTGTCATGCCCAATGGCAATTTCATCAATACTGCAAATTAACACTTGACAAATAGTCTCTCATAGGAGGAGCATTTTGGCACATACATCCAACTGCTCCTGCCTCTGTATGCGGCACGGGAACTGCTTCTGGATGCACTTCCCGCGCCGACTTCCGCACCGGCTGCTTCGGTCAGCTGTTGAACTCGAATGCGCCCCGGCGGGCGGCACTCTTGCGGACGCGCGGCGTCTCCTTTTCCTTGATCTCGCGGAAGAAGGCGGAGTAAAGGCTCTGCTCCGGAGTCTTTGCTCCATTCGGACTCCAGTATCCGATGGAACGCACAGCTCAGTTCATTCTCTGGGATTTCCACAACTAGAGCAATGAAAGTGCGCAGAACTACATGAAGGAACTGGAAATAGAACAGTGAATTTCCGTCTGGCCGGGGAAATTCCGGTCAGACGGCACCATTCGGAAACATTTACCGGAATCGGCAAGGATGGCCGCCACGCCGACACCGGTCCGGCCGGTGTTTTTGAGCCTGCATGATTCATCCTGTAATATCAGTGTCTGCCTGATGGAGAAAATCATGCCGGCGGCTCCACAATGACAGAATCCGGCAATCGGGCGGCATCCGGCATCCGGTGAAGCGGATATTGGGAAACGATGTCAAAATATTCATTCGCCCAGCCGCGTTTTTTCAGTTCGTTCCGGACTTCTGGAGTCCGGTAAAGCGGCCCGGCAGTGAGAAACAGCAGACATGTGATCCTGTTTTCTCCGCGCCGCAGATGCGCAGTCAGATCAAATTTCCATGGAGTCCACGGCGCACGTCCCGCCTCCCTGCCGTTAATGCGTATGATCCACATGCCGCAGACACATTCTGGCAATTCGAAAGAGAACTGCCGATCATGACATTTTTCATTCAGGAGGAAAGTATTGGTAAATTCGATGACCGCAGGAACGCTTCCCGGAGTAGAATCATTCGTTTCCGCACAGGAGAAGCCTTCCGACGTCCAGACCGCCCGGCTGACGGTTTTTGCCAGCCAGGTTCCGGACAACGGCAGTGCGATGCGTTTTCCGCATGAAGTCTTTCCGCGCCGAAATCTGCAGGATTCCCGTAAAATCAGGCTGCCGTGCGCCGGCAGTTTCAGCAGGAGAGTCCCATCCGGATCAAGTTCCGCCGGAGTGCTGATTCCCGTAACGGCATCGTACCATTCCCAGTTTTTGTTGTCTTCCGGATGGCAGCGGCAGACGAGTTTTTCCGCAGAGGCGTTCAACAGGAAGTATCCGGTTTTTCTGCCTGTTTTGAGTTTGAGAACCCGGAGTTGACCGCTGTCCGGGTCGATCTGGAGATCCGTCTGTGCCCATTGAGCGGCTTTTTCCGCTTCATTGGAGAAGAGTACCGGCAGTCCGTTCTTCCGCCATTCTTGAATTCTGGCTTCGAGGGAAGCATCCAGCCGGATGTTTTCCGGAAGGACAAGCACTTTGTACCGGCATCGTCCGCATTTCAGAGCTGAGCCGCTGCGGACGGCCCGCATCAATTCAAGTTCGCCGAGGTAATCATAGGCGAGGCGTCTGCGTGCAAGCACGGATATGTCTGATGCCGGAGCCGGCGCAAGCCTGTCCCAGCTGGAGAACGGCAGAAGCACCGCGATGTCTGCCTGGCTGCGTCCGGCGGCGAGGAACTGCCGCATCCTTTCCGTGTAGCCGGCAAAACCGCTGTAGAACTGCCAGCGCGGGTCCGGCGGGAAAAGGTTGCAGCAGGTGCCGATCTGCCGGGAATCGCGGGTTGAATAACTTGCCGCCATAGGCACAATATCCGTAACGCCGCAGATGTACTGCCGGTCAGCGGTCTTGCGCATTTCATCGAAAGAACAGTCGTAACCGTAAACCGCATACGATTCACTCAGGACACGATGCTTTCCGGCGCGTCTTGCTGCGGAAACCACATACTTAGGAAAGTCTGTTTCCGGGGAATCCGGATGAATCTGACGCCAGATGGCATCAAGACCGGGAATGTCGAAACAGCGGAAAATCTCAAAAACATCGCCGTGAAGAGGAAACATGACGTCCGGCATATCATCGCCGGAAAGATGTCCGGTGAAAAGCAGTCCGCGCCGTCTGCACCAACGGTGGAGCGGTTCAAAGTAGTTGCGCACCGCCAGCCGGGTGAGGGCGATTCTGTAATCGCGCGAAGCGGAATGCGCCGCTTCGGAATCGCCGGAAAAAATCTGCTGGACGGCATCTTCGCAGGGATAGTGAAAAAGATGTTCAAATTCAACCGGCAATGCTTCGGACCATGGTATGCCTTCTGTTTCCGGATCAAAATACCCGAACCACGGTTCATCGGTAAAAATACCGGGGATGGTGCGGCCGAACTCCTTTCCGACAGTCTGAAAATACCGTTCATGAGTCATTTCGATGAAGAGCCGGGTCGTTTCCGGACGAAGCAGGTCGGGACGGTTCGGATGATATGTCTTTTCCAGGGAACAGCCGTCTTCGCTTCGTTTGATCTGTATTGCGGCAAGTTCCGGATGTTGTGCGACGAGTTGTCCGTTGACGGTTCCGCTGGGCCAGCCGCCTTCATCATAAAGCCAGAGTTTCATTTTGAGCCGGGCGGCAATGCGGACTGTCAGGGCAATCTGCTTGAACCATTCATCCGAGAGGTAACCGGGAAGTCCGTCGGGAAACGACTCCGCGCGGAATTCTTCCGGCATGGCATGAATGAAAAAACCGCCGATTCCGGCGTTTTTCAAATTTTTCATTTGCCGGCGGATCATAGCTGGATCGGGCTGTTCGTTCCACATCCAGAAGATAAGGTTGCAATCCGGCTGCATTTCTCGGTTTTTCTTCATGTTTTGTTCCTGTTGTCCTTTTTTTATAATTCTCATGTATGTTGCACATTATTAATATAGCAGGCGGAAGCAGATTTGCAAGACGCGTTATTGAAAAACTGACTTGAAAAAAGCTGCTGTGATGGTATATTATGAACATTATTCATAGATGAGAGGTTTATGAGCAATAACAATATTCGACTTGTTTTCCGGCATCTGCTGGAAATGATGGTTTCCGGTGAACTTGCCGTGGGAGAACGGCTGCCGACGGAAAAAGAACTGGCGAAAGAGTTCGGCACGACGCGGATGAATGTTTTCCGTGCCCTGCGTATCTTAAAGGAATACCATCTGGTTGAAAGCAAAAAACGTGCGGGGACCGTTGTTGTTGCCAAACCCGGTGCGGATTTGTATCAGAAACTGCTCAATGACAGCAGCCGGGTGGTTTACGTCCTTGAATCCACCATGCCGAAATACGTCCAGTGGAATCAGTCTACGCTGACTGCTCTGGAAGTTGACCTCAATGCCCACAATTATCAGGTTATTTATCTGCCGCTGATTCAGGAACGCGCCCATTTCGCACAGATCATAGACCAGTCGATGCGCGACGGCGCGGCGGCGCTGGTCATACTTCCGGACAGCATCGATATCAATTTCCTGAATGACAACAACGACCTTCTGGTTAATGTTTCAACTCCGGTTCTGATGCTGAACCGCGGAAATGATATTTCCCGCATTGACTTTGTATCATCCGTCACGATAGATATTTACGGCGATGCAATCCGCATGGCGACACTGCTGAAAAAGAATGGATTCACCCGTCCTCTGATCTTGGTCAGCGAATCAGATGAATGCCTCTGGCAGACAGTGCGTCTGCGCGGACTTGACCTGGGATTCCGGGCAGGCAGCCCAGTGCTTGAAATGGAAGAATTTCTCTGTTCACCAGACGACATCAACCTGATGCTGGAGAAAGCGTCTGCCGATCCGGAACATGCGGTGATTGCCGCGACTCATCCGCATGGTGCGCGAATCGCGATTCAGCTTGCAGCGGCGCGCGGTCTGACTGCGGGGAAGGATTATCAGCTGGTTTCCTTCGATGATGACAAACAATATGCGGCGGAATCTCTGACCTCAACGCAAGTTCGTTTCCGGGAAGTCGGACATCTTTTCGCCCGAATGATCTATGAAAAAAAATGGCAGCTCCAGGGTACCGTATGGAGTTCAATCCGTATTGCGAGCAGACTGGTTCAGCGGACCAGCTGCCGTCCGCTGCATAACCTCGAACACTGAATTTTTCTGTCCTCTCTGCCGCATCTTCCCGTGCCGTCTGTGTGCCGGCTTTTGGAAAACACGGAAGCCCATGCGGCGGAATATTTGGAAACAATCACTTTTTTTTCTTTCGGATATTGTATTTTACAGATTGCCGATTATATTGTTCAATGTACATGAAAATAACCTGAACAAAGGAGCAGGAGCGATGAACAGGGATGAACAGGCGTACGAATCGGCTCGCGGGCTGTATCTGAAAAAGGGGATTGACCCGGAAAAAGCAATGGCGCAGCTGGAAGAAATTCCGCTGTGCCTTCATGCGTGGCAGGGAGATGACGTCAAGGGGTTTGAAAACGTCGGACATGCTCTGACCGGTGGCTGTCAGGTAACGGGAAACTACCCCGGCTGCGCCCGCAATGCGCAGGAATTGCGTTCCGATCTGGAACAGGCATTGCGGCTGCTGCCCGGCTCAAATTTCCGGATCGGTCTGCAAGGACATGAAGTGGACAGCGTAAAGTCCGGGCAGGATCGCGACACTTTCAGCATTGAAAACTTCACTGAATGGCTGGATTGGGCGGATACAAATCATCTGGGGCTGGACATCGCGCCGGTTTATTATTCGCATCCGAAACTGAAAAATGGTCTGTCCCTGTCAAGTCCGGACCCGGAAATCCGGGAATTCTGGATTCGTCACACGCAGGCAATCCGGCGGATCGGCGCGGAATTCGGCCGCAGACTCAAAAGTCCCTGTGTCTGCAATATCTGGACGCCCGACGGTTACAAGGATGTGCCGGCAGACCGGCTGGCGCCGCGGCGGCGTCTGAAGGAATCACTGGATCGGATTTTTGCCGAGAAATATCCGGAAACGGAACTGCTGGACGCCGTTGAATCCAAACTGTTCGGAATCGGTGTGGAAAGTTATACCGTCGGTTCGCATGATTTCTATCTTCCTTACGCCGCCGCGCACCGCAAACTGATCTGCCTGGATACCGGACATTTTCACCCGACGGAATCCATCGCAGACAAACTTTCGGCGATTCTCTGTCAGCAGGGACGCATTCTGCTGCACATCAGCCGCGGTGTCCGCTGGGACAGTGACCATATCGTGATTCTGGACGATGCGCTGAAAGATCTGGCCCGCGAAGCTGTCCGCAGCGGTTGTGGCAAATCCGGAAATCTGTTTTTCATGCTGGACTATTTCGATGCAAGCGTGAACCGCCTGGCGGCATGGGTGATTGGCGCCCGCAACTGGATGAAGGCGCTGCTGATTGCGCTTCTGGAACCGGCGGCGGTCATCTGCGATGCGGAAGAATGCGGAGATTTCACGGCGCGGCTTCTGGGACAGGAAGCGGTCAAAACTCTGCCTTGGGGTGCAGTCTGGAATCATTTCTGTGAAACCCGCGGTGTTCCTGCGGACGACCGGCTTGCGGAAGAACTCCGGAATTATGAAAAACAGGTTTTGAGCCGGAGGGGTTGACATGCGGAAATTGTGGAATCGTCAGACCAATGAGGTTTTCGGGGAAAGCGGCATGTTTGCGGATAAAGATTACGTGCAGCTGATGTTCCCCGCGCGTAAAATCCGCCGGGTCTGCTGTCCGGCACTGAATATCGAATATGTTGAAGGCAAAGACTGGTGTCATGAGCCGGAAAGCGGCAGAATTGTCCGGACTGCGGAATCCGCCATTCCGTTCTGGGACGATGCAGCACTGCATCCGCCGGATACCGAAAGTCGATATTATCCGGATCCGGCAGCGAACGCGGTGGGCGGCGGACTGGACGGACGCAATCTGCGTTTTGACGCAGGTGATCTGTTTGCACGGAATCAGATCGAGATCGATTATCAGGCGGAGAGTATTGATTATGCAGTGAAACTTCCGGAGCAGACCGGACGTCTGCCCCGGTTCCGCGAACGGCTGAAACGCCCCGGCGCAGCTTGCCGGATCTCCTGGCTCGGCGACAGTATTTCCGAGGGTTACAATGCGTCCGGATATTTGCATAAACCGCCGTTTCAGCCGGCGTTCGCCGAATTGAGCGCGGAAGGATTACGCGAAGCTGCGGATGTGAAAATTGAACTGCTCAACCGGGGGCTGAACGGCGCCGACAGCAGTTATCCTCTGTCCCGGCCGGAAATTTTCCGCGGGGATCATCCGGATCTGCTGGTTATTGCGTTTGGCATGAACGATCTGCTGTGCGACGGCGGCACTGCAAAATATCTGGACAATATTGCGGAAATCATCCGTCTCAACCGGGAAGTCTCGCCGGAAACCGAATATCTGCTGGCGACACCCATGACCGGCAATCCCATGCGCAACTCCACGAAACTGGAACTGACGGCGGCGTTCGCCAGGAGTCTGCGCGGTTTTGCGGCGGAGTGTCCGGCTGATACAGCTCTTGCGGATCTGACGGCTGTCTGGTGCAAATTTCTGGAACGGAAGAACTTCTTTGATCTGACCGGCAACGGCGTCAATCACCCCAATGATTGCGGACACCGGATTCTGGCATCCGGCATCCTGAATGTACTGGCGCCGGACTTTTTTCCGTTCCATGAACCTTGAAACGAGGAAACATCAAAGATTTTTTCAAAAAAACGGACTTTTTTTCAATAATGCTCTTGACAATAGAACATTATTGAGTATAATCTAAAATAGAATCGGTTGAAATTGAAAATCCATCATCAAAGAAAGGACTGTCATGAAAAACAAACGAAGGAACACCGTCTGTCTGTTTCATATCCGGAGCGGGATGAAAAGTCGTATGAATTTTACACTTATAGAACTCCTCGTGGTGATAGCGATCATTGCGATTCTGGCGGGGATGCTGCTGCCGGCGTTGAATTCGGCAAGGGAAAAAGCGCGTGCCATCAGCTGCGTCAGCAATCTGAAGCAGACAGGTCTGCTGTTTCAAATGTATCTGGACGGCAGCAAAGATTTTTTTCCGCCGGAACGGGATGATGCGGCATATCGCTCCTGGGCGGATATGCTTCTGAACATTGACGCCGGCCGCAGTGCGGAGGAAGCTGATAAAATGTTCAACAGCAAAGCAAATTTTTTAAGATGCCCTTCTGCTAAAGAATATACCTCGACTCCATGGAATGCGTCCTGGAACGGACAGCACGTTTATTTCCACTACGGTTACAATCTCTGCTACATCGGCGGTGCTTTCGGGTGGGGCTTTTCCACTCCGCCATACGGCACATACACCACCGCGAAGATGTCTCAGCTGACCGCGACTTCAAGCGGTTATCTGGCTATGGACACCCGCGACGGGGCTGAACCGAAACGCGGCTGTTCCCGTATCTATGCGGATGAACACAGCGACAGCGGCATGGGATTTGCCGATGCCGAACGCCACAACCGGAAAATCAACATTCTGTATATCGATGGACATGCGGGGTCTGTCAATATTGCGAATCCGCTGCACCCCTACGCCACGCTGGGACGCATGAATATCCAGACAGACAACTGGTCTGCCGGCCGGGTCAAACAAGAATAATGAATCCTCAGACAGAGAACAACAGGAGTATTTATGCATTTGAATTATACAATACCGGCATTGGCATTGGCATTGGCGGTCAGCGGCTCAGTGCTTGAAGCGGCTCCGAAGGCGGCGGCAGTCTTCAGTTCATGGCAAGACGGGCAAGCCAGATTCCGACATGAATTCGACCCCGCGCTGAAACGTCTCAACGCTTCCATTGACCGCTATGAAAACACGGCGCTGGATAAATTGAGCGGCAGGCTCGATCACTATGACCTGGTCTGTGTTGCGTCGACCGGAAACTATGAACATACGTTCAATCTGGCTCCGTATGGGAAAGCTTGGCGTCAGTTTGTGGAGAATGGCGGAATTCTGCTGATTGCCGATGCAAATTACGGCAGTGTGCTTCAGTACATGCTGAACACGCTCGGACCAGAATTCGCACTTAATGCGGAAACGTGTCCCACTGGAAGCTATTCCAAGCGGAAGAATGAACTTCCAGTCAATCTGGATGACCCCGTGATGCGTTTTCCGGAAAATCTGCTGCCCCGGATGGACCGCCGGACGCACTGGGCGCACTTTGATAAACTGCCTGCCGGATGGATTGCGCTCAAGCGCTGCGGCGACGGCTGTGCAATTATGGCGCAGAAATTCTTCGGGAAAGGCATGGTGCTGGTCACCTGTCATGCCAATTTCACCACGCTTGACTCCAAAGAAGCCCTGGCCGGATTGGTCACGAACACTGTTGCCCGCCTGAATCTGCGGAATGCCGGACTGACCGGAGCCGAGCTGAAACGTCCCGAGGGGCTTGCTCAATCGGAATTCCGGCTTGTGCTTCGCGGTATGGAGTCGAGTTCGTTTCGCGGGCTGACCTGTGAACTGACCGGGAAAAATTCCACAGGCATTTTCCACCTGGCTCCTGTTTTCCGGATTGATCCCGCAAAGCTGGAAGCTGTTGCCGAAACCCGGCTTCCGCGCGATGTCCGCGGCGTCACCGAGTACCGGCTGAAAGTCTCCCGCTGCGGCCGGGAACTGTTTACCGATACCTGGGTCGAGGACTTGCCGCCGTTTTTGAATGCGGCAGCAATGAACAAACATCTGTATCCAAAGGATCATTCCATTCGCGTTTTGACTGAACTTCAGCCGCAGGGAGACGCTCTTGCCGGAATAATTCTGCGGAGCCGTCTGGATAACGGCTCCTGGCAGGAGCATCCGGTCACTGGGAAAAAACAGGTTGTGGAATATCCGCTTGAGAAAACAGCGGAAGGACGCCATGTCATTACATTTGAAGCATTGCGGAACGGTAAACTCCGGGAAACGCGCGAAGTTGAATTCTTCCGTCACCCGGAAGCGCCCTATTCGGTTCGCGCGGACGGAGTTCTTCTGGAAAAAGGCAAGCCGTTCATTCCCGTCGGCATATATCATGTTTCATGGTCTGACACTCCGGCGAACCGGCTTGCCATGCTGCGCGATGTGGCGGCGGCGGGCTACAACACGATTCACGCCGGCATCATTCCGTCAGACACGCTGGAAAGTTACCGTTCGTTTCTGGATGAATGCGCGAAACTGAAGGTTCGGGTCATCACGGAATTTACCGGGAAACAGCGGCCGGAGGAAGTGATCCGCGCGTTCCGGGGTCATCCGGCGGTCATGGGATGGAATCCGGGCGATGAACCTGCCGGACAGGGAATCACTTCCGCGGAAATGTTCCGGCGTTACGACACTTACAAACAGCTTGATCCGGACCACATTGCCTATACGGTGATTTGCGTTCCTTCCGAGTATAAGAACTATGCCTGCGGCACAGATATTCTGGCTCCGGATCCTTACCCGATTCCGTCTGACCCCGCATCCAGCATTTATCCGCGGTTCTGCGATGCCCGCAAAGAAGCAATGCGCTATGACACCACTATCTGGGCAGTCCTCCAGAGTTTCGGAAATTACGGAAACTGGGCGCGGGTCCCGTACAGTTCGGAACTCCGGGTGATGAGTTATCTTGCGCTTCTTGCCGGAGCCAAAGGGCTGATCCTTTACACTTATTCCGACCGCAACTTCAGGATCACAGATTTTCCGGAGCTTTATGCCGGCATGAAGGCTTTGCCGGCTGAACTTGAGACTGTAACCCCGGCTGTCGCCTGCGGCAGATTTACGCGGCATCTGGAAGGACAGGACAGCCTGTACAGCGGCTCGTGGGAATGGAACGGCAAACGGATTACGGTTATAGTCAATGCAGGGAAAAAAACTGCCGGGTTTTCTGTTCCTGCCGGGTCTTCCGGCAAAGCCGGAATCCGTATCGGCAAAGCGGATAATTTCCGCGTTTCCGGCGGAAAACTGTCCGGGTTGCTCGGCGCTATGGACCGTATTGTCATCGAAGAATAACTGATTTTCAGCCGGACAGATCCTTGAACCGGGATCTGTCCGGTTTTCTGATTTCCCGTTATGAGAAAACAGTAAAAAGGACTTGTCAAATGAGTGAACTGAAATGGGTGAACAGGACGGCCTGTTATGAAAAGTGGCTGCCGCTGGATTTTCTGCCGCCGGAAGCGGCTTTTGTCTTTTACCACAGCAACAATATGATGCTTCAGCGGTATTCGTCAAGCGCATCGAGTGCCGCCGGATTCATCGGTGATTATCCCAGCCAGGATGTGATCGTGGTCGGCGATCAGGAAACTGATGATTATCTGCTGCTGGGGGCGGCAACCTGTTTCCGGAGTCTTACCTATTTTACTGCGCACCGGGACTGCCGTTTTACCGGAGTGCTGATGACTCAGCCGGAAATCAAGCCGGAAGAAGAACCGGAAAAAATCATCATGCTGCGTGGCAATGACTGGCGGAAACTGCTGAAGGAATATGCGGAAACAGCCGCCCGCGAAATGGGAGTGAAACCGTTTGCCGCAGACAGAAATCTGACCGGTTACTGCACATGGTATTACTATTATGATCAGGTCAGCGAAGCGAATCTTCTTGAAAACATTGATGCCATTGCCGCGCGGAAAAATGACCGCTATTCCTGCGATGTGATTCAGATCGACGACGGCTATCAGCCGTTTCAGGGAGATTGGCTGGAACGTGATGCTTCCTGGCCGGAACCGCTGGAAAAAATCGTCCGGCGCATAGAGAACGCCGGAGCGGTACCCGGAATCTGGCTGATGCCTTTTCTGGCTTCCACAGCCAGCAAAGCGTTCCGCGAACATCGCGGTCTGTTTGTCAGAAACAGCGCAGGCGAGCCGCTTGTCTTCGCTGGATGGTCGCCCGCGCCGGATAATCACTGGGCTTGTCTGGATGCCACGATTCCCGAATGCCGAGAATACATCGCAGGATTCATGAAAGCTCTCCGGCGGAAGGGTTTCCGTTATTTCAAGATGGACGGTCTGGGGTTCGGTCTGCCTCATGGTGTTTTTGCCGACCCCGAAGCGACGGCGGTCAGCGCGTTCCGGCAGGGAATGAAAACCATTCGCGAAGCGGTTCCGGACTCCATCCTGCTCGGATGCTGTCCGCCGTTCATGCCGTGTCTGGGGTATGTGGACATGTGCCGGGTGAGCTGCGATACTTCCCGTTACTGGTATGGTTATATGCCGGGCGATCATCTGCCGCAAAACTGTGATGCGCCGGGAAACGGAATCCGTAACACGCTTCATGGCGTGGTCTCCAACTGGTTCCTGAATGATATCTGGTTCCGCAGTGATCCGGATGTGCTGATGACGCGTTCGGATAATGCCTGGTACACTGAAGGCGAAGCGCGTCTTTCGGCAGCCGGCGGCATATTGACAGGTGTTTCCCTGACCAGCGATCACCTCGGCAAAATCACACCGGAACGTTATGAACTGCTCGTGCGCGCCGCGAAATACCGTCTGCGCAATGCTGTTCCCGCAGATTGGAAAAGCGACCGCTGGCCGACAGTCTTCACGGGAACCTGCGATGAAAAACCGGCCGCTCTGTTTCTGAACGACACGGACGAGACATTGACATTCCGATTCGCAGAATGGGGACTGCCGGCGCAAATGAATGAAGTCCTGATCGGACGCGGCGCGATACAATCGGAACTGAGCCTGCCGCCTCACGATGCTGCATTTGCGGTCAGCTGAAAAACGGATTCCGCATAAAAGATTGAACACGGCTTATGCATCCGAAAGCGAAGCTCTTCAGAAATCCACGTCTTCGGGCATGTGTTGGCAGGAACAGCCCGCGTCACAGGTGATTATTTCCCCGGTTATGTTGGCACTGTCGGAACTGGCAAGAAAAGCCACCACATTGGCGATGTCGCGTCCGGATGCCTCATGCCGCAGCGGACAATTCAGGCGACGGCGCTGTTTGACGGCGTCTGGCAGGACATCCCAGCGCTCGGTATAGATGTAGCCCGGCGCGCAGGCATTGACCCGGATGCCCTGCGGTCCGAGGTCAAGCGCCAGCGAACGGACCAGTGAATTGATGGCACCTTTGCTGGTGCAGTAAGCGGTCCGGCTGCGGATGGCTCGCATCGCTGTATTGGAAGAAAGGAACACCACCACTCCCCGTTCCGGCTGTTTGAGAAAAAAGCGGTTCACTGCCTGTTGGGTAACCTGGAAGCCGCCCCGGACATTCACGCCGAGAACGTCCATCAGATACGCGGACGGCATCTCCGTAAACGGTTTGCCGATTCCCTGATGCGCCGCATTGTTGACCAGAATGTCCAGGCGTCCGGACTCCTGTTCGATCACATCAAAAAGATGCTGCACCTGAACCGGATCGGACACATCGCAGGGAATGCTGCGGATATTCCGGCAGCCCCATGATTCGAGGATCGCCGCGCCTTTGTCTGTGGATTCCGGAGTGGAGCCGCACATGTAGACTTTTGCAGTGCCTTCCTCCGCAAATTTCTGCACAATGGAAAGTCCGGTATTGCGGTTGCCGCCGGTAACGAGTACAACTTTGTTCTGAAAACGTTTCATTTTTTCTCCATTTCGTAATAAGGAACGGCGTCGGCGGGACGGATGCTGGTGAGGTCGCCGCGGTAATGCCGGAGCTGAACGGACTGAAACGGATGTCTGAGCAGTTCCTGTTCATTGAGTTCGATGCCGAGTCCGGGACGATCCGGAATCCGCATTTCACCATTGGCAAGGACAAGCAGATCTTCGTCGCAAAGTTCGCGGCGGTACGGCACGTCGGTCATCATCATTTCCAGCACGACGAAATTGGGAACGCAGGCGGCGAGCTGAAGAGATGCCGCATTGGCGACCGGACCGGACGGGTTGTGCGGACAGAATCCGATGTGTCTGGCTTCGGATTCGGCACCGAGGAACCGCATTTCCAGAAGACCGCCGGCGTGCGAGATGTCCGGCTGAATGTAATCGGTGCAGTTCAGATCGAAGAACTGCCGGTACTCGTAGCGGTTGTAGAGACGCTCTCCGGCGGCGAGCGGAATGCGAACCCGATCCTTGATTTCACGCAGACCGTTGAGGTCATCGGGCGGAAGCGGTTCCTCGAACCAGAAGATGTCGAATTCTTCGAGACGCTGTCCGATTTTTACGGCGGTGGGAATGTCGAAACGTCCGTGTCCCTCGATGAGCAGATTTACATCGCGTCCGACGGTTTCGGAAACTCTGCGGATACAATCGAGAGCATTTTCCAGATCATGTTTGCCGAGGCGCAGCCATGCCTTGCCGAAAGGATCCCACTTGCAGCCGGAAAATCCGGCATCGCGGACCGCCTGTGCCTTTTCGGCGAATTCATCGGGTGTTCTGGCGGGGGAGAACCAGCCGTTGACATAAATGGGAATACTGTCGCGCACTTTGCCGCCAAGAAGCTGATAAACAGGGACATTGAGGACTTTTCCTTTGATATCCCAGAGAGCCATTTCGACGCCGGAAAGTGCAGACATGAGAACGGGACCGCCGCGCCAGTAAGCGTCGCGGTAACAGTCGTGACGGAATTTTTCGATATTGGCGGGATCGCTGCCGATCAGATAATATTCCAGTTCATGAATGGCGGCAGCGACGGTGTTTTCCTTGTATTCAAGGGTAGCTTCGCCCCAGCCGTGAATCCCGGAATCGGTTTCGATTTTGACGAACACCCAGTTGGTGCGATAACAGTTGCAGAGAAAAGTTTTTACAGCAGTGATCTTCATGGTGTATTTGCTCCTGATGAGTTGCAGAGTTTTCTTTTACCGGACGATTTCATCTTTTTCCAGGACCTGTCCATTGTCATTGTTGTCGATCTTGCGATTTTCCAGGTCCCGGAACAGCTGTTTCAGATCCCGGATTCCTCCCCACATGAACCACACGGTGCTGACAACCGCAATCAATCCGGGGATAATCAGGCTGGTAAGGTAAAAGTACCAGCCCCACCACTCTTTTGGCCAGCGGAAGAAAAGATTGCAGACAAACACCGCGGCGAATGCGATAATCAGTTTATAGACAAAGGAATACAGGAAAACACCCCAGGCAATGATTTTGTCGCCGCGGGTATATTCCGGAGTGATGCTCAGCAGATGAGACGCCAGAGTACGGAGATTCCAGGTCGTTCTGACCAGTTGGGAAGATTCGGCATCGGCATACTTTCCGCGGTGCAGCAGCTTGTCCAGATCAAACGGCCTGTAGGTCAGGTAAGAGCCGGCGATGTAAGTAACCAGAGCCAGAATCATGGAGAGAAAGAAGATCTCGTAGGAATTGAGCGGAAATTTATACGGATTTATCTCCCAGTGAATCCAGGGGTCGAATGGAGAACTGACCGCACTCAGAAAATTTCCGAGACTTTTATCCCATCCGTGCTGTTCAAGGAACGGATAAATGGTTTTTGTCCAGCTGCGCTGTCCGATTAGTCCCAGCAGAGAAGTTCCGGAACCGAAAATGATGGAACACCATGCCCCCGTCAGGTTGCCGAACCGGGAATACAGCCCGAAAACCAGAACCGGTCCGGAGCCGGCAATCCAGAACGCGCTCATGATGGTGACAAACATGCTGA
>CASEFP010000195.1 GCA_949287225.1 uncultured Lentisphaeria bacterium
AAGGGGGCAAAGAAGTGTAAACAAGCATACATGTGGTGCCGATTGACTGGAGTCGGACCGCCGATGATCGCCTTTCACTTTTCGCCGTCCCGATCCCGGGATGTCGCAAAAAGTCTGCTCGGAGATTACTCCGGAACCATGAAGGTTCCGCATCTTGGAAGCATCTGTGTCGGTCCTTATGATCTTTCCGGTTCCATGGGGAAGTTCGCATCTCCCGACGATCCCGAGGTCGGAAGAGTCATTGACGAGATTTGCGACAAAGCGCACAGAGCAGGCATTATGGTGGGGGCTTTTGCGGAACATTATGAGCATTGGAAACATCGGCAGCTCAACTGGGCGGCCCTTACAACGGATTCCGGAGCTCTTTTCCGGGCTTCGATCGAAAAACGCAATGAATTGAAAAAAAATTCCGTCTGCCGGAAAGGCGGAAATGGATAATCCTGGCTGTCTGTTGAGCCATTGACTTCATAAGCGTGTAAAGAAAATCTTCCAGGCGATTTCTTCGGCTTCATTCTTTCTTCAGCCGATCCCTGATCCAGCCCCTTTTCCGTTTCTGATGCATCCGGTTTTCAAGGAGCGTTGTTTATGCTATTGGGAAGCCTCCGCCTTTGTGAAAAAAGTATCCGGATTCATTCGCTTTCGGTCTGCATTTTCCCCGTTCCGATTATTCTTAACCGGATTATCATAAGGAAATGTTCTTCATGAATGCGAAAAACCCAAGTTTCTTTGTTATTCTGCTTCAGTCTGAAATCCGATCCGACGATCACAATCGGCACGGCTTCCGGTGATAAATTCCGGATCTGACCGCGCAAACTTATCTGTCAGAATGCACTGGAAAATGCAAAAGAGAAACTCTGGCCGGCCTTGACCGTCATCACGCCGGAACTGGCACGTGAGATCCCCTATGCGCCGGACTCCGGACTGGTCGTCTGCGGCATTCTGCCGAACATGCCGTCCGAGGTCCGGCGCGGCGATCTGCTTGTGAAACTCAATGCTTCCAACATCAACTCCGCCGCCGGTCTTGCCATGGCGTGCGTCACCTCCATATACAACGATGTGGCAGATGCCGCCTTCATCACGCCGCTTGCCATCCGGGGAAAACATTGTCTTGCCAGACAGCTTGTCAAACTTTCCGTCCGCAGACAGGACGCAGGCACATGGCGTGCGGATACCGGCAATCATGACAGTTCCGGCGCTCTTCCGATTCCGGAAAAGCCTTTCCTCCTGCGTCCGAGAATCCCGGACACCCATCCGGAAGAGAGTTCCGGGCGCCGCGGAGCGTATCTTACTTTTCAAACAGCAGGTCGGAGCAGATGCCTTTCCCTTGGAAAATCCACTTCCCGTCCTTTTCTGCGGCACGCCCGTAACGGGAGCGGAATTTTCCTGTTTCGAGCTTCAGTTCCGCGCTTGCTTCCTCCGGTCCGATGCCGACGATCAGGATAACCGATTTCCCTTCGGCATTCCGCAGTCTCGCCGCAACGACCTTTCCTTCGGAGAGGCGTTCCACGGGATGCTCCGAGAGAATGTAAGGCTCCAGTTCCCGGAGCATGGCGGTCACGCGTTTGAATTTCGGCCACTCCTTTGCAAAATTGCCATTCGGGAGTTTCCATGACATCAAATCCTCAAACTTATAGAAGAGGAATCCTTTTGCTCCGTAAGCGGTCTCCAGAAGCACCAGGGAACGGATTTTTTCCTCGCTGGGATTGGGAGCGGAAACTTTCTTTTCATCCCGATAAATCGCCGTGTTGCATGCCTGCGGGACAACCCAGAGAGGCAATCCTGACAGACGCGTCTGTGTCAGAGCAAAAACCGCCTTGTCCATGGTATCGCCCGCAAGCGGATACGGATCAACCCCGATCACATCGCAGGTGGGACCATACAGGGGCAGATCCTCATACTGATACAGCGCACCGTAGACCGGATGGTTCGGATCAAGGCGGTTGAACTGTTCCCGCATTGTTTTCAGGCGGGGGATCTGCGAGGAGGGCTGCTCATCGTTGATGTACCATGCCAGCAGGGCAGGATGATTTTTCAAAAGTCCCGTGACGCGTTCAATGATGGCATCCTGCCCTTTGGTTCCAAACCATTCGTGAAGCCCGAAACGTGCCGTGGAACCGACATCCTTGCAGGAAAAGATCACCTTGATGCCTTTTTTTGCGGCAAGATCCAGGACCATGACAATTTCTTCCGGCGATCTGGGAACCTTGGGACTTCGTGCCAACTTCATGCTGGAATACGGCAATGCGCAGTTCATCCCCGCTTCTTTCAGCTTGTCCATAATGCCCGCCTCCAGGCCGCCGGTTAAAAATCCGATCGGGAGAAACGGCTTTCCGTCGACAAGCGTCCGTCCGAAGCGGTCGATGGCAACCGCAGGTTTTGCATCGACCGCTATGCGGAGGGGAATCTCAGTGGAATAGAGAACTTTCTTTTTCTTCGGGTTCAGAAGCAGGAACTCTGCCTTGTAACGTCCAGGAGCCATTTTGCCGAGCTGGAATTCCGCACGGTTCTTCCGGACCGGCGCACGCTGCACAAAGGATGCCGCCGGAATGGAAAGCCGGGCGGCAAGTCCTCGTTCCTGAACGGATTTCCCGTCGTAGGAGACTGCGATGGAACATTTACCGTCCGTAACCGTATTATATGGGTTCAGGGTGTAAAGCGACCACAGGTTCATTCCCTGTTCCTGTATCGTGACATCGTCGAACCAGGCTTTTCCTGTCGCCCCCTTCCAGATGTACAATGTGAGTTTGACCCCGGCGGCGTTCTTCGGGATCCGGACGACATCCGAGACAAAAGTCCAGTCATTTGTCCCGAAAATTCCCCGGAGATAACGGCCTGTCAGATAGATCTTTTTCCCATTCTGCCCCCATTGGGAGAACTCCAGAGCGACCGTGGCGCCGCCTCCCTGTGGTGATACCGTGACATTCTCTGTTTTGATCCATGCTCCAAACCTGTAAAATGCGCCCGGTCGGGCATTGACCTCTGTTGTGATAATCTGATAATCAGAGGCTTTCTTCCGTTCATACTTCAGAGCGTATGTCGCGCTGCGCCCGGTTCCCTTTTCGATGGTTGCGCAGGGGAAGAGTTTCCATCCCCGGCCACCTTTTTCAAATCCCGGATCGGAAAGTTCTATATGTGTCTGATTTTGCTCTTTTTTATCCATGCGTGTATAGCTGGCCAAATCATCCGCATGGCAGATCCCGGCGAATCCAAGAAAAATCAGGAGACACTTTTTCCACATAAAATTGATCCTATTCTGTTTTTTTTGAAAGATGATTGCATGCTTAAGGACAGCAGGGAGTTCCCCCGTCCGAAACATTGGAAGTCCCATTTTACGGAATCCCTGTAATAAAATTCCGGATACGATATTCATTGTAAATGGTCTGCTGGTTGTATAGAACGGCATGCCCGTCAAGAAAACCGAGGCAGCCAAAGCGCTGATGGTTCAATGTGAGTTTATTCTTATCGCTTCCATACCAGCGGAAATACCAGCGCGGTTTCATCATATCAATATTGGCCGCGTCAGCAAGCTGAACCATGGAGGATGGCGCAGGAAACTGAGACGTATATTTATAGGCTACCGAACTGACCCAGAATTCTGATGTCCGATCCTTGTTGATGACGGTGCTGGGCATTCCGTAGGTGTAAACAATGCCGACCATTCCCCCTTTCACCACAGTCGGATTCGCAATCATGGAACACGTCCAGCTTTGCGGGACCTCGCCATACCATGGGGACGCACCGTCGGCTTTCCCCTTGATATATCCCCCTTTCACCAGGACCCTGCCGTAAAAGCCACAGTTTCCGTTCTTGTATTCACTTTGATAACTTAAATACCAGTTCTTGTTGTCATTCTGGTAAAAATCCAGAATGGTCAGATTCTGTTTCAGGTTATTGACACATAAAATGCTTTTTGCCCGGTTTCTGGCGCTGTTGAGCGCCGGAAGAAGCATTGACGCCAGGATGGCGATGATCGCAATAACGACCAGAAGTTCGATCAGTGTGAAGTTTAATCTCTTTGATTTCATAAAAAATCCTCCTGTTGTATTGTTGAATTTCCCTTCCAATAACTTTTCTTTCACCTGGAATACATCGTTCCGGAAGCCGGTATGATGCCGATGCATCCCGTTGCGCATTTCCCCGGAATGCGAAACTGTTCCGATAATGACACCGCCTCCTTCGCTTCTGAAACGGTTTTTCCCGTGACGGTTTTGAAGCGGATCCGATTTTCTGTGTTCTATTTGTGTTATATTACATCTGAAAGAAGAATTTCAGCAAGTTGAAATTGTGTCAAATCATTAAAGAGATTGTGCCAGAATGATTACTTTCCTGTTTTATCCTTCCAGATTGATTGCTGATTTTTCCTGTCAGAATTCCCATTCTGTTTCCTGCTATTTTTTTCTGAGAACCGGACCAATCCGGTCTGCCGGAAAACTCCCGTCATGCAGTGGATCGGATGATCAGGTTGTCTGCTGGAACCCGGATGATCTCTGTATGACTCATGTGTGACGTCAGGAGCCGGGACAACATTTCGATCAGCTTCTCGCACAGCGGTACTTTGGGATATTCGATCGTCGTCAGTCGTGGTTCTGGATAAGGGCCGATTCCTCTTCCTTCCAGATTGTCCAGACTGATGAGCTTGAAATCCTTTCCCGCGGTCAGCCCGGTGCTTTCCAAGGCATCCAGAATCCCGCAGGAGATGTAATCGCTTACGGAAAAGATTCCGGGGCGGCTCTCCAGTTTCAGATATTCCGCCGCAATGCGTTTACCGCATACGTCGCCGTAGTTGTAGGGAACATAATTGCTGGTCAGATCTTCAAGGAGGCGGATTTCCGGGTGGAAGGTTTCCATGATCCGGCGGAAAAGACGGCGGCGGAACTGATGGGTCTGCGTATCCGATATTCCCGCAATCACCAGTTCTTTTACGCCGAGATCGGCAAAATAATCCGCCGCTTTCCGGAAACCGGGAAAGAAATCCGCGACGATCTGGTGAAACGGATTTTCCGAAACGAACGGAGAGTCGAGCACGATAACCGGTTCCGGATACGAGCAGAGCAGAGGCAGGGTTTCCTGGGTGATGAACTCCTTGTTCAGAATCAGTGCATCGGCACTTTGCATGGTTCGTTTCAGAATCCGCGGATCGTTTTTCTCGATGTCCGATATGATGGAAATGTCATAGCCGTTCTGCTTCAGAAGATTGAAAATCGTCTGATAGCAGAGATCCAGAAGCGGATCGCAGTTCCGGGAGTTCGTGTTTCCCTGATAGGGATAGATGCAGATCCGTGCGCCGAGACTGCGCCACGAGCGGTTTGCAGAGATGAAGGTACCCTTTCCCGGCACGCGATAGAGGACTTTCTGTGAGACCAGTTCGTTGATTGCCCGATTGGCGGTTACCGGAGACACGCCGTAGCGGCTGGCGATCTTCCGGGTGGAATCCATGGGAGCATCGCCGGCGAGCTGCTGTTTGTCTATGGATTCGCGCAGCAGACAGACCAGTTCCGGGACTCGGAGTTTTTTGAATTCGGCTGAAGCTGCCTGCATGGTCTGTTTTCCTTTCTGTAATACTTGCTGTTTCATTCATTAATTATATTCTAGAAAATAATTTTGTCAATACCTGAAAAAAGAAAAAATAATAAAAAAATGTCACTGTAATACTTTTGTAAAGTAACTGATTTTCCGATCATCAGGAAAAATTCCCATCATCAAAAAGCAGAATCTCTCCATGTTGTATGCAATATTGCGTAATCCCAACTTCACTTCCGCCCTGTTTATCCCGATGGTCCTCAGAATGAGATTCCTGGCTCGCTGTGTCATGCTTCCGAACACATGTTCTATTCTGGAACGGATCCTGGCTCTTGTCCGGTTTCCCTGTTTCTCCCATGAGGTCAGAGGATGTCCATTGCATCCTTTCCTCTGCAGATGCGCCCGGAATCTGCCTTTTTTCAGGTTCGCCTCTCTTTCCCCTGAACGATACGCGCTGTCCGCATAAACATCTCTGCTTGTGTTATTTTCATCGAGGAGCTCTTCAAACACATTGCTGTCGTGAACGGAGGCATCCGTAACCTTGTAATTCCGAATGATTTTGTATTTGACATCCGCTTCCACATGGTTCTTGTAGCCGTAGTAGTTCTTCCCATTTTTCTGAACCCAGCGGGCGTC
>CASEFP010000196.1 GCA_949287225.1 uncultured Lentisphaeria bacterium
ATACCTCGCCCCTTGGGGCGACTTTATATTCTTCGTTTTTCCATTTTTGCATCCGGCTCGTTTACGAGCCGTGTAAGAGCGGGCGTAATACCCCGATGCTTTGCGTCGGGGATAGCCTGCTCTGAAGCAAAAATTTTATTTAATCAACAGTATTTTCTCTTTCGGGGCTGTTGTGAAAGAGATCTGAACATTCATAATGATGTTCGGAAAAACAGAAGAATACAGAAAGGAAGGTAACGAATGAATGGAAAAAGGAAAGTCCAATCCCTTCTGGGATTGGTATTGCTGACAGGGTGTTTCTGTTCGTCTGCGGCGGATGGAAATGCTTCGGAAATCCTTGCCCGCGCCGGAGAGATTGCAGCCCGGACCAGTTATACCGCCGAACTGCTGAGTCCTTCCTCCCGTCCGCAGCATGCCTGGGTGAAAAAGAGTCCTGACGGAAAGAGCTTCAGCCGTGTGGAGAGCACTCTCGCCGACGGCAGAAAAATTGTGCTGCTGCACAACAGCAAAGGGTCCTTTACGATGATCGCGGGCAAGGTGGTTCGCGATGCCCCGCTGCCGGAAGTTGTGAAGAAGGACCTCTCTCCCGCTCCGGAGAAGCATTATACCCTTGCGGAAGGAATGCATGGAAAGATTGCCTGTTACATTGTCACGGTAGAAGCAAAAGGTGCCTCCGCCTTCAAACAGGAATACTACATCGGGAAAAAAGATTCTTTCATCTATCAGTGGAACCTTTATGACGGCAAGGGGAAAAAAATCAGTTCGCTGGGATATGCCAACGTGAAATTGAATCCCCCGATGGGCGACAGTCTGTTTGAACTGCCTGAAAATGCGGATGTGACCGTTTCAAAGTCACGGGAAGAAGAAAAAAGCGCCATGGTCAGCCTCCTGGGGACGTAATCCCCGGCAGGTAAGGCCGGAACTGTCTCCCCTTGAAATCTTTCATGGCGGCGTGACGGGCTGCCATGCCGTTCAGACGGCCGGCGCGCCGCACCTGCGGATAAACTGCGCTGACCGTTTTTTCCCTGTCCGGGGATCGAAATGGATTCCCGGATAGGCGCGGCGTCACTGCCGGTTCCGGCACTGTGTCTTTTCCCCTGCGGGGAAAAATGATGACGCTGTGTCATTCCATCTGAATTCTGCTGTTTCCGAACAGTTTTCTGAAAGAACAGGTCATTGGAAAGGCATTCTCTTCCGGAGGGGGATTGAGCCAGCGGATTCCCCAGAGACGGGCTGTGAACATCAGTTGTGTCTGATTTTTGTCATTGCATCGGATGACAAAAATCCCGTCTTTTTTTTCCCATTTCCCCAGAAGAATGCTCTGGCGTCCGGAGCTGGAAAAACTTACCGCGTAAACCTGCTGGTTGTTTTCTATGACAAGATATCCTTGTGCATTTTCCTCCAGAGGAGTGACAAGTTCCGCCCGGTAAATGCCCGGAAACGGTCCCGGAAGCCGGATCACGGACAGGAGGAATAGGAAAATGAATACCAGAATCAGCAGAAAAAGCCATTTCCGCTTCCGCATGATTGCCGCCTCCTTTTCATTGGACAGGCACGGTATTGGATCGAAGCCATTTTCCGGAAACACTCTGGAAGTCCTCCTTGAAAACCGGAGGATTTCCAGAGATTGCAGATATGCTGCCGTCTGTGCGGGAACGGCTTGAAACAACGCTGCGCGGAATGCTGCGGCAGGAGCCCGTGACAGGATTCACTCACTGCTTTTTCAGAAGCGCCGGATTATCACGGAGGTGCTTGTTCAAATCCAGAATCGCCTCGTTCATGCACTCGCGCATCAAGGTGGAGTAATCCAGACAATCCCGTCCGAAAGAGTAATAGAGTCCCTGGACAAGTCCGCTGGTCCGGTCATAGGTGTAGTCCCAGATTATTTTTCCGTTTCTCCGAAGCTGAAGCTGAAGGGCAAGGGTATTGTCCGACGTGCCGCACGGGAGGCCGAAAAACCAGAGAAGAGGCCCCTCAAGCGATAATCCGTATGAGATGATCCTTCCGAGATATTTTGTGGATTTGATTTTCCCGCTCAGAACCAGATCCGCATTCGATTTTTCTCCACCGAAGGTGAAAAAGGCGTCCTCGAACAAATTGGAACGGCGCAGGCTCAGCGCGGCCGCCTTGGCCAGATCCTCCGACGGCGTGAATTCATACTCCGCGATCGAAAGGAACATGCGTGCCGCGTCCGGGCGGTCATACTCCACCCAGCTGTACGGCATCAGCGGAATCAGATACAGAAAGAGCGTCCCCGAAACATTCTCCGCGCTCCGTTCGTCATCAAACGGTGTTACCGCCACTTTCAGTTTGTGAACCGGGGCGGAATCCACCTGAACCAGTGCGCTCATCTGATCCGGATAAACAAATTTTGCGGTTGTCCCGCAGCCGGTGCAGAGCAGAAGCAGCAGGACTGGAAGCGTAAGAACATGAAGTTTCATCGGCAGAAATCCTTTTTTTGAGTGTGGAAGATCAGAAATGAACTCCGGAACCCGGCCGCAGACGGATCGGAGACACTTTCCCCGTTACGGAAGGACGCCGGAGCAAAACAAGAATGCCGGCGCTCCGCTTGAGTCCCGCCCGCGGAATATCCGGAAGCAGCAATGACCACCTTCTTCCGTTTCCGGGGGAGGGGAGGAGAGCGGTCAGACGGCCAGCGCGCCGCTTTCGAGGATCTTCAATCCGGCCGAGCAGGCGGGGCAGTCGCACCATTTTCCGCCGCGGGCCTGAACCTCCCTTGCATGGGCGGCCATGGCTTTTGCCTTTTCCTCGCCGAAAATCTGTTTCCCGGACGGGGATTCAAAGAATTCAATCACGTGTTCGATCGGCGCAATATCTTCGCGGATCTCCTGCTGGAGCGCTTTCGCTGCGGCCGGTTCATCCTCTGTACCCATCGCGTCAAGCCATCTGCGTCCCGCAATCCTGAGATCTTCACAGCAGGAGGCTGCCGCAATCATTTCCCTGACGGTCTGCTCCAATTCTTTTCTGTCCATTTCGCTACCCTTTCATTGTTTCTGATGCCTTGTCCGTGTTGCCCGGAGCGCGCTGGGTCTCCGCCTTTCCGGAGTAGCATAGAACCGGATTCCGGAATTTTCAAGCGCCCATCTTGTTTTTTCCCGGCTTTCAGCGGCGGAATTTTTCCCTTTTTTCGGGTTTGGAGCTTGATGCTTGGCGGAAGCGTTTTATATTTCGATGTGATGAAATCATCTGCAACAGGAGGCTCTGCATGAAAATCATCGTCGCCGGAGGCGGACAGGCCGGATATACCGCCGCAAAAAAACTCAAATTGAATCTGCCGGAGTCCGAAGTGCTCCTCTTTGACGCGGACAATTGCGGACTCTATGCGAAAATGCGCCTTCCCGATTATATCGCCGGGAAGGTCACGCGTGAAAAACTGATCCTTGCTTCCCCGGACGCCATGAAGGCCCAGGGCATTGACGCGCATCCCGGCGAAACGGTCGAGTCCATTGATCCCGCAGTGAAAACTCTTCGGACTTCCGCCGGAAAAACCTATCCGTGGGACAAGCTGGTTCTGGCCGGCGGCGCGGATGCGTTTGTCCCGCCAGTCAAAGGCGTGGAGAATGTGGAGGTGTTCACGCTCCGCACGCTCGGCGACGCCGACCGCCTTCTCGCCCGGATGGCAGAGGAAAAGGATGCCGTCGTGATCGGCGGCGGACTGCTCGGACTCGAAGCCGCGTGGGCAATGCGCGAGCGGGGAATCGACGTCACCGTGGTCGAATTCATGAACCGGCTTCTGCCGCGTCAGCTCAACGAGGCTCAATCCGCGATTCTCCTTGAGAAACTTTCCTCGACGGGACTCCGCTTCCGTCTCGGCGTATCCGCGACCCTGCTGGAAAAAGGAGCCTCCGCACATCGCGTGAAAGTGACGTTCTCCGATGGAAGCGTGCTTGATACCGGACTTCTTCTCTTTTCCGCCGGCATCCGCTCCCGGATTCATCCCGCCGCGGAGTGCGGGATCAAGGTGAACAAGGCGATCGTCGTGGATCACAGGTTCCAGACCTCGCTTCCGGACATCTATGCCGTCGGCGACTGCGCCGAGATTGACGGGCGAACCTGGGGACTCTGGGTCGCGGCAAAAGATCAGGGCGATGCGCTCGGAGACATTCTGGCGGGAAAACGCGACTCCTTCGAGAGCCCCGTCTACACGCCGAACCTGAAGGTTTCCGGCATTCAGCTCAAGGAGATCTGTCAGGCCGCCGCAACGGAAGCGCGGCAGTAAGGACGGAAGCATGAAACGCGTCTCCGGAGCTGTCCTGCTCAAACGAATCCCCGAAAAGGAGCATCTGCGCACTGCGAGCGCGGGGAAGAAAAAGCTGACGGGTCCGGAATCTGCGGATACGAAGAAAAAAAGAAAGAATACGAAGGCTGTCCGGCGTGCCGGAAATCCCCGTTCAGGCACAGTGCCGTATCTCATCGAGCCGGATGGAACGGTCCGGGTGATGCTGGTGACTCCCAAGGGAGGCGGCGCGTGGATGCTCCCGAAGGGGAATCTGGAGAAAAACATGACGCCTGCGGAATCGGCTGCGAAGGAGGCGTTCGAGGAGGCGGGAGTCACGGGAATCTGCGATCCAGTCGTGCTGGGCGAGTATCGCTGGCAGTCGCAGCGGGTGCGGATCTATCCGCTGCGGATCACGCGGATTCTTGACGAATGGGAGGAGACGGGAGTGCGGTCGCGTTTCCTCTTCCGGCTGGAGATGGCCGTAAAAATGACGCCGGGCGCCGGAATGAAGCGTGTTCTCCGGGCGCTCGGAGATTATCTGGTGAAACAATCATAGATTTTCTGGAGTTGCGCATGGCGCTTTTGGATGTAAAAGGTCTGACAATCGAATTTCAGATGGAAGGCAAGATTCAGCCGACCGTAACGGATGTATCTTTTTCCCTGGAAACAGGGGAGATTCTGGCGCTGGTCGGGGAGAGTGGATGCGGAAAAAGCGTCTCCTGTATGGCGCTGGCGCGTCTTCTGCCGTCTCCGCCCGCGCACATTGCCGCCGGTTCGGTGATGCTGCGCAGGCGTTCCGGGGAGATCGTGGATGTCCTCAAGCTTCCGCCCCGGGAACTGCGGAAGGTCCGCGGCGGGGAGATCGCCTATATTTTCCAGGAGCCGTCGGTTTCGCTCAACCCTGTATTCCGCGTCGGGGAGCAGATTGCCGAGGCGGTCTCGCTGCACCGGGTTGATGTCGCCGATCCCTGGGCGGAGGCTGTGGAACTGCTGCGGCAGGTCGGCATTCCGGAACCGCGCGACCGGGTTTCGCGCTATCCGCACGAACTCTCCGGCGGCATGCAGCAGCGCGTGATGATAGCCATGGCGATTGCGAGCCGCCCGTCCGTTCTGGTTGCTGATGAACCCACCACCGCGCTTGATGTGACGATTCAGGCGCAGATTCTGGATCTGCTTCTGGAACTGCGGAAGAAACTGGGAATGTCGATCATCCTTGTGACACACAATCTGGGGATTGTCTCTGAGACCGCGGACAACGTTGCCGTGATGTATGCCGGGCGGATTGTCGAATATGCCCCCGTGCGCGAACTGATCGACACGCCGAAACATCCTTATACGAAGGCGCTTCTTTCCGCCGTGCCTGTCCTCGGCAGGGAGAAGGGACGCCTTTCCACAATTCCCGGCTCGGTGCCCTCTCCGGCGAATTTCCCGCCCGGCTGCCGTTTTTCCGACCGCTGTGCGCTGTGCGCCGCAGCGTCGAAAGGGGAACAGGAACGCTGCCGCACTGTCGTGCCGGAATTCCGCGCATGCGGAAACTCGCACTTCTGCGCCTGCCATCTGCTGAAAAAGGAGGAAAGCGCTCCATGCTGAAAAAAACGGATCCCCTGACGAAACAGCTGGCTCCGCTGATTATTTTTCTGGCCGTGATCATTCTCTGCACGCTTGTGATCAGCAACCGCCACACGGTAAGAAAGCAGACGCAGAGCAACTCGCTTCTTCCGATGGAGGAGCAGCAGCTCCGCATGGAGCTCAGCCCCTTCCAATACGGCGGAACCATGCCGATGCAGGACGATTATACGGAACGGAGCCCATACCCGCGTGTCGATTCGACACTTCAGCAGGCGACAGGCTTCTGCGACAACGGCGAATATGCCCGGGCCGAGGATGTGCTCCGCACCGCGCTGGTGTTTCATCCCACGAATCTCAAGCTCCTCTCCATGCTCGGAACCGTGCTTTACATGCAGGGGAAATACCAGGATGCCGAAATGGTGTTCCGGCGCCAGGCGTTTCTCGGGCCGGACGACACCTCGGTTTACAACAACCTCGGCGCGGCGCTCGCCAAACAGCGGAAGTTCCGCGAGGCCATCTCCACCGCAGAAAAGGGCCTGCGCATGGAGCCTGCCTCCTCCATCGCGGCGCTGAATCTTTCCGGAATTCACTCCATGGCGGGCAATACCGACAAGGCGATCGAATATTTCAAGAAGGCTTATGACATGCTCGGAGAGCGCATCCTGCCGCTTTCCGGCGATCCGAACTTCGACAACATCCGCAACCGGGAGGATTTCCGGAAAATCATCGACCAGGCGCGGGAGAAGTCGAATCAGAAATCCGGAGGAAACGAATGAGCCGAATCCAGCTTCTGACCGAAAATATCTATAATAAAATCGCAGCAGGGGAGGTGGTCGAACGTCCCGCCTCGGTGCTGAAGGAACTCCTTGAAAACTCCCTTGATGCCGGTGCGCTCAAGATCACGGTTGCCGTTAAGAAAGCGGGTGAACAGCTGATCAGCGTCACCGATGACGGGGAGGGGATGGATCCCGATGATGCCATTCTCTGTTTCGAGGCACATGCCACAAGCAAGATCAGAAGTGAAAAAGATCTCTTTTCCATTACCTCCTTCGGGTTCCGTGGAGAGGCCATGCCCAGCATCGCTTCTGTGGCGAAGGTGACGCTTCACACGCGCCGCAGAGAATCCGCGGAAGGCTTTGAGGTCGTCATCAGCGGCGGGAAGATGGTGGCTTCCGCACCGTTCGGCTGCGCGCCGGGCACGGAAGTGATTGTCCGCGATCTCTTTTTCAATACGCCAGCGCGGAAAAAATTCCTGCGCAGCCAGGCGACCGAGGAAAAACATATAGCAGAGATGATCACCAACATTGCGCTGGCGCATCCGGAAATCAGCTTCGAGCTCACGTTTGACGGACGGTCCTTTCTCACGAGTCCGGCGGCGAAGGATCTTGTCCCGCGCATCCGCGCACTTTTCGGGCGAGATTACGCGGACGCGCTGGTGCCGGTTTCCAAAAGTGAACACGGCATCACGGTAACGGGATTCATTGCGAAGCGCTCCTTCACGCGCCCGACACGCATGGAACAGCGCGTTTTCGTCAACGGCCGCCCTGTCGAGTCGCAGGCGGTCTACCGGGGAATCCGCGAGGGGTGCGGCCCCGCACTGGACAAGGGGCGCTACCAGCCGTGCATCCTCTTTCTTTCGCTGGATCCGTCTCAGGTGGATGTAAATGTGCATCCGGCAAAGCGCGAGGTGCGTTTTACCAGTGACTATGAGGTGACCGGCGCGGTGCGCTCCGCCGTCGGGACCGCCCTGCGCACAGCGGAAAATGCCTCCATCGACCTGACTGGCGGTCTCCGCGCCGGAGAGGAAACTGCCTCCGGGGAGGAAAATGTTTCCCCCGCGCCGTTCCCCGACATTCCCGCCGTGCCGTTCGATTTTCACCACGAGGAGTCGCTTGCCGTTTTCGACCGGATCATGGCGAATGCGTTTGTTGATTACACGCCCTCTTCCGTTCTCGCTCCGCCAGTTGCGGCGGTTTCTCTGCCGGGGCTTGCCGCACCGGAGGAAACGCCCGGACGGCCTTTGAAACTGATTCGGGAGGATGCGCCTTTGGCGGCGCGGATCTCCGATCCAGCTGCGCGTGAAGAGAATCCCGGCACGCTCGGCATCCGGCTGATCGGGGTTTTCGCGGACACCTACATTGTCGCGGAAAAGGCCGACGGGCTGGTTCTGATCGACCAGCACGCCGCGCATGAGCGCATCCTTTTTGAGCGGATTCTGAAAGGGGTGGACGGCACGCTCTCCCAGCGGCTGCTGATTCCGGTCACGATCGAACTCTCCCGTGCTGACATGGCGTTTCTCTCGAAAAACGCCGATTTTGTCGAGAAGGTCGGTTACGAGGTCGAGCAGTTCGGACAGAACACGGTCAAGCTCAACGCGATTCCCGCCGCCCTTTCGCAGGAGAATGCCGGGAACACGTTCCGCGACATGCTTTCGCGCGCGATGGACAGCGGCAGTTCCGCGACCGCGCGGACCGATCTTGAGACCGTCGCGATGAGCGCATGCAAGGCGGCGGTCAAGGCGAATGACAAACTGACGGTCGAGGAGGCGGTCGGACTCCTGAAACAGCTTGCGCAGTGTGAACAGCCCTTCACGTGTCCGCATGGCCGCCCGACGGTATTGAACATTACGACGCGGGAGATTGAGCGGCGCTTCGGACGCAGGGGCTGAATTCCTGCAAATGCGGGACTACGCGCGCAGATCCGCGCCGCCCGAGGATGTGACGACAAATGCCGGCGGCATTCCGTCCAGCATAATGTGGAAGTGCTGAAAAATCCGATGGAACATCTCGTCCGATTCCGGCGGGGACATGCCGATGAATATGGCCGAGGCGTCCCGGGACTCTCTGCGCAGAACGAGATAATAAGGATCCTCCGTCACCAGCACATGCGCCTCCGCCTTGATTCGCGCGGATTCAAGCAGCTGCTCAAGTTCGCCGCGCTGTGCTTCCGCCTCGCTCTCCGTCCTGACCGCGCGCAGGAGCCGGAGCGTCGTTCCCTGCCAGAGCGGATCACTGACCAGAAGGTTGGCGAGGATCAGCATCAACGAGATGTTGTTGGAGCCGCGCCACCAGATGTCCACGCGTCCGCGGACAACACGGCGGAGCAGGCGTCGATAGGGCTCGAAATTGTGCATCATCACGCAGCTCATGTGCAGCGTCTGGATGATCCGGATGTTCCGGATGTTCCGCTTGATTCTCTCCTCGTTGTCGGGAAATCCCATCATCACGATGTTCGGTTTGAGCGGGCCGACCATATGCGACTGCAGAAAGACCAGGAGCGCCTTGTCGAAGTCCTTGCAGACCACGACCTCCGGAAAGACGCTGTATATTTCGTGCGAGGCCAGAATATTCTCAAGCTCCTTCTTATACTGGTCGCGCATCGCGAAGGCGTCGCGGTCGACATGGCATTCGACGAACTGAACCATCGAAATGATGCCGCGGGAGGACTCCATCATCGTCGCGAAGAAGGGCATGTAGAACTGCAGCTCGGGACGGCTTGAGAGAACCACCATCGTCGGACGCCAGTTCTTCGGATCCGACGGCGTGCGCGAAAGCCTGTGAAGATTCATCCGGATCCTCGAGTAGAGGAATCCTCTGCGCGCATCCCCGAAGTGCACCTTGAAACGGCGGCGCTTGATGTAGAGAAAGAGTCCCCATGCGATAATGAACGCGACGCCCGCCGCAAACCAGTCGATGTAGAACGCCACCAGAATACAGGCGAGGAATCCGTACATCGCCACCGACCAGTGGAAGAACCGGAAGCGCGGGCGGAAGGAGGGATTTGCTCCATACGATTCCACGAACGCGGCAAGATTCACCATCGCATAGGTCAGAAGGAAGCACATGGAGGCAATCTCGGCGACCATGTTCATGCCGGTGCTGATGCCGGTCGGACTGAGCCCCTCAAGTCCGCCCCAGAGCAGCACCGCGATGGTGATGGCCAGAAGCACCAGAGTCGCACGGCGCGGTTCGTTATGCACGCCATGCCCCTTCGCCAGCGGCGCGAGCTGCGGGAAGATGCTGTCCTTGGCGAGCGCCTGAAGCACGCGCGGCGCACAGACGAACAACCCAAGAGCAGTCGAGATCGTCGCGGCGACCACCCCGAGCGTGATCAGAAAACCGCAGGCGAACGGGGCGTTTTCCACGATGACTTTATACGGATTCTGCATGAGTTCATCCCGATGGAACGCCGCGCCGTAGAGCAGGAATTCCAGCAGATACAGTCCGCCGCCGAGCAGAATCGTGATGATGATCCCGCGCGGGATGGATTTGGAGGGATCCTTCAGGTCGCCGGACATGTTCACGCCGGCCATGATCCCGGTCACGGCGGGGAAGAACACCGCGAACAAGCGCCCGAACATCGCGCCCTTGACCGGCTCGAAATTCTGCTGGAAGGTTCCCGCGTCAAGGTGGGGGAGGGCGCCCGCGAACATCGTCAGAATGCCGATTGCAAGGGCGATGAAGATCAGCACTTGGAACTTCATCGCCAGATCGGCTCCGGTGAAGGTGATCATCCCGAGCAGAATGCCCGTGCCGAGTGCGATGAAGAGATACCCCGGCGCCAGCATCGGGAAATCGCTGCATACTGCTTCGGCGAAGCCGAGGATGTTGAAGGGAATCGAAATCCCCTGCGCAAGAAAGAGCGTTACGCCGATGGAGCCGCCGAATCCGGGGCCGAGCGTCCGCGAGATCAGAAAGTAGACGCCTCCTCCCTTGACCGGTGTGTTGGAGGAGATCGCCGAAATGGAGAGCGCCGTCGCCATGACGATGCTGATGGCGATCACAAGAATCAGCAGGGCGTAGAGGATGCCCGCCCGTCCCGTGATGTAGTTGACGCGCAGGAACATGATCGCCCCGAGCATCGTGAGGATGGACGGGAGGACGACGCCGTAGAAGGTGCCGAAGTTATGCCCGGATTCGACCTCCGCGGCATTGTCTTTGTTCTGTGTGGAAATCATCTCGCCTTTCCCGTTGATTCCGGATTTTTCCGATTTTGCTCTTTAATATTGCAGAGGATGGTGTTTTGTCAAGCCTCCCGGAAAGATTTTTAACTTCCGGATGCGAAATATTGAGGGATTTTTTCATCGGGAGCGACTCCAGGCAGGATAAAAAATGCGAAACATTCCTGTTTTATTGGTGGAAGCAGACAACTTTTTCTTTTTTTTGTTGTCTGAAACAAAAAAGTAAAGAAAGAAAAACGTCGGATGTTTATTTAAACAATCCAAAAAAAACAGGGACTATTTTTGCGATTCGTCTTTGAAAAGCGGTTGCATTATGCTATGTTAGGAAGGCAGAGAAACACTTTTCATTCAGAATGACACAACCGGGTCGCTCAATTTTTTCCTGAAAAATAGTCCGGACGGCAAACGAAAGGGGAATGCAATGAAAGTTACTCCTGAAATTCTGGCGGCGATAGACGGCGCCATCGAACATTACGGCAATATTACGCAGTTCGCCAAGCATCTGGGAATCGCGCACAGCACCATCCTGTTCTGGAAAAGCGGGAAAACCGCGAATATCAGCGGACAGCTCTGGATCAACAAGCTCCGTCATGAGCTGAGACCTTTCATGCACTCTGTTTCCGACCGGTCGCGTTTCACTCTCCGCGAGGATTCCATGCCTTACGCATCGGAGCAGCCATTCCGCTCCAACAAGGCGCCGCTGGTCACATTTTCCCAGATCGCTGATTTTGATCCGACCATTGAATCTCCCTCCACTTTTGCCGCAAACCTTGGAGGAAAAAGCGTTCTGTTCGCCAGAGAGGTGAAATCCGGATATTTCGCGCTTGAACTTGATGAAAGCGCAAAATGCGGCACATTCCCGTTCGGAACAGTCTTTCTGGTCGCCAGCGGCGAATATGCGCAGAACGGCGATACCGTCGTCGCGCGGCTCCGCGACACAGGAGAAATTGTCATCCGCCATTATCTCCGGGAGGAAAACCGCGTGAAACTGTCTCCCGTCAACGGGAACGGCAGGACTTATGAGTGGGAGGCCAGGGACAATTCCTCGCATATCGTCTGGATGTATCCGGTCATTGAAATCAATCTCGACCTTTCCGCTTACCGCTGGGTCAGGGATCGCCTTGTTGCCAAATAAGTCCTTCGCAGAGAGCCGCCGGAGCAGGGGACATGGAATAACATCCTTCTGATCCGGCGTGCCGCGGCATCCCTCTTTTCTCTATCCGGACTTCCTTCAGGAAAGGAAGCTCAGGCCGTTGATCGCGCAGTAATTCCGGATCAGTTCCAGATTGTCGCCGTAGGTGATGATGTAGTGCTGGCTCATGACGTTCGCCAGAAACTCCTCCGAGGACTTCCCGAAACAGATTTCCAGGCTCGGAAGCTGCGGGGCAGGGGGCGCCCATCCGGCCTCCTCCCATGTTTCCGGCGTTTTCGCTTCCGCTCTGACGGCGTGCATGACCAGGTCTCCTCCGACCTGCGCGAGGCGTGCGATCGTCACCGTCCCCGTTCTGACTTTCGAGACGTTGAGCAGCCCTTCGCCGAAGGACCCGAACGCGTTGGGCATCACTGTGATCCTCCCGTCCACGACCGAAGACGGGACGTAATCCGGAACTCCCATGATTGCGGAATCCTTCGTAAACTCATAGAATTCCATGTAGGCCGGCGACTGTCCGGTGAGGTATTTCATGATCAGTTCCGTCACAGCCCCGTAGGAGTCGTTTTCCGGAACGGACGGAATGTCCATTTCGTCATGCAGGAGCGTCAGCGCGCCGGCAGGCGCGAATTTCAGGAGCTTCTTCACGCCGTCCACATCGCAGAAGGAAAAGGCGTCATATCCTCGCTCCTCGATCTTTTTCCGGAATGCAAGCGCGAGACGGACTGAATTTTCCACTGTCCCGTCTCTGGGGGCGCGGACGAAATCCCAGTTTTTCCGGATCTTTTCCGCATGAGCCGCAATCTCGCTGTCCGGAATCTCCCGGATGAGCGAATTGATTTCCAGAAGGTCGAAATGCTCGATCTCGGCGCCGATTTTCCGCTTCAGGAGATTGCCGTCGTAGAGCGTGCCGAAGAGCCGCATGTCGCGGTAGCCGCTCATGCCGATGAACGCATGGCGCATCCGTGCCGACGCCGAGGCGGCGCGGAGATAGGAAACGGCCTCGTCATATCGCGGCGGAGCATCCTTGAAATTCACGAGATATTTGAAATTGTATCCCATTTCGCGCATTGGCGCGCGGAGCGCGGTGGTGCCCGCCTGATTGGCTGTCGTGACGAAGCGGCCGTTCTCGCGCCAGCCGCTCAGTCCCCAGAGGAGCATGGGCTTGTGCTTGAATGGTTCGATGACCTTGATGACCGCCCAGGTCGGAATCCAGCCCGCGACGCAGACGACCAGCGCATCGAAATCCTCCTCCGAGAGCTCCGCGACGGCGCGGCGCGCCTGTTCCCCTGCGGGATCGTCGCTCACCGGCGCGGTTTCCACGAGTTCGACGCCGCGCTTTTTCAATTCGTCCGCCGCGTTCCGGCACCTTCCGTCGATGAATTCCCGCTGGGTGTTGACCTCTCCGAATCCGACGAATCCGGCTCTGATTTTCCACTCTTTGCGGATCATGATTTTCCTCCGAATGTTGGCATTAACAAGGTATTGAGCTTTTGATATTCTGCAAAGCATTCCGCGTAGCGCGGCACGTTGCCGCCCGGTTCGATCCGTAGCGCGGTCCGGACCATTTTCTCCGCCGCGGCCTCTGGGGACGGAAAGTCGCCGCATGCCGCCGCGCCGAGGATGGCCGCGCCGAGCGCCGTGGCTTCCCCGCATTCCGTGACGGTGACGGGCAGATTCAGCACGTCCGCCTTGATCTGAAGCCACAGGGGACTTTTCGACGCACCGCCCAGCGAGCGGATTTCCCTGATTTCCGCGCCGAGTCCGCGCAGCACCTCCACGTTGTCGCGCAGCAGATACGCCACGGACTCCATGATCGCGCGCGCCCAGTGCGCGCGTTTGTGCGCCAGCGTGATGCCGCAGGCGACGCCGCGCGCCTCAGGATTGCAGACCGGCGATACCGCGCCCGCGCAGTGCGGCAGCAGGATCAGCCCTTCGCTTCCGGGTGCGACGCGTGCGGCCGCTTCGTCGAAATCCCGGAAGCTCATCCCCTGCGCAAATTCGTCGCGGAAGTGTTTGAGGAGCATTCCGGCGGTCGGCGCCCATGGCAGCAGGACGAACGTGTCGGGCGTGCTGCCGAGATAGGTGCTGATCCGCCGCTGTTCGTCGTAGAGCAACGACGGGAAGGCAGCGCAGAGCGCCAGCGTGCATCCGGTTGTTTCCGAAATTATTCCCTTTTCCGCGCAGGTGCTTCCGAGATTTCCGCAGACGTGGTCGATCGGCGCGGCGGCGACCGGCGTTCCCGGTGGGATCGGCGAATCGTTTTTCCTGCATGGTCCGATCTGTTCTCCGGGATCCAGAAGATCGGGCAGCTGTTCCGCGCGGATCCCCAGAAAATCAAGCATGGCGCAGTCATACTGTTTCGTGCGGATGTCGTAATAGAGACTGGAGGGCATCAGCCCCCGGCAGGTCGCGTAACGCCCGGTGAGTTTGTGAAAGATGTAATCCTCGACCATCAGATACTTTGCCGTTTTCGCGAAGAGCTGCGGTTCGTTTTCGCGGAACCAGAGGATTTTCGACGCGGGCCAGCAGGGGAGCATCTCCGTCTGCCCGGAAAGATGGAAAAGCGCTGAGGATGTGAACTTCCTCTCGATCCTTTTCGCCTCGTTCCCCGCCCAGTTGTCGAGCCATACGATCGCTTTGCGCAGAGGTTTTCCTGAAGCATCGACCATGATCAGCGTTTCCGCCTGCCCGGTCACGCCCGCTGCCCGGATGTCGCGCGGCGCGATCCCCGACTGACGGAGCGCCTGACTTATGGCGTCGAGCGTCGAGCGCCAGTATTGCTCCGCGTCGAGTTCGACGATGTCCGGCGCCGGTGTTTCGAGCGTGTATTCCGCGAGACCGGTCCCGCATGTCCGTCCGTTTTCATCAAAGAGAACGGCCTTGATTCCGGTTGTCCCGATGTCAAGGCCGAGATAGCAGGGCGTATGCATCATTCTTCAAAAAGTCGGTTGATTTCGTCCACTGTGATGTCCGCGAGCAGATACCCGCCGTCGGAACCGACCTGTCCGTTGATGATGAGTCCGCCGTAGCCGCCGAATTTCTCCGCGTCCGGACTCGGCAGGTAACCCGCCGGATGATCCGCGCCCGCGGCAAGCTGGACGAGGAACGTCTGCGCTGCCTTGCTGCGTGCCTTGATGATCTGCCCGTAATAGAGATAGAGCTCGAACGGATTGGAGGCGATGGCGATGTCGCCCAGGCGGACCACGTTCATGTCAAAGGAGATGCGCGGCGCTTCCTCCTGATCCTCATAGCGGCGCAGAACAGCCTGCGCATTTTTGATCAGAACGAAGTGATGCAGCTTGCTGTCATAAGGCCCAGCTCCGCCCTTTTTCTCGTTCGCGTGCGTTTCTGCGCAGAACGCTTCAAATGCCTCTTTCTCCGGCTGGATTGCCGTCAGGCGCTCCAGTTCCGCTTTCGCCGCGACATACTCCTGATACGAGGCGCGGCGGCGTGGAAGTGAGACGCGTTTTGCCGTGTGACGGAAAACAGGGGCGCAGTTGATGTCGCCATATGTCGCCATCTTTACCGCATCCCGCAGACGCTCCGCCATCACCGCGACTCCGTCCTCGTGCCAGAAGTCGGGTTCTGTCGTGTAATGCCGGACAAGATCGCGTGGTGACTGGCATCCCGCCGGGCTGATCTGATAGAGCGTATGGAACTCCTCTCCGTATTCTTTTTTCAGCAGTTCACGCGTCGCGCCCGCGAAGTCGGAGGAGACTTTGTAAGTTGCCTCCATGATCTGAGAGGGACAGGCGACGTTCAGAAGCATGCCGGTGCGTTTTCCCGTCTTGTCAAAGGTGAAGAGCATGTCGACGCCGGAATCCTCGCCGGCTTCCATGCCGATGAAATCGCGCCGGGTGGTATCGCCGTACATTTCGGCTTTCCCTGTGGAATAGACGGCGCGGCGGCAGTGTCCGACGCGGGCACTCCCGAAAGCGCGGGCGATTCCCCCCTCTTTCCGGGCGCGCCACGCGTTGACCAGATTCCAGGCGATGACCGGGACCGCGAATGCTACGTATTCCTCCGTGGACAGGATGTCCGGCCGTTCGGTCGGCTTGAATACGGCGCTTGCGGAGGTTTGCAGTTTGGCGGAAGGCGCATTGTGAGTATGGATGGCGTTCAGAAAAATATGCTCGGGATTGATTTCCGGAGCAAGTTCTGCGACCGTTTTGCGCACGAGCTTGTGAAAGGGTTCCTGTACGCCGACATTGTCGATGGATGCTGTCAGAAAGTGTTCGCTGCCGGAGCTGAACGCGACGGCGACTGTTTTCAGTCGGGAGTGGATTTCATGGGTGAGCCGTTCATAATACTGCCCGTTGAGCGGGATCAGTTTGTCCGTTTCGGGCGTGATGTCCGCCTCGCTCCATCCGATCAGGAGTTTTTCCATCTTTCAAAGTTCCTTTCCTCCCGCGACGCCGGGAGTGTTTCGTTGGGTGAGTTTGATCGCATACAGTACAAACGGGATCAGGAAGATGAAGCCGCACGCCGCGACAACGTAAACGCTCCGGACCCCGAAGTGATAAATCATTGTTCCGCCGAACGGAGCCGCCAGCAGAAGACCGCAGGTGCGGAAGGTCGAGCTCCACCCGAAAATCTGCCCGCGTCGCTCCGGCGGCGACGCCTTCGAGAGCATCGTCAGGAATACCGGTTCCAGCCCGCCTGCCGTGACGAATGTGAAGAAGCGCGAGATTCCGAGTACGGCAAGCGTCGGCGCGAATCCCTGTCCGAGCACGAACAACGCCGACATTACGATCGCCGGAAACGCCACTTTCCCCGGCGAGAAATGATCGACCAGATAGCCGATGCACACACCAGCCACTACGCCGCCGCAGGCCGCCAGAGCACTGATCCAGCCGGTATGCAGCTCCGTGTTCACATGTCCGGCGATGTTTTCCACTTGAAGCGCCAGATACGCTTCGTCGAAGCGCCGTGCGAATGCCATCAGCAGGAAGAGCGAGAGGATCATCCAGACCGTTCTGCCGAAATCCGGAAGATGGATGGCGCGCTTCCGCGCGGGGATTTCCTGCACGGCGGGCTTCTGCAGGTGCTCGATCGGATTCTCCCGCACGAAGAAGAGGACGAGAATCCCGCTGATCAGATACATGCCGCCGCAGAACAGAAAAGCCGTCGTGTATCCGAAATAGTGGACGATCACGGCGCCTGCAAGGTAGCCGAGCATATTGCCGCTCCAGACCACCGAGCTCAGCGAGCCGAGCGCGAATCCGTGCTTTTCCTCCGGCGTCGTGGAGACGATCAGCGTCTGGGCGGCGTTTACCGTTCCCGAGCACATGCTGGTCAGAAAGCGGATGCCGATCAGCGTCCAGATGCCGGGAGCGAATGCCATGCAGGGCATCAGCAGCGCCGCGCCGAAACTCGCGCGCAGCAGCATGAGCTTCCGTCCGTAGCGGTCGGCGAGCAGTCCCCAGATCGGGGTGAACACCGCGAAACTGGCCATGCCGAAGAAGTAGAACATCGACACATACCAGCCGCGCAGATTCGGATCCTCGATTCCGAATTTCACGCGCATGTAGACCGGAATGAACGGCATTGCCGCCGCAAATCCGGCGAGGGAAAGCAGTTGGGAGAGCCAGATGAAAAAGAGATTTTTTTTCCAGTTGATCTCCTGCAAAGGAACACTCATAGCCTGACCCAGCCCCTCTTCGCCGCGGATTCCCTGACCTTTTCCAGAAGATACTGAATGTAGATGCCCTGTTCCAGCGTCGGGCCAAGAGGTTTCCTGCGGGAAATCGACTCAAGGAAGGTGTAAAGGCAGTGCATGTGTCCGCGCAGCCATCCCATCGGCGCTTTCGGGGTCGGGAAGCCCGCCGGTTTGTCGTAGCGCTGTCCGCAGTCGATCGCCGTCCAGCCACGGAAGCCGCCGATGGGGCCAGCCTGTGCCGCGCAGTCATAGTAATAGAGTTTGTGCAGATCCATCGAAACCATCCGGAGCGCGCCCTTGCTTCCGTAGATTTCAAAGCTCATTTCATCCTCGGTTCCGGTGGCGATCTTGGAGGCGTTGATATTGCCGTATGCGCCGTTGGGCAGACGCACGGTTGCAAGCATGTTGTCCTCCGCGTCGACGCGCACCATTTTCGAGGGATCCTCCGCGGAGGGTCGTTCCGGATACGCAATGTGCGTGACCGCCGAAATTTCGCTGAAATCGCCGAGCAGGTAATTCATCAGATCAAGCACATGGCTTCCGAGATCCGCCACGACGCCGCCGCCCGCCGCGCCGGAGAGCTTCCATTTGAGCGGCGCCTTCGGATCGGCGCTTCCCGAGTGCAGATAGGAGGCGCGGAATTCGAGGATTTCGCCGATGCACCCCTCGTTGATCAGCTGTTTTGCCCGGAGTGTGATCGGGAAAAAGCGGTTCTGGAGCGTCATCTGGGAGATGCCTTTATACTCCCGGAGCGCCTCCCTGATCCGCATGGCCTCCTCCAGCGTCGCGGTGAGCGGCTTGTCGCAGTAGATGTGCTTGTTGTGCCGGATAGCGGAGAGAAGTGCCTCGAAATGAAGATTGTTCGGCGTGCAGATGTCCACGATGTCGATGTCCGGATTTTCGGTGATTTCGCGGTAGTCCGTGACCGCGTGTTCCGCTCCGACCTGCATGGCGCCTTTTTCCGCGGTTTCCGCGCGGGAGGTGCATACGTGCGTGATTCTGCTTCCGAATTCCCGCTGATCGTAAAAGAGGGGAATGTTCAGGTGCCCGTAGGCGTGAACCTTCCCGATGAATCCGAATCCGATCATTCCGACTTTATAGGTTTTCATTTCGATCCTCCTGTCGTCTTTTTCCGTTGAATGTATCGCGCAAATCCGTGTTTTTCCAGATTTTTTGCTGATTTAGTGCAAAAGTTTTTCATGCGGATCAGCATTTACATTTCATAGGGTTTTCCGAGACGGCAGTCATCCGCGTCGATCTCCGCGGAGTGTTCGGCAAGAAGACCGTATTTCCATGCTGGATGATCGGTCTGCCAGTCGATTTCGACATTGCGGAATGTAATGTCACGTGCATGTTTCAGAAAGAAAAACGCCGGATGAAATTCATCCGGGAAAAATTCTCTGCGCGGACTGTCGGAGTCCAGATACTCCCCGCCGGTGCATGCAAGCCTGATGTCCTCCAGGGATATCTTTTCAATTCTGTTTTCCCGGCTTCCGATGATCGCGGATCCTCGTGAGACCGTTCCCCGGAAATGGGAAAAAGCGATTTTTCGTATTGCTTTTCCCGGGGGGAGGCCGGAAAGGGTGTTGTTGCGGGTTTTTATCACAAAGGCCCGTTCCGCTTCCAGAACGATATTGCTGAGAGTGATCTCTTCGATCTGCACACCCTGGCTGTGCGAAGAATATACGGAAACAAAACAGATGGCGTGCCGTGTATGGTGAACTATGATGTTGCTGATGGTGCAGAAGCGGATGGCGGCGTTGCCGACTCCGATGCGGAAGGCATTGCATTTTGTGCTCAGAATGCAATTTGTGATAGTAATATATTCGCAGTTTTTCTTCCGTTTGAGCGGTTCCTGATAGCCGCGGAGTGTAATGCAGTCGTCTCCGGAATCTATGATGCAGTCGCTGATTGTGACGAAACGGCAGCAGTCGATGTCGATTCCGTCTCCGTTCGGCGTATACGGGTTGTTGCGGATCCGCAGTCCGCGGATTACAGCCTGCTCGCAGCCGTGCAGGAAGCATGTCCAGTAAGGAGCATCAAAGAGTTCCAGATCCGTGAGTGTGACATTTTCGCATTCGCAGAGAAAAATCATCTGTCCGGGCCGCCAGGGCGGATATTCCTCCGGCAGCGGGTAACGGTCGACTGGAATTTCATAGAATGCCCGCCGGTTGCCGTCGATCCGTCCGCCGCCGCGGATGGTGATGTTGTGCTGTTCGACGGCGACGATGAAATGCGCGCCGCTGACCTGTTCCGAAGCGAAGACACGGTTCTGTTCGCAGAAGTTGTCCGCGTTGTAGTCCTTTCTGTCCGGACTTGCCAGCAGAAGTGCGCCGGGGGAGAGATCCAGTCCGCCGTCAGATTTGAGAAAAAGCGTGCCGCTCAGATAGATTCCCGGGGGAAAATAGACCATTCCGCCCGCATCAATTGCCTTCTGGATTGCCTCCGTGTCGAGGGTGGTTCCGTCGCCCTTTGCACCGAAGTCTCTTACATTGTTCATGAAACAAATCCTTGTTTTTGTGGAAAGCCCCGCTGCTGGAGCATTCAGACCGGGAGTTCCTTTTCGGTTTCCGCGATCGCCTCTTCGATGATGTCCATGCCTTTGAGCGCGACCTCGTCGGGCATGATGATCGGCGGGCTCATACGCAGAATGTGTCCGGCGGGCACCCAGGCGAGGCCCTTTCCGAACGCCTTCTGATAGACCATCTTTCCGGCCTCGTCGAACGGAGTCTTGAGGACTTTGTCCCTGACCAGCTCAATGCCGAGCAGACATCCTTTGCAGCGGGTGTCGCCGACGATTCTGTATTTTTCCGTCCAGTCCGCCATGCGTTTTTTGAAGAGCACTTCGAGTTCCTGCGCATGTTCCAGAAGGCCTTCCTCCTCGATGACCTCGAAGCAGGCGAGGGCCGCGGCGCATGCCATCGGGTTTCCGCCGTAGCTGGTCGAGGCGCTGATCTTGTCGACCGCGTCCGCATACGGGGTGCGCACCGCCATGCAGGTTACGGGAAATCCGTTGCCGAAACCCTTGCCGAGCGTGACGACGTCGGGCAGGACGTTCCAGTGTTCACAGCAGAGGATTTTTCCGGTTCTGCCCATGCTGGTGAGAACCTCGTCGGCGAAGAGCAGGATGTTCCGTTCGTCGAGGAACTTGCGGAGTTTCGGGAAGAAGTCGTCCGGCGGCATGATGCTTCCGCCCCATCCCTGGATCGGTTCGAGGACGAATGCGGCAACCTGTCCGGTGGTGGATTCCCGGATGAACTTGTCGTAAAATTCCAGATATCGCTCCGTGTCGAGCGTGCCGTCGGGACGGGTCCACCACGGGCGGTAGGTGTCGGGGCGCGGAACCAGATAGAACCCCTCCGGGCGCGCCGGACCGCTGAATTTCGTCATTCTGGCAAGTCCGATCGAATGTCCGCTCTTGCCGTGGAAATCCATGAAGCAGCTGATGAATTCATGTTTTCCCGTCGCCGCGCGGCAGGTGCGCAGACCGGCTTCGACGGCGGTCGTGCCGCTGTCATAGAGCTGGAAACACTTGAGGTCGCCGGGGAGAACCGACGCCATCTTTTCGAGCAGTTTCACCTTGATTTCGGTTGTGAAATCGTGCGCGTTCATCAGCTGTTTCGCGTATTTCGCCACGGCTTCGGAGATCTTCGGATGGCAGTGCCCCAGCGTTGTTACATAAATACCGCTGGAGAAGTCGATGTACTGGTTGCCGTCCACGTCCTGGAGCATGCAGCCGGAGCCGCGCTCGAATGCCACAGGAAAGAGTTTCACCTGTCCGGAGAGCCCGCGGTAATATTTGGCCGCCCGTGCATGAAGTTCTCTGCTTTTCGGCCCGGGAATGGTGTTCGTCACAAGATGCGGATAACGTGCAAGGTCCAGTTGATACGGTGCGGGATTGTACTTGCCCATTTGTCAAGACTCCTTGTTTTCTGTGGGATGTTAAAAAAAAATCAGAAAGACTGCCTTTGCTTTGGATGAACTATAACATCACGCCGCTTTTTCGCAAGAGAAAATCGTATCTGGATGTTATTTTATTTAAAATAATATGTTATTTTTTAACATCATCCTCTGTTTTCAGCTTCAGGATGATTCCACAGCTGCAGGGCAGGGGGGCGGCGACTTCGAGCTTGTTTCCCGTCTGTTTCCATTCGAGTTTCTTCCATGTGCCGTCGCCCGCGAGTTCGGAGACGGAGAGGATTTTCTTTCCGCTTCTGATATGAAGGGCGGGCAGATGGTCGAAATTCAGATTGAACAATGCAAGCATGTCCGCGCCGTCCGGGAGGAGGGCATGGATCATGTAGATGTTCTGCTCGTCCATCGCCACATAAGGGAGGGGAACGCCGTTGAGGATGTCCAGCACTTTGAGGAGGAGGCGCTTCCTGCCGGGGGAGAGACAGCACTGCATCGGCATGCCGAGATGGGCCGTATAGACCGCGACCGTTCCACCGAGTCTGTTGCGGCAGATTGTCGTGCCGGGCGCGACGATCGTTTTTTTCGTCGATTTCCGGAAGGAAAACGCAACAAGGTTCGTCACGATTCGCGTATCGGGGCTGTTGACGGTCAGGAAGGGGCAGACGAAATCGTTGTTCAGCGTCAGGAGTTCGCCCGTATCGCAGATCTCTTCGGAATTGAAGCGGAACTCCTTCGTTTCCGCTTCGACGCCGATCTCCCGGGAAAAGCCGCGGCGGCAGAACGCCTTTGCCGCAGTCCCGTCAAGGAGCAGGGGGGCGCTGAGCATCTTTGTGAGCTCCTCATCCGAAAAGAAGGCCACGGCATCTTCGCCGGCAAGCATCCGGATACCAGGTTCGGAGAGAAACTCATAGCGTGCTGGAATTCCGACCTGATTGAGAATCTGCACCTGCCAGTCCGTTTTCAGGAAAGCATTTCCGGAATGCAGCGGATGCCAGAATTTTTTCCAGTTTTGAATCGGCGTGATTGCGCCCTGGAGTTTTGCCGCGGGCATGATTTCCGCGAGTTTCTGATAGAATCCGGCATGGCGTCCGAGGATTTCGTCGTAGGGTTTTTCCGTTTCCGGATCCGGAGTGTTCAGATTGGTCAGCCAGAGTTTTGCTCCGGTTAAGCCGTTCAGGATTCCCGCCGTGATATGGATGTGCATGCCGCAGGCGGATTTGCTGTAGCGGTGGTGCGGGAAAGTGTCCGATTCGTCGATGACCGTCGGAATGTCGCTGTTGATCTTGCGGAGAACCTGTGTGTATCCCATCCGGAAGGGAAGGTATTTTGCATCTCCTTCCATGTAGGTGGCGTTGTTTGCGCGCAGGAAGGGTTGGTTTTTCCCGGCGAGGATTTTTGCCATTTTTCCGGTGATTAGGAATTCTTCCCATGGGGTGCAGTAGCCGCAGGGAATACTGGGATCAACGCTGTCGATCGCGCACCGGATGAGCGTGGCGAATTCAAACAGCGATTCCGTGCGCACTTTTTCAAAGCGTTCGAGAACGGGATCGCCCGGTTCGGCGTTTTTCACGGCTTCCCGGAGTTCGTCGGAGGTGTATTCGTGTTCGGAGAGGGTGTTGAAGCGTTTCATGTGCAGGGGGCAGAAACATTCAAGCCCCTCTCCATGAATCAGCCGCACATCGTCGTCAACCAGAAAGGAGTACGGTTTTTCTTCGGCGAGCATCGCGACGGTTTTGAAGATATAGTCCTGAAATCCGGGATCCAGCGGGCACCAGCGGGTCTCTTTTCCATGGATATTGATCGTCTTCTGCCAGCTTTCCAGGGAAACGGGTGCGCCGGGCCAGCCGTGGCCGATCAGGCTCTGGAGGAGGATTCCGACCTGGATTCCGCTGCCTTCGAGCGCCTGCTTGTAATCGTGAAAGACTCTTTTATAGCAGATCGGTTTTTCAATGGCAGGCAGTCCCTCGGGATGCAGCGACAGACTCAAGGCGACCTCGTTCAGCCCGGATTCCTTCTGCAGGCGTCTGGCTTCGCTGACCATATAATCGAGTTTTCCCGGATAATATCCGACGATGTTGATGAATCTCATTATTTTTTCTCCTCTGGTGGTGTTCCGTCCGTGTGACTGGAAAATACCCGTAAAAACAATTTTCGCAAGAAAAAAAATGCTGAGAAGTTGTTTTTTATGAAACTTAATGTTAATTTATAACATTTTCTTTACACAGAGAGGAAAAATCATGCATCAGCGTCATAAACGAATTCTCGATATGCTTCAGTCCGGCGGCATCAGGATCAAGAGTGCCGCGCGGGAACTCGGCGTAACTGAAATGACACTGCGGCGCGATCTGCGTGAACTGGAAGCGAAAAAGCTGGCTCTACTGGTCAAAGGCGGCGCACTTCCGCATCCGGCGCGTTATGAGCCGGAACAGACCGACACGGTGCTGCTGGAACGCAAATTCGCGATTGCCCGCGCACTGTTCCTGCGGATTCTGCCGAGCGACACGATTTTCATCAGCACTGGTTCCACAAGTCTTGCTTTCGCCAAGATCGTAGCAAGACAGAATGTCCTTCCCATGACGGTCGTGACAAATTCCCTATCCGTAGCATCTGTCCTGTTCCGCTCCTGCTGCAAAGTGATTCTGCTCGGAGGTGAACTGCGGAGCAACTCCCTGGATCTGGTCGGGCCCATAGCGGAAAAGAACATCGAGGAATATCATGTGGACTGGCTGGTTTCCGGGTGCGACGGCGCATATTCGGATTACGGTTTCTACACCTCGGATGTGAGTCTCTCGAATCTGGAAAAAAAATCCATCGGCATCGCCGACCATGTGGCGATTATTGCAGACAGCACAAAATTCGGGAGAAAGGCGCTGACCCGTTTTGCCGCTTTGAAGGACATTGAGCTGCTGGTGACGGACGAAGCGCTTTCCGATGAGGATTGCAGAAAACTGAAAAAGGCTTCCATTGAGATCATCAAAGTGCCTCTGGAGCCTTCCCCGTAAGATCCATTTCTCCCGTTTTGCGTTCCATGGGGCCGCTGCGCTTTTCTGTGTCGTCAGTAATAAGGATAAGATTACCGGTTTGCAATGCCTGATTTTCCTCTTTTCAGAGAAGTGTTCCTTTCTGATAAAGAAACAAGAAGACAACTTTTTTCAGAAAAGGAACTTGCAAAAAAGCCGGGAAAAATTAAATTGAACTGGATCTGGAACCAAAGAAACGGGAGGAACAGAAATGAAATTCGGTGTCGCGGATTATGGGATGAATGTCTGGGAGGGCGGATGCTATGACATCACTCTGAGACTGGAAGAACTGCGTTCGATCGGACTCGATGGAACCGAGCGTCTGGAGGTCTGCGATGCTGCGGACGCGATTTACAAGGCGGCGGTCTACCGGAAAATGGGAATGGATTTCGCCACATGCCGTGTTGCGGGAAATCAGGTCGCGCTCGGCATGGAATACACTGCGGCGCTCGGGAAAGAGTATGTCTGGCTGATTCCCGGTCCCGCCGGACGCGATGTCGATTTCGACGTCTACTGCCGTCGAGCAAACCGTTTTGTCAAGGCCGCCGAACGCTATGGACTGAAAGCCGCGCTGCACAATCATCTCGGTTCCCGGATTGAAAGTCAGCAGGAGCTCGAAGATTTTCTCAAGGCCGTTCCCGGCGCCTCTCTTCTGCTCGATCTCGGACATCTTGCCGGAGCAGGCGGAGACAACGTCGAAATCATCCGGAAATATTACGACCGCATCGTCAGCGTCCATTTCAAGGATGTGTTCATCATGGACGCTTCGCTCGGACTTGACCGCTGGAATCAGCGCCTCCGCTTCTGCGAGCTCGGCGCGGGCAACGCGGGATTTGATTTTGCAGCAGCAGGCGAGGAACTCAAACGCCGCGGCTATGACAAATGGGTGCTGATCGAGCATGACACCCATCTGCGCGAACCGCTTGTCGATCTCAAGGTCAGCGCGGATGTTCTGAAGGAGATTTTCAAATAAACTTCGACTTTCCCGCCGTCCGTTATGCCGCGGGCGGCAGGGAATACCGGAAAGAAGACTATGAAGACTTTGACGGACTTATATTCGGATCCCGCTCATTTCATGATCACCGCGCATCGCGGCGCCTCGTTTGAATTTCCCGAAAATACCGCCCTGTCAATGCGCAAAGCCATTGAGGCGGGGGCGGATATGATCGAATTTGATCTGCGCGGAACCGCGGACGGCATCCCGGTGCTTCTGCATGACGAGACGCTCAGGCGCACAAGCAATGGTGACGGAATGCCCGAGGAATATCCGCTTTCCGAGCTGAAAAAGCTGAATTTCTCCTTCTGGCTTCAGATGGCGCGCCGGGAAACTCCTGTCTATGAGAAGATGGAAATCCCGACGTTCGAGGAGATTCTCGCCGAGTTCCGCGACAAGGTCGCGATGAATATCCAGGTCTATGCGAAAAGCGATGCCGTTCTGCGGGAGATCTGCCGTCTTTTCCGGAAGTATGACATGTATGACCGGGGATATTTCACCATTTACCCGGAACTGATCGAACCGGTGCGTGCCATTGATCCGGAGATTGAACTGTGCACGACGCGCGGCTGGAAGGAGCGCTCGCTGCCGGAAACCCTGAAACTGTGCCGGGAGGCCGATCACTGCCGTTTTGTCCAGCCGATCCGGGAGTTCTCGGACGAAACCACCTTCCGCCTCATGCGGGAGCTTGGACTGCGCGGAAATGTCTTTTTCACGGACGATCCGGGGGAAATGCGGAGACTCCGTTCCATCGGCGCGCAGGGAATTCTGACGAACAAGGCGCATCTGATGTGCCGCTGCCGCCGGCGTGATTCTACATCAGCAGTACGAGCGAACCGGCCGTGATCAGGAGCCCGCCGAGAATCACCTTGGGATCGGCGGGTTCATGAAGAAACAGGATCGCAAGCAGAATCGTGATCGCGACGCTTAGCTTGTCGATCGGGGCGACCTTCGAGACATTTCCAAGCTGAATCGCCCGGAAATAAAAGAGCCAGGAAAGCCCTGTCGCAAGGCCGGAGAGAACGAGGTAAATCCAGTTCTGTGTTCCGATCTGCCTCAGCTGGGCGCCCGCGCCGGTGAAAAAGACGATTCCCCAGGCCAGCGGCACGATGACCGCCGTCCGGATCGCGGTTGCCAGATTCGAGTCGATGTTCCGTACGCCGACTTTCGCCAGAAGCGCCGTCAGCGCCGCGAAGAGAGCGGAAAGCAGTGCGCAGATTCTCCAGTCCATGATGATCCGCGCGTCCTTTCTTATGATTCAAAAAAAACAGTTTCATACAGCGATGCTCTGCATCGCAAAAATGCTTCGTGCAGGACTTTCAGTCCTGCCGCGGTCCAGCTGCGTAAGCTGGTCGCCGCAGGCGAAATCCCCGATACCGCGTATGCTTGCATCGCGGTAATTCATTTTGCAGGCATTTCCTGCGATTCACGCACCGCTTTGACCAGCGCCTGTTCGGTGATGGCAGCCATCTCGTCGAGCAGGGATTCCGGCGTGTTCAATGGCGGCAGGAAATAGATCGTGTCGCCGGTTCCGAGTTCGCGGAGAATGACACCGGAATCAATCACGTGCCGGGAGAAGCGGAAGCCGGTGCGCAGATTCCGCGGGAAGGATTTTCCCGTGTCGGGGTTGATGATCTCTCCGGCGGTGGAAAATCCCAGTCCGCGCACGTTGGCGAGCATTCCGGTGTGGTCCGCGATTTTCTGCATCCGCGCGCGCAGTCCCCTGGAGCGTTTCGCGACCTGTTCGACGATTTTCTCCTCCTGATAGATCCGGATCACGGCAAGCGCGGCGGCGGCCGCGGGCGCATATCCGGCAAAGGTCGTCGAGTGCATGAAGGTGCGCCCCGTTCCGTAGTCCGCGTAGAACGCCTCATAGACCTTGTCCGTCGTGACGACGGCGGCAAGCGGGCAGTAACCCGAGGTCAGCCCCTTGGAGAGCAGCATGAAGTCCGGCTGGATTCCTGCGTGTTCGCAGGCGAGGAATTTTCCCGTGCGGCCGAAACCGGTCATGATTTCGTCGGCGATCAGGTGCGCCCCGTGGTCGTCCGCCCATTTCCGCAGACGGCGCAGAAGATCGGGACTGTAGATCAGCATTCCAGCCGCGCCCTGGAGGACCGGCTCGAAGACGATTGCCGCGATTTCAGACGCGTGCTCCTCCAGCAGCGCTTCGATCTTCTTCCATTGCTCCTCCGGCATTTTCGCCCATTCCGGGGACTCTTCGCCGCTGAGATAATGGAGCGGCCCGAGTTTCGGGATTTTCGGACAGAGGTGGAGAAACGGCTTCGAATAGAGCTTGCAGTTCCCCGCGGCAAGCGTGAGGATCGTCTCACCGTGATAACCGTTGTGGAGAGCGGCAAAGAGGTTCTTTTCCGGGTGCCCGGTCTGCATGTGATACTGGAGCGACATCTTCATGGCGATTTCGACGGAGACGCTGCCGTTTTCGGCGAGATAGACGCGTTCCAGTCCCGGCGAGAGCTTCGAGAGCTCCTCGCAGAGCTGCGCGACCGGTTCCGTGCAGCAGTTCGCCATGATGACGTGCTCGAACTGGTTGAGCTGGTCGATGAACGCCTTGCGGACGCGCGGCTCGCCGTGTCCGAGACTCTTGCACCACCAGGAGCTGATGCCGTCGATCAGACGGCGCCCGTCCTTCAGCGTGATGATGCTTCCGGAGGCGGTCGCGACCGGAAGCGGCGGGAGCGTTTCACAGTCCTTCATCTGCGTGCAGGGGTGCCAGAAATGGCGCAGATTCAGGTCAACAAGTTCATTTGCCTTCATGATCAGCCTGCTTGAGATCCTTCTGCACGACGGAACCTGGACGCATGGCGGCGTCGGGCCAGATTTTGCGTCCGGGATAGATCGCGCTGTGAATACCTGTATGGACATTGTCTCCGATGATGGCGCCGAATTTGCGGCGGCGCGTGTCGACGAGTTCGCCGTTGACCATCGAGCGGTGATTGCATCCGTCGTGCCGGAAATTGGAGATGATCGTGCCCGCGCCGAAGTTGGTTTTCGGGCAGATGATCGAGTCGCCGATGTAGGAGAGGTGGCCGGCGGCGACATGGTCCATCAGGATGGAGTTCTTGATTTCGACCGCCTGTCCGACATGGCATTTGTCGCCGATGTATGTGGTCCCGCGGATGTAGCAGTTCGGGCCGATCTTGCAGTCCTTTCCGATCACCACGACGCCTTCCATGTAGACGCCGGGGAGGATCACCGAACCTTCGCCGAGAACCAGCGCTCCGTCGATCGTGACGCGTTCGCGCACCGTTCCGGCGATGCGGCTTTCGCGGATGCTTCCAAGCAGATCCTCGTTGACGGAGAGAATGTGCCACGGGTAGACGATGCGGAAGGATTTTTCATCGGGTGTGACGGTGAGCGCGTTTGCGTCCGCTTCATTGCTGTCTGAAAGCCACGCGACGGGCTGCTCCCCCGCCTTCAGCGTGAAGTTTCCGCTTCCGCGCGCGAGGATCTCGATCAGGGCGCGCGAAGGCCAGAAGTCCGACGCGGCGGAGAGTTGTTTCCCTGTCAGAAGCGGCGCAAGTTCAAAGAGTTCATTCCAGCGCTGTTCGAGCGCGCCCTTGAGCGTGGTCCCGGCGACCTGGATATCCAATGGCGCGCGGCGGCAGGTCAGCGGTTCGAGGAGTGCCGCGTCTCCGGATTCCAATATGCGTATCATCTTATCCGAGCTCCTGTTTTACCGCGTCCGTGAGTTTTCCGAGCCAGAGATCGACGTCGGAAGCGTCCTTCGCCTCGACGAGGAGGCGGATTTTGTTTTCCGTTCCGGAGTAGCGGACGACGACGCGGCCGCTTGCCTGAAGCGCCTTGTCCGCGTCGGAGATCACGCCGGAAAGAATCTTGAGCTGTTCGATCGGGATGCGTTCACGCACCGGCATGCTGAGGAGCTTCTGGGGATATTCCTCCATGAACGAGGCGAGTTCGCGCAGGGGGGTGTCCTTCTGCTTCATGAGATTCAGAACGTGAAGTGCGGAGATGATGCCGTCTCCGGTCGTCACGTAGTCGAGGAAGATCAGATGACCGGACTGCTCGCCGCCGAGGGAGAGGTTCTTTTCGCGCATGGTTTCGATGACGTAGCGGTCGCCGACGGCGGTGACGATCACGTCAATGTTGGCTTTTTTCATGGCCGCCAGCAGTCCGAGGTTGCTCATGCTGGTGACGGCGATCGCGTTGCCGGAGAGTCTGCCGCGCGCCTTGTAGTCAAGCGCGCAGAGTCCGATGATCCGGTCGCCGTTGACGACATTGCCTTCGGCATCGCAGAAGATGACGCGGTCGGCGTCGCCGTCGAGTGAGATTCCGACGTCCGCGCCGTATTTCCGGACGAGTGCGGACATGTTTTCCGGATGGGTTGCGCCGCAGCCGTCGTTGATGTTGAATCCGTCGGGTTCGACGGCGGTGGGGATCACCTCGACACCGAGTTCGCGGAAGATCAGCGGAGCGATGGAGTATGCCGCGCCGTTGGCGCAGTCGAGCACCGCCTTGATTCCCTTGAGGGAGTGATTTTTGATCGAGCTTTTTGCGAATTCGATATAGCGTCCGCGCGCGTCGTCGATCCGATATGCCTTGCCGATCCGGCGGGAACCCTGGAGTTCGTTGCCGCGTTCGGATTCGAGAATGTAGTGTTCAATGCGTGCTTCGACGTCGTCGGGCAGTTTGAATCCGTCTGCGCTGAAGATTTTGATTCCGTTGTCGTCGGAGGGATTGTGCGAGGCGGTGATCATGATGCCGCAGTCCGCGCCGAGGGATTTTGTCAGGTGCGCGACGGCGGGGGTCGGCATCGGGCCGACTTCGAGTACATTCATTCCCATGCTGACCAGTCCGCTGGTCAGTGCGGTTTCGAGCATATAACCCGAGAGGCGTGTGTCTTTGCCGAGAACGGCTTTTGGGGTGTTATCCCCGGCGCCGAAGACATGAGCGATGGATTTACCGACGTGGAGTGCGGTTTCCGGAGTAATCGGATAGACATTTGCCTTGCCCCGGATTCCGTCGGTGCCGAACAGTTTTCCCATAATGAGACTCCTTTCCTTAAAAAACCAGACCTATAAAATAGCGTCATTTTGGCAATATGGCAACTTTTTCGGATGATTTTTTATTCAAAAAGCCGTTTAGTAACCCGAAAACGGAGGAAAGAAGCGTCCATAATCCCGGAACCTTCCCGCAGAAGAGGAAGGTTCCGGCAGATGTCGTAATTACCAGCCGAACACACCTCTGGTCTTTTTGAATCCGAGCTGCTTGTCGCATTTCATGATGACCTCTCCGTTGACCGTCAGAATTTCAATCGTGAAGGTGCGGGTGATGCGTTTCTTTCCTCCGTCGGATACTTTGTTGGACATGATATACGGTTTCATGATCAGGACGGCGGCTTCGATGGTCCCGGTTTTCGCCACGGTGTCCTGACGGAAATTCTCGTCATACTGATTGTCGCGGGATGCCCCGACGGATGACTCGCGGTTCGCTCCTTCATAGCGTGTGATGCGGATTTTGCCGGATTTCCGGAGCTGGTTTTCAATGAATCCGTTCAATTCAGTGACATCCAGATCGGGATCGTCGGAGTTGTTTTTCGCCTGAGCCAGTTTCATCATCGGCCTGGTATTGTATTTTTTCCTGTAATTGGAAACGAATTCAATGAAATCCGGATCGTTCAAGGCCTCTTCGACGGCCGCCTGAGCAGCCTTCCGGAGTTCGGCGCTGGAAATGCTCCATTCGGATCGGATGTCGTCCGGCTGATTTTCCGGATCGTCATAAATTTCCGTGCTTGCGCATCCGGCAGAGAGGAGGGCGGCGGTCATGAATGCAAACGTGCAAATTTTTCTGGTGTTTTTCATACTGTATTTCCTTTTATTTTGTCCGGGTTGTCATTCCGCTTCTCTGATGCTGATTTTGAAATCGCGGCAGGAGGTGTTCGGCGCGATCCCCTGGAAGTAGAAGGTTTCCCCGGGGATGACATCAACACGCTGCCAGTTGGAAAGGATTCCCTTGACCTGCATGCCGTTCTGATCGAACCACTCGAATTTATACATGAGTCTGTAAGGGGAATCACCGGTGATGCTGCTCCACAATTCGGAAAAGAAGCCGGTCCGGACGTTGCGTCCTTCCATCTGCACCTTCATGAAGCCGTCGGGAGTCCGGGACACCTTCACGTCTTTTACGTCAAGACGATCCCGCAGGAATCCGTCCGTGACGATCCTTGTATCCCGGATCGTTTCGGGAGCCATGGCCTTCTCCGTGTTTTCCACAGTGTTGACGGTGTCCTGACAGCCGGTCATCAGCAGGATGGCAGCACAGGTCCCGAACAGGAATATTCTGTTCATTGTTTTCCTCCTCATTTGGATTTGAGTGACAGTAGATGACATTGCACATTCCGGGCGCTTGGCGCACTGACGAACAGAATTGCGGACCGGGTATCCGCGGGAATTTCCACGGTCCTGCAGATCTTCCGGGATCCATTCAGTTCAAGGGAAATCTTCCGGTTCTCCGGCATGGGGAACTGCGTCAGCTGAAATTCCTTGGGGAGAATTTCCCAGCTTCTGGTATCTGCCGTGTTTACCGCGGCCCGGTAGGCAGCGCCGCCCAGGGCAATGGCCAGGACGGCGAGTGTTTTTGCAAGCGGGTCCATGTCCGCAGCTGAGACGAGAGCAAGCGAGGTATAGTAGGCGCCTTCCCGGATCAGTGTGCCGAGCACGATCCTTGCAATCATTCCCGGAAGTCGTTCCTCAAATTCCTGTGCAAGAATGCCGTCCATGTCTGCAAGGGGAAGTGTGGAATAAGTTCTGTTGTCCGCCTCAAGATGCAGCTGTTCAAAGGGCGCCGGATAAAATTCGCACATCGGCCAGGCCGTCATGACCGGGAAATAGAGGGCGATCTGGCGGAAGGCGGCGGTCTTTCCATTCGCAAAAAAAACATAAACGCAATCCTGCTCCAGAGGGAAATCAAACCCTTTCGTGCTCCGCAGTTCCGCCGGGGGCTCCGAAGCGGCTTTTTCCAGAACAGTTGCATAATAGCGCTGAAACGCAGGATTGCCCGGCATCGCCTCATACAAACGCCGGAAATCAATTTCCGCATTGCTGTAGTTCCCGTCGCGGACGGAGCCCAGACCGGAAAGAAAGATCGCGGCAGGATTCAGAAAATTACCGTATCCCCGGTTTGCAATCCGTTTGACTTCGTCAAGTCCGGCACGGAACTCGGCATTTTCCGAGTTTCCTGCAAGTTCTGAAGCCGAGGTTGCTTCATTGGCCTTTCCGGCGGCGTCCGGATGGAGTTTTTTCTCCTTCTCTAGCTCCGCTTTTTCCTTTTCGAAGAACTCACGGTAGTCGTCCTGGACTTTTTTCTGTTCTTCGCGGAGGCGGCGGAGCTGCGCGCGAAACGCGGACTCGTCTCCCATACCCAGATACGCCAGGGATTTATAGATGGAAAGCGCCAGGCGGTCGCGGCAGAAGCCGCGGTAGGGCAGGGCATTCAGATTCGTCAATGCGCCTCCCGCTTCCGCGGATACGTCCCGGACGCTGATTCGTGCACGGTCGTCATATCCGGCGATCAGCCGTTCCGCGGCGCGGAACTGTTCGATGCTCTCTTTGAAGTCGCCCACATGAAAAAAGAATGCGCCAGCTTCCAGACGCCACATGAGCTCATCGCCGGTATTGACGACCGAGGAGTTGTACCAGGCCGGTTCCCGCAGTCTGTCGCGGATTTCCTTTGCAACAGCGCTGTTGTCACCGGACTCATAGGCTTTCATCATCTCCTCTTTCTGGAGATGAGAGTTCACAATTGCGGAACATCCGCTCAGAAGCACTGCCGCGGCAAGGGGAAGGAGTTTTCCAAAAGACGGCATCGTGATGAAGAATCCTTATTTTCCTTTGAATTCCTTCGCGGCGGCAAGCCATGGCCGGATCTGTTTTTCAACGAGGCTCTGAATGGCAAAGCAACTGCAGTCCTGAATGGTCCAGGTCTTTAATAGCGCCGGAGCGACACTTTTCCTCAGATCCTGTTTCATGGTGAAGGTCTCCTGGCAGACCACGTCGCCCTTCTCCTCTACATTCCGGAGTTCCAGCAGACATTCGATATCCGTCTCGAAAATTCTGGCTTTCACCCCTGTTTCCGCGATGGTTTTTTCCCCTTGTGTCAGTGTGAAGCGGGGAATGGTCATGACAAGCAGATATTTGACTCCGAGTTCCCGTCCGAGCCTCTGATAGGCGTAGCCGTCCATTTCTCCGATGGCATCGAGGCTGTTCTTTTTCAGAAAGGTATTCAGAGAGGTGAAATACTGAAGACGGATGTTCCGACCGGTGAACGCGTTTTTCATCCGTGAGGCGAACTCATTGACCAGATCCGCAGGATTCAGATCCGTTGTCCGGCAGGTGAATCCGGCGGCGTTGACAAATGTCCTTGCCGCGGAGGGCTGGTATGTGACAACTGGCGCAAGCATTGCGACCCGGACGGTTTCTCCGCCGTATCCGATCTTTTTCCGGGAAAGCATCTCCTGAAGAACGGGTTCCACCTTGTCTGCGAGCTCGTCCAGATCCCGGCAGCGGATGTTTTTCGTGCGTGTCTGGTCAATCTCTCCCGTTGAGGAATCGAGAATCCGCAAGGTGCAGTTCAAGCGGGTGCCGAATCTGCCGATTTCGGAGACCAGAAGATATCTGACGGTCTCCAGGCGTCCGAGTTCTGCCTTCTGTGCCGCATTCAGATTCACCAGTCCCGAACTTCCGGTCAGTCCGATTTCCGTCATCATCTGTTTGAGCGCGGCACGGGAAATCAGCTGATATTCCGGGGACCGGATCGAGGATTCCAGAATTCCCCAGAACATTTCGATTTCCGAAGCATTCACCCCACCCTTTCCCACGGGTTCGGCTACGGCGAGCTTGTCGGCTGCGCCAAGATGCAGCGAAACAGCCAGCAGAAGTGCGGATGCCCAAAAAACGGTCTTCATAAGCTTTCCCTCATATTTTCCTGTTTTACATTATTCGTCTGATCCTGCGGCGTTCTGAATGCCCGCAATGAGGCATTCCGTTTCCGTGTTCCGTGCGGAATTCATTCCGCGGGAAGGCATCCGAGTCACCGGACGGACCTGGACAGCCTTGTTTCCGCGGTTCCGGCAGGTCTGATACAGATCTTCCGCCGCCTGTTCCAGTGCGGAGTTCATCAGTGTCTGAAAGCGACTGCTGTCCAGAGTCATTCCTCCGGCCGGACGCTGTTCGCTGTGTCTGCCCGTATAGACATTGCTGTATACGGAACGCCGGGCTGCAAGATCGAACATCCTGACAATCACGTCAAGTTCCCACGTGACGTTTTTCGTTTCGATGCCGTATCCCTTGAAGGAATTTATTTTTGTGCGCAGGTCGGATACGGTGCCGTAAATCAGATGGGTTGCCCCGGTTTCCTGCGCGAGTTTGCGCAGAAAATCCTTCGGAAAATCCGGTGACTGCCGCAGGCGGCTCATGGCGCCGGTCACGGACTGCGCGTCGATGCAGCTGAAAACGTCATTATGCCGTCCGAGACGGGCGGCAAGATACTCCGCCCCGAGGATGACCGGACGGGCTTCCCCCTTTACGGTGATGTCATACAGTTCCAATGCCTTTTGTCTGTTGAAAGCATTGTCGCCGGCCTGTGCGGCCCGGTTGGCTGCGTTGGTTTTTGTATTGTCCCAGGCGTCAAGCAGGCGCACAAGGCCCTGCGTGATGCTGTTGAGGGATTTCCTGTCCGCGTCATTGAGCGTGCTTTGCGGCGGAATCTCAATCGTGGAGTTTCTCCCGTCAAGCAGTTTTTTCTGTCCCAGAATATCCGGAGTGGAAAAATCCAGCACGCAGACACGGTAACGGGGTGTTTCCGCTGGTTTCACAGTTTCCGCGTTTTCGGAAATCCGGGGCTTTTCAGAAGCGCTTCTGCTTTTTTCCACGGCAGGAAGCTGAGTAGTTAGCAGTCCGAACAATACCGCTGCAATCCAAAGAATTTTCTTTCTGTCAAACATTGCAAAGACCTCCCTCTCTCATTTTGCGCGGGGGCTTCCGCTGATTTTCCCATTCCGGGTTTCCTGCTCCGGCAAGAAACGGACACGTCGCTGGACCTTTTCCGTTTTTTCCAGGAAAAAGGTCATGTCCGATCTGATGACGGGCTGACCGATCGCCGCATCCCGCCTTGAAAAAGATCCGGGCCTCCATTCGGCGCAAGGCGCGGAAATGCCTTTTTCAGAGCTCTTCATGAAAAATAATATAGCGTCCGTGAGAAGAAATACAACGAAAAAAGGTTTACTCTGCCGTGAAAAGTGGAATGCGCTCCTCTTTATCAGAAAATCGCTCTTCCAATCCGGTTTCCTTGCAAATTGCATGTATGGGGATACAGAAATCGGAAACATCCGCTTCTCATGAAGGGAACCCTTCTCCCGGATCGCCGGCAGACAGTTCCATGCCAGTCCGGCAGGGGGAAAGTCCGGTCAAGTTCAGAAGGAGTTCTCCGGCCCCGGGAATTTCTGCTCGCGGACATCGGAAACGTATTCGGTGAATGCGCGGCGGATTTCCTCCGTCAGATTCGCATAGCGCCTCGCATGTTTCGGCTGGAAGTCCGTGAACAGTCCGAGCAGATCGTTGACGACCTGAACCTGCCCGGAACAGTGCACGCCCGCGCCGATTCCGATCGTCGGGACGCTGACTGCCTCCGTGATCCGTTTTCCGAGTTCAGCGGGCAAGCACTCGAGAACCATGGCGAACACGCCCGCCGCCTCCATCGCCTTCGCGTCTGCGATAATGCGTTCCGCTTCCGCCTCGCCGCGCCCTGTGACACGGTAGACGCCGGAGGTCTTGATGTGCTGGGGCAGGAGTCCGATGTGCCCCATGACCGGGATTCCCGCGTGAACCATCCGCTCAACGGTCGGGGCGAGGGCGGCATCGCCTTCGATCTTGACCGCGTCGCATCCGGCTTCCTGAAGATAGCGCGCGGCGTTTTTAAGGGCTTCGCTCTCGCTCGCATGGCAGGTCATGAACGGCATGTCGCCGACGATGAACGCGTCCGGCGCGCCCCGGCGGACCGCCGCGCAGTGGTGCAGCGACTGCTCCAGCGTGACCGGAAGCGTGCTTGTATAGCCGAGCACCGCCATCCCGAGCGAATCGCCCACCAGAATGATGTCGATGCCGCACTCCTGCGCCAGTTTTGCCGTCGGCGCGTCATACGCGGTCAGCATTACGATTTTCCTGCCTTCGTTTTTCATCTTGCGGAAAAGCGAAACCGTCGGTTTTTTCCCGTTTCCCATATCTTACACCTCGCAAATTGAGAAAATCTGTTTTTTCCTCCTGATAAAATAACACGGAAACTCTCATTAAGCAATGTTTTTCATTTGATTTTCGCGGAATATGGGGGCATATTGGCCGGAGAAAAAAGAAAATCGCCCGGGCGGACGGCCAATCACAAGGAGGGGACAGCAATGGGTGCAGAAAAAAGAAAACATACGGAGGCAAAGGAACGGAATGGTCGGAAAAAGACGGAACGGCGGATTGTAAGCGGCCGCTTTTCCGCGAATCCCGCCGGATTCGGGTTCGTCACCCCGGAGAATGCCTCCGGCAAGGATATTTTCATTCCTCCGAAAGATGTCCACGGCGCGCTCCATGGCGACAGTGTCAAGGTTGAGATCACCAATGAGGACCGTGACGAACGCGGACCCGTCGGACGTGTCGTCGAGATCGCCGAACGGAACCGCCGCTTTGTGACGGGAAGCATCATCTCCGAACGGATGCTCAAGCCGCTGGACAGTCATTTCCTTGCGGACATCAAGCTGATCGGTTCCCTCAAAGGTGCGAAACGCGGCGACTGGGTCCGCGTCCGCCTCCTGGACAACGGTTCGAAACATACGGAACGCCTGCGCGGGACGGTCGAGGAGAACCTCGGCAGGGCAGGGGAGATCGGGAACGACCTGCGCGC
>CASEFP010000197.1 GCA_949287225.1 uncultured Lentisphaeria bacterium
AGGGGTGCGACTGGCGAACCATGTTCAACGCCCCTTGAGGGGCAGGCCGGTATCATGCCCTTATAGGGCAAGTGCAAGCCACCGGCTTAGCCGGTGGTTTTGACTTCGCCTCCGGCGACCAGCTTACGCAGCTGGACCGCGGCAGGACTGAGAGTCCTGCACGAATCAAAATTGCTGTCGCAATTTTTTTTATTGCGCGGCTTCGCGCGCTTTTTTTGTTGCTTCGCAATTTTTTTAATGGCGCGGCTTCGCGCGCTTTTTTTGTTGCTTCGCAATTTTTTTTAATGGCGCGGCTTCGCGCGCTCTTTTTATTTTTCCTGTAGTATTCTCTCCATATCGTGCAGGATTCCCAATGTCAGAGTCCGCTTGCGCAAATCCAGTGCAATGCAGGTTTCAAAAGGATTTCTTTCCGAACTGATTTCCTGCGGAATCTCATACGCTCGTGTACTCGGACCTTCGTCCATCCAATAGATACCCTCAAGCTGAAAGGGTTTCTTCCTGCTGAAAACAGTCCATCCATTTCTGCTGAATCTGTATGGCATATTCTGTTTTTCTTCCAGGCTGAATGTCGTGCTTCCCCCCTGAAAGACCTCCATTCCCGATTGTTTGCGGAAAAAACCAAATCCATAAAATAGCGGGCTGAAATCCGGAGAATCAAAAAAGAACTCAATCACCGTCGGCGATTTCATTTTCTCTTTCGGGAACGTCCGGACAATCCGTCCCGGTTTTTCCGGAATACGGATCCGGAGATACATGTCCCCAAGAGCCCCAATCAAATCCTTTCGCAGATTCTCCCGTTTCTCTTTTCCACTGTATCGGAAAAGCGTACTCATCCGGGAAAGAAAACGGGAACTCTCCTTCCGTGCGATCGTCTGCCCGGCACACACCCGGAAGCAGCGATCCAGAACATTCCGAAGGACGGGTGATTGGAATTCGTGATCTGCCAGGCGATCCAAAATGCAGAGTTTGTGATCCAGTCCGAATTCCGGGCGGTCCGAAAGCTCCTCCAGCAGATGAAGCTGCTCCTCCGGCGTCTTCAGGAGCCGGATTCCGTTGGCAAGGGCAAAGGAAACGGGATCGTTTCTGCGGAACTCCTCCAGCGCCCGGGCGGAATAAATTTGTTTATTGTATGACATGGAAGCTCGCCGGCAGACGAGAAGCCCGTAACGGGAATCCGCATTGATTCCAGATGCTTTGTCTCCCGCGGACAGAAGAACATCAACCATCTCTTTCTGATACCCTCGATTCTCCCGGAATTTTGAAAAAGAAACGCCATCCATGGCTTTGCTTTCCTCCATGGAACCGGAGAGCTGTTTCCGGATATAGGCGAGGTCCTGCTCCGGCGTTGATATTCTGAAACGGTAAACGTCGAACATCTGATATTCAAATGCATAACAGCGGTTCACCAGCCGCAGTTCGGCAAGGCCGGAAAGCTCCGGCAGAGGAAAAGGCTCCGGATCTGCCGCATAAGGCGGAATCCGCATCGCCGGAGTGTCCGCGGATTTCAAACTCTCTATCAGCTTCCTCCCGAGATTTTCCGCCGCTTTTTTCACTGCCGGGCGCATGTCAGTTCCTGAATAGCCGCACAGGACTTTGCCTGTGAAGGAACGGTTTACGGAGGAAAAGAGCAAACCGTTGACGACAGACGAATAGGATTCGCGTCTGAGTGAGTGAAGATCAAATGACAGATGCTTTCGCCAATACTTGAAAATAAAACCGGCCGGAGATGAAATGTTCAGGGGAATGTTCTGTCCGATCCCGGGCATGTCCAGTTTCAGAACCGGATTCGGACACGGATCCGTCCGGAGAATTACAAGCGGAAGCTGTCTGTTCAAGTCCAGTATGGAAGTCTGTGCATCGAATTTCTGCACATGGCAGGGGATATCCAGTTCCTTCCGGATTTTTTCCGCCAGACAATCCGCCATGAAAAGTGTTTCCTCTTCCGGTGTTCCCTGAATCAGCAGGATCTCTTCCAGTGCGGCGCATACCGGCCCCGCGAAACTTGACGAGACTTCCGCGGCAGAACCATGTGCCGCAACGGAAAAGGACTGCGTAAACTTTACTCCAGCCCAGCCGCATGCAATCACTGTTGCAAGGAGCGAAAGCATCACGATTTTTTTGTTTCCCGTGAATTCCGGATGCTGGAGGGAAATCCGGCGCGCGGCATCTTTACGGAATGCCAGCACATACAGCGTGTAAATTCCACAGCCCGCCATGAGCACTTGAAACAGAAGCGCATGCGCTTCAATGCGCAGTGGAAACAGGAGATCGAAAAGCCAGACGAAGATCAGGAAATTGCGCGCCGCGATTCCACCGCGGCAGACCTGTTTGGCCGCACGGAATTCCCATATTGAAAAAACGACGGTCAGTCCCCAGACAAACGTAATTGCGGTCCATCCGAAGGAGGAGTACGGACCATTGAGCGAGGAGGTGAGTTCCGGAGCTTTGCCTGCGAGAAAGTGGAGTCCGAAGATCCAGATAAGAACCGAGGCAAAAAACAGGAGTTTCAGCAGGGCATGGATTCTGGCGAACGCGGAGACCAGTTTCAATGCGAAATCAGGTTCCGGATACTTCTGTTCCGTTTCCGGAAGGGCATTGCAGTTTGCCAGAAGCTTTTCTGTTTCCGTATCGTCCAGTGTTCCGTTTGTTGCGAGACGTCGGATTTCCGCCTCCTCGCGGGAGATTTTCAGTGTCATGTTGTACTGGTGGCGCTCCCGGAACACCAGAATCAGAATGACTGCGCTCAGAAAAACGAGTGCTATCACAGGAAACTGATTGATGATGAATGCTGACAGAAAGAGGAGAAATTCCAGTTTTTCCATATTTTTTCCTTGTTGATCGGAGGTTCAGGAAAGTTTTGCCAGACGGCGCGCGGCATCCTCGGCTGTTATTTCGCCGCGTTCCAGTTTGTGAATGATATTCAAGCGTTCCTTCCGGCGGTCGCGGTCAAGCTCTTTGAGATGTGCAATGACTCGGTCCAGACGGTTCCGCACGGTTGGATAGGAGAGATCGAGAATTTTTCCGACTTCTTTCAGAGAGCCGGCGGACAGGAGAAACAGTTCGATGAATTCGCGGTCTTCCGCACTCAGACGTGCCAGACGCGGCAATTCGAGATTTCCTTCGACGGCAAGTCCGCAGCTGTCGCATTCCATACGGGTAATGTGCAGTTCGCAGCCGCAGTTCTGACAGTTTTTCGAGAAATGATCTTTTCCCATATGCTTTTTCCGTTTCTGATTCCTTTTTTCATTATAAATGATTCTTTAATAAAATCAAGATTAAAATCAATAAAATTTAAAATAAAATTAATAAAATTAATATTTCCCTCTATTGCAAATGGAAGAATGCGCATGCATTCTTCCTGGGGTCAAGGGGAGGTGGCTTTCGTGCTTCCCCCCATGACTCGGGCATGAAACGGAAGAATGCGCATGCATTCTTCTCGGGGTCAAGGGTCGGTGGCTTTCGTGCTTCCCCCCATGACTCGGGCATGAGACGGAAGAATGCGCATGCATTCTTCTCGGGGTCAAGGGTCATCTGACCCTTGTCGAGGTCCAGCGTCGAAACGCTGGTCGTGCGGAGCACGAAAGCCCCGCCCGGAGCACTTCAGACCGCTCAGTGACGAGAACTTTTCGTTTCGAAAAGTTCGAGAGCTCCGGGCGTATTCATTGAGACGAAAGAATG
>CASEFP010000198.1 GCA_949287225.1 uncultured Lentisphaeria bacterium
ATGAAGAAAGCATATCCAATATACGGCATGTCATTGGAATTTACAAGCCGACATTGACTTGTCGGAGAAAATAGGGAAGAGATATCATTCGATAAGCGAGGTGCCACCACTCCCGCCGCGTTAGCGGCTCAGTTCAAGTTCATCGGCATTACCGAGGAATATACCCGGGGCGACCGCATCATCGCATGGGGCGTCTTCGGTTACAGTTTCATTTACAACTTCATCATCTGCTTTGTTCTGGTTGTCATCTGGAATATCGTCACGCCGTGGCCGCTTCAGTGGTGGGGATACTATTTCTTCATCACAACTCTGCTGGTTCCCGGCATTGTGGCGTTCATTTCGACATTCTGGTTCGGCATCGGAGGAGTGATCGACCTGGTCCGGCTCTTCCGCGATCTGGAACACCGCGAAGCGGACATTCTGGACAACGGCGTCGTCGAAGGCAATGTCTCCCTGGCCGACAAGGAACGTTTCGCGAAACTGGAAGCCGAACAGAAAAAGGATCAGTAAACCTTCCCGGGAAGGCTCAAATGGGAGATCAGAAGGAGACACGCTGCGGCATCGGCGCTGGACGACAGCAGGTCGTTTTCAGCTCGATAAAGCGTTTTTCTCCGCAGGAGCGTTCCATGGCACAGAGGATTTCCAATACATGCATGGCGAATTCCGCGGAGCATCGCGGTTCTCTTCCATGCTCAATGGCATCGGCGAGTTCCGCGATTCCAAGCCCGCGTGTAATGGAAGCAAAAGAGTAAGGGGAAATTTTTTCCTCCCATTGCGGCGCATCTTCCGTGAACATGAATACGCTTTTTCCGAATGAGGAAGGCTCCGGAAGGCGCAGTGTGCCCCGGGAACCGTACAATTCAATCCGCGGATTGGAGTGGGCGCGGACATCAAAGCTGGTGTTCAGGGAGACGACCGCGCCGCATGCGAACTCGACAATTCCCTGAAGATGCGTATTCACTTCGACCGGGAAACGCTTTCCCATGCTTTTCCCGGCGACACATGTCCGTTCGGAATCCAGGCGTCCCCCCATGCAGCCGACCCGGACGGTCGGCCCGAGAATGCCGCAGAGCGCGGAAAAGTAATACGCCCCCATGTCCATCAGCGGTCCCCCTCCCCTGCGGAAGAAGAAATCAATGTTCGGATGATCGGATTTGAAACCGACACAGTTCATGATGGAAGCCGTTCCGCCGAAGAATCTTCCGAACGTTCCCCGATCGGCGAGTTCACGGGCGTACTGCTGCGCAGCGCCGAGAAAGGAATCCGGCGCGGAGGCCGCATAGAGACCCGACTCCTTCGCCTTGCGGAAAACTTTTTCCGCATCCTCCAGCGTAAGAGCAAACACCTTTTCGCAATACACATGCTTGCCGGCTTCCAGTGCGCGCAGATTCAAGGAGGTATGCGCCTGCGGCGGCGTCAGATTCAGGATGATTTCCAATTCCGGATCAAGAAAAAGTTCATCCGGAGAAACCGCAGTCAGATGGAATTGTTCCGCCCGTTTCCGCGCAAGTTCGGGAACGAGATCGGCACATTTCACGATTTTGAAGTTCCCGAACTGCGCCGAACAGGAAAGATAAACTTCACTGATCGCACCGCACCCAATCAGCCCGACTTTCATTGCGCATTCTCTCCATTCAGAACATCCTTCAAATCCTCGGGCACGATTTCCGCAAGCGATACAAAGCGGCCGGCTTTCGCACTTTCCATCGCAGCCAGTCCAAGCGCTTCCGCCAGAAACGCCTGATCAACCGTGGTATAGGGCTGTGTTTCCGCACCGGTCATCAGGGAATAAAAATGTCTTGCAAGATACGGCCCTCCGTTGTAATGGATTTTCCCGAAATAGTTGTATTTGCGGACATCGGTTTTCCCCTCGAGATTCCGGGGGTAATAGTGAATGACGCCCTGGTAATCCGGAGCGGCGGCCATTTCAAGGAAGAGCGCCCCTTTCGTTCCAATGATCTCGTAGGATCTTGAACGGCCGGCCTGGCGGGAAAAATAGTTGTGGGAATAGGAGCCGAAAATGCCGCCGCGGCACTGAATCAGACAGCTTTCATTGTCCGGAACGTCCACTTCCCTTGCAAAAACGCAGAGGTCGTTGGTCACGTCAATATCCTTGAAATTGTCCACCGCGTTCCGATGCGACAGATTTGCCGAGTCGCATTTGAGAACATCCGGACAGTTGGAACAGCAGAGATCATCCGGACGCGTGCCGCCGTAAAGCTGTCTCCGGGAAACCATGACGACATTTTCCGGCATCGCCCCGGTCAGAAAAAGCGCCACATCCAGATCGTGCGTCGCCTTTTCTATCATGTGCCCGCCGCCTTTCGCGATGGAACGGCGGAAGGTATGGTACATCGCCCCTGCGTCTATCCGCTGGGAAAACTCGAAGGAACAGACCTTTCCGATCAGTCCCGATTCAATCATGCGTTTCGCCTCCTGAATGATCGGAGCATAGCGCATGACATGATCCACGAGAATGATTCCCCTGTGCCCCCGGGCAAAACGGACAATCCGGACGATGTTTTCCAGAGTCGTATCAAGCGGTTTCTCCAGCAGGATCGGGTTGTGAAAATCCGCCAGTTCCAGGAGATGAGCGTAATGCATGTAATTGGGTGATGTAATCAGAACGCCGTCAGGTTTTCCGCGTTCCAGCAGTTCAGTGATACTCCCGTAACGCGGAATTTCCTCCAGATGGTTCCATCCACACCCCTGACGATATTTCAAGTCATCCGGCTCGACCACGCCGGCAATGGTAATCATCCCGCATGTGGCTTCCCGGAACTCCAGGGCATGACGCTTCCCCATCTCTCCAAAACCGATGATCCCGATCCGTTTACTCATCTTCATCCATCCTTTTTCTGTTTTTCCCGGCTCGCCGGCTTGTCAGCGGCATCATGATTCTGAAAATACCGCTCTTTTTTTCTATTATACTTGAAAGAATGGGAAAACACAATATGTTTCATTTGGATTATATTGACAAAATTTTGGATAAAAATGCCGAAAAACAGAATAAAAAACCACCCTTTCCGTAAAATATGCACGGAAGGGACATATTATACCGAGGAGATTCTGCTGGAAAAGCAGCGGCCAGGCGGCCCGGGTCCGGGACTGCTGCATCTTTTCTGTTACGGTGACTCCCTGTTCCGGTCCGGAGCGGAAATTCCAATCCGGCATTCCTACTGGGCCGCACAATGGATCACCGGCGGAAGCGGAACGCTGCATTACCGGGAAGGCCGTTTCAAATTGAAAAAAGGAGATCTTTTTCTGGTTCCACCCGGCGCGCCCTACCTTTTCCGGATTTCTCCAAAAGAAACGCTGCGGAAAAAATATCTGCTTTTCAATCCCGGTCCGGTAATTTCCATTCTCGGCAATCTGGAGACGCTGCGGGAGGAGGATGTGATGCGGCCAGCGAACCAGGAACGTATCGGGACACTGTTTGACAGAATCAGAGAGACCATCACAAAATCTGATTCCACCTTGCATACCGAACTGTCCACGCTCGGTTACGCGCTGTTTGCGGAACTGGCCTGTCAGCTGGGGCGGAGCGGAAAAAAAGGCGAGTTTGAAATCATGCTCAATGGAATTGCCGCCGCGCCGGGAGCAGACAATTCCCTGGATGCTCTGGCGGAAAAATTTCATGTCGGGAAACGGACATTGAACCGGCTGTTCCGGAAATATGTGAACTGCACACCGGTTCAGTATCTGATCCGGATGCGCCTGGAATACGCCGCGCAGCTGCTCACTCTGAACACCCGCGACATACGGTCCGTCGCAGAGGAGTGCGGCTACCGTGACGCTGCCTTTTTTTCAAGGGAATTTAAAAAACACTATGGCGTTCCCCCTCGTGAATTCCATGACAGGCAGCCACCGCCGATTCGCTGAAAACCGTCACGCGCAAAGAGAAAATCCTCCGGCAGATCCCATACGGCATTGCGGAAAAACAGCTTCTCCGGATCTGAATACGCCAGTGATGCTGCGTATATCCGCAGACGTTTCCATTCACGTTTTTCGGGCATATAATACTGTTCCTTTTTCAGGATCTGCCTCGCCGTGCCGGAAATAATATTACCGTTTGGATGCCGTCGAATCGGAAAGCGCGAAATGGCTGTCCGGATTCCGGAAAACGATGGTGTACATCATCAAGGAAATAGTCTCCGTGAAATTATGAGTGCTCCCCTCACCTGGCAGCGGCATTCGAAGAAAGATATCTGACCAGTTCCCCCTTTTGAAGATACAGAACCGGAGGATGCGCCGCATGACGTTCATAAATCCTGCCGGAGATCCTGAATGCCGTGAAAGGAATTGCCATGCAGCTTCCTGATTCAAAAAAATTAGTTTCATTTAGCGATGTTTGCATCGCTAAATACTTCGTGCTCTCCTCTCGGTCCTGCCGCGGTCCAGCTGCGCAGGCTGGTCGCCGCAGACAAAAAAGTCAAAACCACCGGCTAAGCCGGTGGCTTGCACTTGCCCTATAAGGGCATGATACCGGCCTGCCCCTCAAGGGGCGTTGAACTTGGTTCGCCAGTCGCACCCCTTCCACTGACAACTGCTCAAGCAGTCTTTTGTGG
>CASEFP010000199.1 GCA_949287225.1 uncultured Lentisphaeria bacterium
CGCGGCTGCGCGCGCGTGTTTTATTTCGCCTGCGGCGACCAGCTTGCGCAGCTGGACCGCGGCAGGACTGAAAGTCCTGCACGAATCAAAATTGCTGTCGCAATTTTTTTTAATTGCGCGGCTGCGCGCGCAGATTTTTTAGTTGCGCGGCTGCGCGCGCTTATTTTATTTCGCCTGCGGCGACCAGCTTGCGCAGCTGGACCGCGGCAGGACTGAGAGTCCTGCACGATCACAAAATTGCTGTCGCAATTTTTTATTTTTTTTGTGTTTTTTTCCTTGTTTTCGTGACCTTTTTCTTTTCGAGAACAAGATCCAGCACATCTTTCACGGTCGAAACGAAGTGGAAGGTCACCTTCTCACGCACATCCTCGGGAATGTCGTCCACATCCTTCCGGTTCTCCTCCGGAAGAATGATGTTCCGAATGCCCGAACGCATCGCACCGATCGTCTTTTCCTTGACGCCGCCGATCGCAGTCACCTTTCCGCGCAGCGTGATCTCTCCGGTCATCGCAATATCCGGACGCACAGGCGTATCCGTCAGAAGCGAGACCAGTGCAGTCGTCAGCGTGACGCCGGCGGACGGCCCGTCCTTCGGAGTCGCCCCGTCGGGAACATGGATATGGAAATCGTGATTCGTGAAAAGCACGGGATCAATTCCGAGCTCCTCGCTTTTCCCTTTGACAAAGGAAAACGCGGCAAGCGCACTCTCCTTCATCACGTCGCCGAGCGAACCGGTCAGTTTCAGATCGCCCTTGCCGGGCATGGAGGCAGCCTCCACCTGAAGGATCGTCCCCCCGACACTGGTCCATGCCATGCCGGTCGCGACGCCGACCTCGGGTTTGCGCATCGCCTCGTCCATCGTGAAGCGGCGGACTCCCAGCAGCTCGCGGACAAGCTTGTCCGTCACGACGATTGCCTCGCCTTCAGGCCGCTTGCCCTCGACGATCTCCCTTGCAATCTTGCGGCAGACCGCGCCGATGGTCCGTTCAAGCGTCCGGACGCCGGCTTCGCGCGTATAATAGTTGATGATCTCGTCAACCGCCTCCATCGTGAAATCCAGTTGTCTGTCCGCCAGTCCGTTCTCCTCGATCTGCCGGGGAATCAGGAACTGCCGGGCAATCTGACGTTTCTCCATGGCGGTGTAGCCGGGCAGACGCACGATCTCCATACGGTCGAGCAGCGGCCCCGGAATCGTATCCATGATGTTCGCCGTGGCGATGAACATGACCGAACTCAGGTCGTAATCCACTTCGAGATAATGATCGTTGAACGAGTTGTTCTGCTGCGGGTCGAGCACCTCGAGAAGCGCCGCGGCAGGATCGCCCCTGAAGTCGTTTCCGAGTTTGTCAAGCTCATCCAGCATGAATACAGGATTGGAGCTTCCGGCCTTCTTCATTCCCTGAATGATGCGTCCGGGAAGCGCCCCGATGTAGGTTCTGCGGTGTCCGCGGATCTCCGCCTCGTCACGCACGCCGCCGAGCGACATCCGGACGAACTTGCGCCCCATCGCCTCGGCGATCGACTTTCCGAGCGACGTCTTTCCCACGCCCGGAGGCCCGACGAAACAGATGATCGGCGCCTTCCGGTCCTTCTTGAGCTGAAGCACCGAGAGGAATTCGAGAATCCGCTCCTTCACGTCCTTGAGTCCGTAATGGTCGCGGTCGAGAATCTTCCCGGCCTCGGCCACGTCCAGACGATCATCCGTGAAATCGTTCCACGGCACCGAGAGGAGCCAGTCAATGTAGGTGTAGGCGATATTGTATTCCGCCGCGGCCTGCGGGATCATCTCCAGACGCTCGGTCTCCTTCTTGACGATCTCAAGCACGTTTTCCGGCAGGTTGAGTTTGGCGATCCGCTCCTGAATCGCGACGATGTCGGGATTCTTCGTGCCTTCGCCGAGCTCCTCCTTGATCGTCTTGAGCTGTTCGCGCAGGAAGAACTCCCGCTGGGATTTGCTCATGGCGTTGTGGACCTGCGACTGGATTTCGGAACCGAGCCTCAGCACCTCGACCTCGCGGTTGAGCAGGATCGTCAGCAGGTGCAGACGCTCCTGAAGCGTCGGGAAGGTCAGAACCGCGAGCTTCTCAGGGTAGCTGATGTTGATCGAATCGGCGATCAGATCGGCGATCCGGACGTTGTCGTTCAGGTTGAGCACCGCAATCTTGAGCTCCTCCGGGAAATTCGGAGAGAACGAAATGATCTCCTGGAACTGCTTGACCGCGTTCCGCACCATTGCGGCGGTCTCAATGCTGTTGTCGGGCTCGGTCGTGAAGCAGCGCACCTTCGCCAGACGGATGCTGTTCAGGAAGACACGTTCAACGAATTCCGCACGGTTGAGTCCGCGCACGAGCATGCGCACCGTCCCGTCCGGGAACTTCAGGACCTTGACAATGCGGCAGAGCGCACCGAGCGCAGAAACCTTTTTGCCGTCCAGATCCAGTTCGCGGACCTTCAGTCCCATGCCCTGAATGTCGGACGCGGGGGTATCGGGATCGGGCATCTCGGGGAAAATCGCGATCAGGCGGTCTTCTCCGGCGACGGCCTTCTCCACCAGGGAAATCATCTCGGGATTATCGAGAACCAGCGGCGTCAGCGCGTAGGGAAAGACGATCACGCCCGGCGGTGAAATCGCCGGAACGATCGCCTCGTCGATCTCTTCGGAAGCGTTCCGCGCGGGATTCTCCGGAGTTTCCGCATGGATCACTTCGGGCGCGGCGCTGTCATTCGTATTTTCATCAAAAATCTTCTTTTCCTCACTCATGAAACATTCCTCCTTGTCATGCGCGCCGGAACGGAATTCTCTTCCGGAGCGTGAAAGACTGTAATCTCTGTTTGGTTGTTTCGCAATCCGAATCCGCTCTTTTTTTCATTTTTTTTCCATTTTTCCTCATCCTTCCTCTTTTTTTATTTGAATCGACGCTTTACAAAATTCGACACCCGATGTATTTTATCCGGATAAACGGGGAATCCGGGGTGTTCCGCCCGTGCTTTTCCACGGCGGCAGGCAGAAAGACATCTCTTCCGGAAAAAATGTTCCCTGCCGCCTCGACACGTCTTCGTTTACGGGAAACAGGGGCGGCGAAAAAACAGAAACAAGCAGGTGCGCCATGAAAAAAACGACTGTTTCCGTCACAGGATGTTCCCTCGCAGACATCCTGTATGCCGACATCGACTTCACTTCGCAGCCCTTTGCGGACTGCGCCTCGAAAAAGGACGGCGACGGCGGGCTAGCCCCGGGCAAACTCGTCTTCGCCGACGCGCTTGAAGCCTTTACAAAGAAAGATTACGCTCTCCTGAAACAGAATCTGACCGGCGGCCGCGCACCGCATGCGAAAAATCTCGGCGGCCCCGCCGTCGTCGGCGCGATCAACGCCTCCCAGATTCTCTCCGACCTCCCGGTCTCCTTCTGCTTCTACGGCGCGACCGGGAACGACAAAACCGCGGAGTTCCTCCGTTCAATCATCGCGCAGACGCCGCTGAACGCGGACCACTACATCACGATTCCCGGCCCGACGCCGAGCACGGATGTCCTCTCCGATCCCCGCGCCCACAACGGAAAAGGCGAGCGCACCTTCATCAACACCATCGGCTCCTGCTACTCCTACACGCCGGAACATCTGGGCGACGCTTTCTTTGACGCCGACATCGTCTGGTTCGGCGCGACGGCACTGGTCCCGCCGCTCCACGAGAACCTCTCCGGACTCCTGAAACGCGCGCACGACGCGGGGAAAATCAACATCGTCTCCACCGTCTTCGACTTCATCAACGAAATGCGGAACCCCGACAAACCCTGGCCAATGGGAGACTCGGAGGAATCCTACCGCTATATCGACCTCCTGATCGTCGACTGGGAGGAGGCGGTCCGGCTCTCCGGAAAAGGCGACCTCGAAGGCTTCAGCGCATTTTTCCGGAACGCTGGAGTCTCCTCGTTCGTCGTCACACACGGAGCGAAGGATTTTTACGTCTGGTCCGACGGGCGGCTCTTTGAAAAGACCCCGCTGACCGCATTCCCGGTTTCGGCGCTGGTCGACGAGGATCTCGCCGCGAATCCCTCCCTGCGCGGAGACACCACAGGCTGCGGCGACAATTTCGCCGGCGGATTCGTCGCTTCTCTCGTCCGGCAGTATGCGCAGGGAACGGAAAAAGGCTCGTTCGACATCAGCGACGCGGCGGCATGGGCGGCGGCGTCCGGCGGATTCGCCTGTTTCTGTCTCGGCGGCACCTATCTGGAAAAAGCCGAAGGCGAGAAACGCGGAAAGCTCCGGAAATACCATGACGCCTATTTCCGGCAGATCGGAAAAGAGAAGAAGGCATAATAATATCTTGAAATTCCGATGAACGCCCCCGATACAGAGTATCGGAGATTGCGCCTCCTGCGGCCGGCTTGCGCAGCCGGACTGACAGGATAACGTGATCACAAAATTACGGAAAAATGCAAAGCATTTTTCTCGGGGTCAAGGGTCGCTGACCCTTGGCGTGGTCCGGCGGCGAAACGCCGGTCGTGCAACGCACGAAATCCCCCGCCCGGAGCGGTTCAAACCGCTCAGTGACGAGAACTTTTCGCCAAGAAAAGTTCGAGAGCTCCGGGCGATACGGAAAAATGCAGAGCATTTTTCGCGGGGTCAAGGGTCGCTGGCCATTGGCGTGGTCCAGCTGCGAAACGCCGGTCGTGCAACGCACGAAATCCCCTTCGGGGAGATTTCGCCTCCGGCGACCAGCTTACGCAGCTGGACCGCGGCAGGACTGAAAGTCCTGCACGAATCATA
>CASEFP010000200.1 GCA_949287225.1 uncultured Lentisphaeria bacterium
GACTGTGGTCTGAAGAATGCCGACGAGCTTCATGACCAGTTCCGGCGCGCATCCTTTCTCCAGGGAGCGGAGAAGCATATTGACCGCCCATGCCTGCTGGATGTCTCCGGCAAGGATTGCGAAATCACGCCCGAATTTTGCACAGATGTCCTTGTCCTTGCGATACGCTTTTTTTGCATGGACGGCAAGTTCGATGTGCGAAGTATTCAGACCGCGGCGCATGTTGTCCTCATCAATGATGTCGTCATGAACAAGGGTCCAGGAGTGGTAAATTTCGACTGCGGTTGCGGCATAAACGGCGGCGTCCGGAAAACCGCCGAGGGCGCCGCAGGACCACATCAGGAGCGCGGGACGGAGGCGTTTTCCGCCATGCAGGGGATAGGCGCGCACAGCGGAGGCGAGGCACTCCGGCGACACTCCGGACGGGAAGGTGTCTTCCGCAATGGTTTGTGTAATCAATTTTGAAATCTTGTCGAGTTCTTTTTTCAGAAGATCGTTCATTATTGTCCCCCTTCGGGTTTGCCGGTTAAAGATTAGCCTGATAGTCTATACTCTGAAATTCCATTTTTCAAGTCCCTGTGCAAAATCGGAACCAATGTTTTTTATTGTGCCGAAAAAGAAAAGTGGAGATTGAATATCCGTAAAAGGGAGTTACATTATAAGGCTTTCATAACAGTATACTTAGGGGAACAAAGATGGAAATGAATTCTGAATCCGAATTTGCCGTATTGAAGATCGGCGGCAAGGAAATCAAACTGCCGGTGGTCGTTGGAACCGAGGGGGAAAAAGCGTTTGACATTGCCCCGCTCCGGAAAGAGACCGGATATGTTTCTCTGGACCAGAGCCTTACCAATACAGCGGTCTGCTACAGCAGTATCACATTCATCGACGGTGAAAAAGGCATTCTCAGATACCGCGGCATTCCGATTGAGGAACTCGTCAAAACGGAGGCATTCGTGAAAGTCGCCTACCTGCTGGTTCACGGAACGTTGCCCGATGAGGAGCAGAGCAGGCTCTTTTCCACACTCCTGAACAAGAATTCGCTTCTGCACGAAGACATGCGTCACTTCTTCGACCATTTCCCGCGCGGCGCCCATCCGATGCACATCCTGTCAACCATGATTAATGCTCTGGCTGCGTTCTATCCGAATGTGGACCTGCTTTCGATGGACGAGGATATCGAGCTTTCCACGGCGCGCCTGATTTCAATGGTGCGTACGATGGCGGCGATGGCATACAAGAAAAGCATCGGCGAACCGGTCGTATATCCGCGCCATGATCTTTCCTACTGCGCCAACTTCCTGAACATGATGTTCGATTCTCCGGTCGCACCGTATAAGATCAGCCCGGAAGCCGTCCGCATTCTGAATATCCTGCTGATCCTTCATGCGGACCACGAACAGAATTGTTCCACGACAACGGTTCGGACGATCGGCAGTGCACAGGTGAATCTGTATGCCACGATTTCCGCGGGAATCTCGGCGCTTTCGGGTCCTCTCCACGGCGGCGCGAATCAGGAAGTCGTCGAAATGCTCCGCCATATCCAGGAGAACGGCGATGTGAAGAAATACGTGGATCAGGTCAAGGATAAGAAAAACACTCAGCGCCTGATGGGATTCGGGCATCGTGTCTACAAAACATTCGATCCGCGCGCCAGGATCATCAAGAAAGAGTGCCATGACTTCCTCCGGAAGATGAATATCAGCGATCCTCTGCTGGATGTCGCGCTGGAGGTGGAGGACGTTGCATTGCATGATGACTACTTCATTTCCCGTCATCTTTACCCGAATGTGGATTTTTATTCCGGCATTGTCTACCGTGCGCTCGGCATCCCGGAGAATATGTTTACGGTGATGTTTGCTCTTGCACGTCTGCCCGGCTGGATCGCCCATTGGAAGGAGATGATCGGTGCAAATACGAAAATCGTGCGTCCTGCACTTGGCGAAAAGCAATCCCGATTGGGGATATGAACACATTGCCGGAACAATGCGGTATCTGGGATACAATGTCAGTGCAACAACGATTCGGCATATTCTGGAAGCGAACGGCATCGTTCCTGATCCCGAACGGAGATTACGCGGAGACTGGTCTCAATTTATCGAAACGCAGCAGTA
>CASEFP010000201.1 GCA_949287225.1 uncultured Lentisphaeria bacterium
TCCAGCGATTCCGGGTCGCTCACATCATCCTGGCGTGCCTTTTCCAACACTCGGATCCAGCGACGTGTACTTTCGTAAGGAAGTTCTTTCAGTTCGCTGTATTAAGAGCGCATAGATGTTTCCATCGGTTCCGACCAGAACACAGGGAATTCCAGACTGTTTTTCTTCAGGAGTCATTTTGCCTCACCTTGTCTTTTTGGGGCGGCCTGGTGTTGCGAAGCCGGTTCCCTTCTGTATCCTGGGGCAGAATCGTCTGATAAAAGCCATGGGAGACCTTTTGAACAGCATCGCTCAGCAGGCGGTTGCCAGGACAGGAAAGCTTCGACCAGTGTATTTCACGAATCTGTTTCATCTGAACGGATTTGAGTTCCCGGATATGGCAGAGGCTCCGCCCCGGACTTTCGCGAAAAGCCGGAAGATGGCGGCAAAAACCAAAAAAGTGATAAAAAACAAGCTTTTCCCTCTTGACATTTCGGATTTATTGCTTATAATTATACAAGCAATAAACCGGTATATCAAAAAAAAGAAAAGATCAGGATGAGCTGGAGAAAAAGCACAAAACCCCGTATGATTGATATTGCGGAACGGGTGGGAGTCTCAAAAGGGGCCGTCGCCAGTGTTCTGAGCAATGTCGGGAAAAATATCATTCGGGTCAGTGAAGCCAAACGTGCGGAAATCCTTCGGGTCGCGAAAGAGATGAATTACGTCCCGAACATCACGGCGCGCGCTCTGGCAGGCAAGAGCGGCATGAAGATCGGCGTGCTGATTGACTCCCATGCGCCGCGCTGCACCTACCGCATCTTATGGTCCATCGAAGAAACCGCAGTCAAAGCGGGATACCGCCTGATGATCGGCCAGGCGCATGACGATCCGCAAAGTCTGTTCGAATGTTATGATAATTTCATGCGCCACGGTATCGATGGTGTGATCTGCCTTGCACATGAATACTCCGGTCACGAGGAGGAAGTCCGCTCTTATTTTCAGGATAAGAAGAATCTGGTTTTCCATGATCCCACGGAATGGGAGGCTCCCTGTGTGAAGATCGACAGGGAAACCGGTATGATGCAGGCGATGCGCCACCTGCAGGAAACCGGCAGAAAACGGATCGGATTATGGCTGTCGCGCAACAGCAACTGTTGCAGCTACCGCCAGAGAATCGCGGGATACCGGAAAAGCAACCAGGGAGAAGAATTCATCTGCCACGGGATTCCGCTTCGCTGCTGCATCGACGAAATACGGGATAAAAAACTGGATGCGGTAATCGTCTCCAATGACAGTGAAGCGGCGCAGCTGGCGCGGGAACTCATGTGCCGCGGCATCCGCATCCCGGAAGATATGGCATTGATCGGACACGACAATGATGACTTTTCAGAATTCTATTATCCCTCTCTCTCGACCATTGACCAGAATGACGAAGCGGCGGGACGGAAATTTTTCGAGCTGCTGATGGAACAGCTCAAGGGAAATGCGTCGCCGGGAAATTATACGTTCCATACAAAATTGATCATACGGGAATCAAGTTCCCGGAAAATAAACAAGGAGGCATCTGAATGAAAAGGGAAAGAGTCTCTTTCACATTGATAGAGCTGCTGATCGTTATAGCGATCATTGCAATTCTCGCGGCGATGCTGCTGCCGGCGCTGAATCAGGCGAAAGAGACGGCACAGACGACAGCCTGTCTCAACAATATCAAGCAATGCGCTCTCGCAGTAAGGCTGTATGCCGACGATTATAAGGGACATGCGCCGCGCGGAGCGGATATTGACAATTACCTGTTCAACTCCTTCGAACTGGGTGGTCTGGGCAGATATACAGGAAGCAAGGGAAAATGGGCGGCTCCGCCAAAAATCGCCATCTGCCCCAAAGGACGCAGAAATAAAAGCAACAAAGAATTCACTGGAGGAGGAAATCCGAATGCCAGTTACGGAGGAAATACATTCATCATCAACAGCGGAACGGGAACCGGAACAGTATGGCCGTCGAACTATGCCGTTCAGAAATTTGACCTGATCAGGCGCCCGGCAAACCGTTTCATCCTCGGCGATATCGGTTATGACGGCATTTAGGCATTCTCCGATGAATACTGGAGCATACACAGCCGCAACAGTTTCTCCATGCGGCACAAAAAGCAGACCAACATCGCCTTTGTGGACGGCCACGTGAAAACGATGAAGCTCAAAGAAGTTCCCGAAGGCGCGGATGGCGCATGGTGGTACAACAAGTGGTATGATCCGCAGGAATTCTATCTGGATTATTAAACCGGAAAATATGATAACTATCATGGAAAGGAACTGTCATATGAAAATTCATTCTACTGCCGGACTTCTGGCGGCATACACTATTGCCGCGGCGGCGCCGGCGCCATTCGCGGTTCTTGATATGGAACACGCAAAAACGCGGGCGGTAAAAACAGTAATTCAGGATGCGGATTATTTCTGCAATCTGCCGCAGGAAACGAAAAAGTCAAAAACCTTCCTGATCGGGGAATGGGACTACAACACAATGCGTCCGCATGTCAACCTGAAATCGGAAAATCCATTCCCCCTGCAGAAGCTTGCAATGGTGGTCTCGAAAGGGGATTACGGATTCAAAGGGTTCCTGCTCAGGGCATACGCACCGCTCACAAATCTGTCAGTGAAAACCGGAGAGCTGCGCAGTGACGGCGGCAATGTCATCGCGCAGGAGAATATTCTTGCCGCACGTGTCGCTGAATCCATAGACTATCCGGCGGCGGACATTCTGATGCCGCCGGAGATGAAGACAGTCCCGGACAAGGCGCTGCTGGGATTCGCCATACTGGTCAATATCCCCGGAGCCGCAGTCCCCGGAGTCTACCACACAACAATTACGGTAACGGCAGACGGGCAAAGCAGAGAACTGCCGTTAAGTGTCCGGGTTCCGGATTTCACACTCCCCGAAGCCGATATTCCCATCGGAAGCTACCTTGTATATTATGCCTCGGATCAGGGCGGCCGGGAGGGGCGCTGGGCTGGCGAAGACTACAAGGCGGCGCGGCAGGGCAAATATTTTCATTTTCTCGCAACACGCGGAATGAACTCGTCAAGCATTTTCCATTACTGCCCGGAATTCACATCAAGGGACAGTGCGAAAATCAAATTCGATACGCTGGACAGCCTGATGGAAAAAATCGTTGCCGGAGGCTCCTGCAAAGCAATAACATTCGACCTCCGCTACCTCATAGGCAATGCCGTCCGTCTCGCAAAACTCAAGAAGTTTCAGGATGCGGGAAAAGATGATGTCGCCATTTACAAAGACATGGTACGTCAATTCTGCGAACATGCAAAAAAGAAGAACTATCCCCGTTTCTATGTCATGGCGGAAGAAGAAATCGCCAACGGCGGAATCAAACAGAAAAATTACGACCGCTACGGAAAAGCTATGCAGGAAGCAGCCGGAAGCGATCTCTCCATGATTCTCGACAATTCGGTTGGAGCAGGAAAAGTCAATGCCGTGGACAGAGGGCATCGCGACGGGTATCGCTTCCGCCAGTACAACTCCTGGACGGATGAGGCGATCGCACAGGCGGAAAAAGACGGTGCGGAAGTCTGGAGCTACAACTACTCCTATAAACGTCCCTCTTTCGGTCTGCTGCTGCATCGCCTCAACTCACGCGGCCATCACCAATGGGCGGACACCTGGGGAAAAGCCTATACTATCAGCATTCCCGCCGACAATGGTGTCGTTTCCTCCCTGAAATATGAAATGGCTCACGAAGGGATTACCGACTACCGCTGGCTTATGGCGCTGGAAAAGAAAAATGACGCTCTCCGCCGGGATATGGTGAAAGAGATTCCCGTCGATAACGCAGGCGCCAATGCCTATGCGGCAAATCTTCCGGTCAGCCGGAACGACCTGATCCGCTGGCGTGCCATTCTGGAACTGACAGGAGACACAAACTCCGGACGGACCGCGCCGGGAACTCCGCAGCTGAAAATAACCGGCAACACAAATACGAGCGATGTGCAGACAAAGGATATGGTCATCCACGCGCTTCAGATGCCGGACAGCTACGAACCGGACGCAAAACTCAAAGGCTGGGCGCATAAAACCGTCAATGCGACAAAAGCGCTGCGCTATATGCTTGCCCATGAACGCCGTTTGCGCGCCATCACGTCCAGCGAGGAGGAATTCCGTAAAAAGAATGCGCCGAGCTACTCCGAAGTATGGGTCAATTACAATAACAGGGGAATTCTGCTGGCGGCAAGTGTCAATCACACACCGTACGGCAAAGGCAACTACAAAGACGATGACCCATCCCTCTGGAAAGACAACTGCATGGAATTCTTCTTCCGCACCCCGGAAAAAATTCCGTATCAGCTGATTGTCAATGCGGCAGGCGCCAAGGTCATGCTGAAAGCAGGAAAAGTCCTGGATTCCACCGGGATCAGGATATCCGGACAGGCGAAAAAAGGCGGAGCTGGAGGCTATATTCAGGAAATCTTTGTACCCTGGTCCGTTTTCGGGCTTCACGGCAAACCGGAAAACGGGACGATCTGGGCATTTAACGCCGGACGTGAGTTTCATTCATGGGGGCAGAATACATGCTGGGCGCGCGTCGAAGACAGTTTCGGTGACTCATCCCGCTGGGGAGCGCTGAAATTCTCCGGTCAGAAGCAGCTCGTTCATTTGAAAAACATCAAACTGGAACGTCTCTACCCCGGCAGCAACATCATTGCCGGAGCAATCCCCGGAAAAGAAGTTCTGAAAGTAGTCCTGCGCGACCCGGCAGGGAAAACAATCGCGGAAAAAATGCTCCATGCCGAAGACCGCAGGTTCCATTTCAGATTCCGCCTGCTGCCGGAAAAGTCAAGCAAAGCATATACTCTGGCGGTTCTGGATGCACAAGGCAAAACACTGGAGGCGGAAAGCATTCCGGTCATTCCCGCAGAACAGGCCGTCGAATTCAAATCTCCGGTTCTGGAGTGTGCTTCCGGCGACATCGTATCCACCATTGCCGAGCTGAATGTTTCACCTCTGGAAATCCGGAACCACGGGATTACGTTCCGTCTGCGGGACAGAGACGGGAAAGTGAAATATGACTTCAAAGCCGATCCCGCGGGCAAGCAGTCCTTCCGTATCTGGCTGAAAACATCGGGGCTCACTCCGGGAGAATACACCCTGACGCCTGAATTGAACGGCGATGCAAAAGGAATCTTCCCAAACGCAGGCGGAATGAAAATCAGAATTTACCCTGCAATCATCTGATGCAATCCAGCTTTCAGGAACAGTTCCCATTGAAAACCTGAACAGGCAGAAAGTTCCGCAGGAGCGTCAAAACACAACCCGGTGCAAATGGTTCTCACGCCTGCGCCGGATTGTGTGTAGATAACCGGATCACCGCTGAAATTCTTCAATCCGCAGAGGAGGAATGCCGAATTCAGGCTTCCAGTTCGGAGAGGCGGAATAAAAACGGTTCGGATTGTCAAACAGAATCCTGTTGACCGATTCGGCGGAATGTCCGTCCTGCTTCATGAACGCGGCGGTTTTCACCAGACTCAACGGATCGGATACGCCCCAGTCGGCGGAACCGTCCACAATCATACGCTCCGAGCCATATTCGCGGATCAATGCCGAAACACGCTGCGGATTCAGCTTCGATACCGGTAAGTGCCCAGCGTTTCGGTAGCGCACGCTTCCGCAAAAGCCCCATCTGGATTTGAGTCAGACAGTGTGGTATGTTCTTCTACAAACCGGAATAATGGGAGAACGGCATGGGACGCGAAGGACGAGATTATTGGGAGGAGCAATTGTCCGAATATTGGGACAGCGGCTTGACGATTCAAGAATACAGCGAACTGAAGGAACTTCCTTACGAAAGCACCCGCCGCTGGATCCGAGTGTTGGAAA
>CASEFP010000202.1 GCA_949287225.1 uncultured Lentisphaeria bacterium
ATCAACGCCTTCACCCAATGGATTGAGGCGAACCGGGGGCTGGTGACGGCCTTTGCCGTGACGGTGGCGGGGGCGGCCGGCCTTGCCGTGGTTCTGATTGCCATCGGAGTCGCCGCCAAAGGGGCTGCGGCCGGAATCACCGTAGTTCAGACGGCGATCAAGGGTTTCACTTTCCTTCAGGGGGTGGCCATTGCGCAGGGGACAGCACTCAAGACCTCCTTTACGCTGTTGACGCAGTCGTTCGCGGACTACCGCAACACGGCGATTCCGGCGATGGTCGGTATGGAAAAGTTCTGTGCGGCTTTGGGGCTTGCCTCGACATCCGCGAACCGGGCGCGGGCAAGCATCATTGTCCTGAAGGTGACAAAAAACGGGGAAAGACGTTTTCTGTCGTCTTTCCCCGCAAGGGTGCAGCACTGACCGCGCAAGATCAGATCATGGAATCCCAGAGCGCCGCGTCCTCAAGTTTCGCCTTGACCGCGTTGACAAATTTCGCCCCTTCGGAACCGTCCACAATACGATGATCCACACTGAGCGTAATCTTCATCATGTCGCGGACAATGATATTGCCCTCCTTGTCCACAACCGGAGTCGGGATCGCGGAGGAGACCGCCAGAATGCCGCTCTCGCCCGGATTGATGATCGCGCAGAAATTCTCCACGTTCATCATGCCCATATTCGAGATTGTGAACGATCCGCCGGACATGTCCTCGGGCGTGAGCTTGCCCGCGCGCGCCTTGGCGGCCTGCTCGGCGATTTCGTCGGCAAGCTCGTCCAGCGCTTTTCTGTCTGCGTTGCGGATGACCGGGACGACCAGCCCGTTGTCAAGGCTGACCGCCACACCGAGATTCACCTTCGTCTTGTGGACGACGGCGTCTCCGACGCATTCGGCGTTGATGTTCGGGAACTCCTTGAGCGCAAGCGCCACAGCCTTGGCGATGAACACGTTGACACTGATGGAGATGTTCTGCTTCTTCAACGCCGCGCGTTTGGCCTTGACCGCGCTCATGTCAATCGAGACTGTGACGTAGAAGTGCGGCATTACATGCTTGGACTCGGAGAGTCTTCTTGCAATCACCTTGCGCATCGTGGTCATCGGTTTCGGCAGTTCCGCGACCGCGTCCTTCACGTCCGCGAGTGTGATTCTGCCGCCTTCGCCGCTGCCGGTGAGGCTGAGAAGTTCCAGTTTGTTCTCTTTTGCCACATTCAGTGCGGCGGGCGTGATTTTCTTCGCGTTGTAGCCGGACGTTTCCAGATATTCCTTCACGTCCTTTTCCGTGACGCGCCCGACGCTTCCGCCGGTTCCCGGAACCTTGTTCAGGTCAATCAGGTAGTCCTTCGCAAAAGCGCGCGCTCTCGGAGAGACAGGCTTTTTCGCAGGCGCGGCGGGCGCTGCCGGGGCAGGGGCGGCCGCAACAGGCGCGGCAACCGGAGCGCCCGCTGCGGGAGCCTTTGCCGCGGGAGCCGGAGCCGCCGCTTTCGGCGCGGGTGCCGGAGCTTTCGGAGCAGCAGGAGCCGGAGCTGCCGCCTTCGGCGCGGCTGCTTCCGCGAGAAGTGCGGAGATGTCCTCGCCGGGGGTGCCGACGATCAGACCTGTGCAGAGAACCGGAACCTCTTTTCCCGCCGGAACGAGAATCTTCAGGACGGTTCCCTCAAACTGCGATTCCACGTCAAGAACGGCTTTGTCCGTTTCCACATCGAACAGGACGTCGCCCTTCTTGATGACATCGCCCTCTTTGACCTTCCACGACTGAATCGTGACGGTCTCCTCGGATTGTCCGAGTCTGGGTACTGGTATCTTAGTTGCCATTTAGCGACCTACTCTCTGTCAAAGGATTTTCTTAGCTGCTGCGACCATTTCCTCAACGCTCGGGAGGAACGCCTTTTCGAGGCAGTGCGCCTGCGGGGCGATTCCGTTCTTGGCGCCGATCTTGAGCACCGGCGCATCGAGGGAGTCGAAGCACTCCTCCATGATCTTGGAGACGATTTCACCCGTGAAGCTGCCGATGTCGACGCACTGGCTCATGACCACGCACTTGCCGGTCTTGCGGACGGAGGCAAACACGGTTTCCCAGTCGAAGGGAACGAGCGTGCGCGCGTCGATCACTTCGACGCTGACGCCTTCCTCTGCGAGCAGATCCGCCGCCTTGACGGCGTCGTTGATCGCGGGTCCCCAGCCGACGAACGTGATATCGGAACCTTCGCGCAGAACATTGGCCACGCCGAAGGGGATCGTGTAATCTTCCGCCGGAACCACGCCCTTCACGTTGTAGAGGAGCTGGCCTTCGACGAAGACGACCGGGTTGTCGTCGCGGATCGCGGTCTTGATCAGTCCCTTGGCGTCATACGGATTCGACGGATAGACGACGTAGGTCCCCGGGATGTGCGCGAAGATCGACTCGAGGGACTGCGAATGCTGTCCGCCGTATCCCTTGCCGCCGCCGACGGAGCAGCGGATCACCATCGGAACCTTGGTCGAGGCGCCGGTCATGTAGTGCCACTTCGCGGCCTGGTTGGAGATCTGGTCGGAGGCCATCAGCGCGAAGTCCATATACATCAGCTCGACGACCGGACGGTAGCCCGTCATCGCCATGCCGACGCCGGTTCCGACGATCGCGGCCTCGGAGATCGGGGTGTTGAACACGCGGGCGCGTCCGAAGTATTCGAGCATGCCCTTGGTCAGCTTGAACGCGTTGCCGTAGTCCGCGACGTCTTCGCCGTAGAGCACGACGCGCGCGTCGCGTTCCATTTCCTCGATCATGCCTTCCTTGATCGCGTCCTTGTAGGTGATGCGGCTTTCCGCGTCACGCTTGATGACCGGACGTTCACCGCGCTTCATCAGCTGGTTGTAGGGAGCGGGCACGACTTCGCTGGTCGTGTCGGTATACATGTATTTGATGACGTCCTCGGCCTTCGGGTCGTCGGAGTCAGCCGCGCGGCGCGCCGCCTTCTTGTTGCGCTCGACGACGTTGGCTTCCATCTTTGCAAGCTCTTCTTCTGTGAAGACACCGTTCTCGATCAGTTTCTGGCGGAAGCAGGGAACCGGATCGACCGCCTTCCAGAGCGCTTCCTCTTCCTTGGTGCGGTATTCCGTTCTCGGGTCGGAGAGGGAGTGGCCGAAGTAGCGGTAGGTATTGAATTCGAGCATCACCGGGCCTTTGCCTTCGGCGATGGTCTTCTTGGCGCGTTCGATCGCGTCGCGGACCGCGAGCGGATCCATGCCGTTGACGACTTCCGCATGCATGTTCTCATTGGAGAATCCGGCGGCGCGGCGGACGAGCGGGCTGACGCCGGTCACTTCGCGGTCGGCTCTTCCGGTCATGCCGAAGTGGTTGTTGATCAGGCAGTAGATGATCGGGAGACCGAAGTTGATGCTGGAGAGGGCCGGATCGGTGAACTGTCCCTGGCACGCCCAGTTGAAGGACTCGAGCACGACGCCGTTGGCATAAGCGCCGTCGCCGGCGAATGCGCAGACGACTTTGCCTTTGTGTGCGGGATCAATGTCGATGCGGTTGGTCATGGCCGCGCCCGTAGCGATCGGAATGCCGCCGCCGACGATCGCGTTTGCGCCGAGGTGTCCGACGCGGAAGTCCGCAATGTGCATGCCGCCGCCGCGTCCCTTGCCGTATCCGGCCTCTTTTCCGAAGAGTTCGGCGATGGTGCGGAACACATGATCTTCAAGAACGGCTTCGAGCAGCGCGTCGCCGGAGAGCGCGGAGAATTCGGGGCAGCGCGCCTTGAGCTGAGCCTCGGTCATTCTCTTGATCGCATGGAAGCCCTTGGCGATGGAGTCGCCGTGGCCGCGGTGCGTGGAGGTGATTTCGTCGGTGATGTTCAGGGCGGAGCAGACGCCCGCCGCCGTGGCTTCCTGACCGATGGAAAGGTGGGTCGGGCCGCGGTATTCATAGTCGCTGAGGGTTTCATACGCGCCGTTCTTGAGTTTGAGGATCATCTCCTCGAACTCGCGGATGACGAGCATGGATTCATAAAGTTCGGCAAGGTCTTCCTTTTTGATGCGGCCGGCCTTGAGTTCCTTTTTCATGTCCTTGTTGTACTGATACTCCGGAATGGATTTCAGTTTGACTTCCCCGGCCGTGAAATCGGGACCGGCATTGCTCAGATAGTTGCCCATTTTTTACTCCTTGGGTTGTTAGAATATCACTTCTATATTTTGGGTTTTCAGTTTCTTGATGACGTTCTGCGGGATGCCGGGATCGGAGATCAGCGTGTCGATGTCCCGGATGCTGCCGCTGAACACGAACGAGGAAAGCGTCAGTTTCGAGCTGTCCGCCAGAACATACACATGATCCGCGCGTTTCATGACCAGCTCCTTGGTGTATGCCTCGTTCGGATCGGTCGTGCTGATTCCTTTTTCCGGATCGAAGGCGATTGTGCCGAGAAAGGCTTTGGAGATGTTCATGCCGTCCAGGATCTTGGCGGTCAGCGGCCCGACCAGGGTCCGGCTGAGGCTCCGGAACTCGCCGCCGACCAGAATCAGGCGGCAGGTGCGTTCCATCAGCGCCGACGCCGCCATCAGCGAATTTGTCACCACAGTGAGATCGCGGAATCGGTCGAGCATTTTTGCCAGTTCCAGAACGGTGCTTCCGCCGTCCAGGAAAATCGTGTCCGAATCCTTGATGAAGGAGACGGCTTTTTCCGCGATATAGGCTTTTTCCGCGGCATTGCGGGAGGCCTTTTCTTCATAGACCGGTTCCTGATGTTCGCGCAGGAGTTCGGCGCCGCCGTGAACCCGGCGCAGTTTGCCGTTGGCTTCGAGGGATTCCAGGTCGCGCCGGACGGTTGCTTCCGAGACTTGGAGTTCATTGCTGAGTTCGGAAATTGTTTTGACGCCTTCGGAGAGACTGCGGCAGATCAGTGTCTCGCGTTCAGCGGAAAGCAGTTTTCTTTTTCGTTCCGGAACCATTGTTTTCCCGTTCTGATTTTAAATTTGATAAAATATGACACCTTTTGCGCGATTTTGCAAACTATTGAAAGAAAATATTCCATTTTTTTTGCATTGAAAACATTTTCGGACGGGAAAAACGGAAAAATGCGATGCATTTTTCTCGGGGTCAAGGGGCGCTGACCCTTGCGCG
>CASEFP010000203.1 GCA_949287225.1 uncultured Lentisphaeria bacterium
ATTGATTTCAGATAGAGACATCCCCTGAACACCATTGGCTTTCGCCTGTTTGCGTAGAGCTTGAAACGCGTTCGCCCCGGCTGTTTCGCCGGTGGCAAGCGAGATTTCAAATGGAATCCGTTTCTCGCGAATGACCGTTCTTGCAAAAATATTGATTGCAACGGAAGTATTCAAGCCGAGCTGGGCACAAACTTTGTCCAGTTCATTCTTCACATCGCTTTCCATGCGAACGCTGAATGTTGATATTGCCATAATGCACCTCTTGTGTTATTATTTATTGCAAATATAACGTAGTGTGTTCTTTTTTCAAGTCGTAAATCAAAAAACTGATGAATCTGTATCGGTTCGCAGATACTTGTGGCTGCCCCATGTTTTGCAATAGATACCCCGTAGAGCAGGAACTCCTTTCAAAGCCAGTTGAAGCGATCTCATTCCTCCGCTATGCGAGGAAGAAAATCGCTTCATTTTGCAGAATGTTATCAGATGGATCATTTATCGAATTTAGAATTGGGGAACGGATACTTGGTCAGTTCGATCAGCTTCCGGAATTGTTCGCGAGTGCGTATCCAGTCTTTTAATTTCGGTACGATATTGAGACGACGCCAATCTTCTTCGCTGAACTGGTCAAAGCACGGGCAATCCGGCAGCAGGTCGGCGGAGCTGTACAGGATGCTCCACCACATCGGTTTCATGAACTGTTCCCGGCAGGGACATTGGAACCAATGGCGTGGATTATGCTTGATGATCCAGAACCAGTCACCAAGTGTGAAATCATGCGTGTCGATATCTTCGTTGAAATATTTATCGCTTGCCAGCAATCCGCTTCTTACAGCCGGGTGATCCGGGATTTCGCAGTAATGAAGCAAGGTCGGCTGGCGCCGTAACAGTTTCTGCCACTGGTACGGGGTGAAATCCTGCCAGCAGGGACATCGCCATGCAAGCGGAAGTTGTCCGGATAAGGCTATAACCCAGTCGTCCGGGGTGAACTCGGAAAACGGGCAGAGCTCCTGCAGTTCCGGATGCCGTGAAATAATACGCGCCCATTGTTTCGGTGACAAAGGAGCGGATACGGATTCTGTTTCTGCTGCAAAGGCGGCACAGTTCCATTCAAGATCAAGGAATGTGTTCAGTTCTGTTTCGGTCATGGTGCACCTCATGTTTTTTGTGTTTTGGATTTTGTGACAGGAGGATGCCTGTCATAATATTGTTGTGCGAAAATAAAACTGATTGCATAAGTATCCGGCTGGTGCGGTTTCCCGCACACAAGCCGGTATCATCAAATTATCATCATCCGGACTCCGCCGGACTCTCATATCATAGTAGACACGCTGTATTTTTTTACCGGACTTATTCCTTCGGGATCTGCGTAAAACCAAACATCCGGCATCCCTCCGGGGTCTTTTCCTTTTCATTGACTTTCGCGGCATAACTCATCCAGTGAGAGGCATTATGCAGTTGCGTTTCCGCATCCGACCCATGACGGCGAATCCGTATGCCGGTATTGTTGTCCGCCTGTTCCTGCGGTGGACAATAGCGAACATAATTGGAATCAGGGGATGTTCCGATTTCACGGGACCAGACATCATTGAAAAATCCAGCGATCTTTCGGACATTCTGAACCTTGTTGCCGTCACAAACCGGATAGCAGTGATAATGAGGATGTTCGGAATCACGTTGTTCTCGTGCCCAGACAAGCTGGGCGTCGATCCCCTCCCGTTTCAACTTCATCCGGCATTTGCGTATTGCATTGGAAATATGCCGGTTGTCATTCTGTGTTTCCATTTCAGGAGGAAAACGGAATTCCAGATGCCCTACAAATACCTGGCTATGCTTATCCGTCATGTACCGTAACCGTTTCTGAATTTCATTCACTGCCTCCCGATAAACGGGATGTTCCGGATCGGCATTCACGGATAAATGGTTTAACTGGCTTTCCGTGTGGTGGTGTCTTTTCGGCATGATTTGCTCTGCTCCTTTTCTGAATGATTTTATGTATGCCATGATTGATTTCTGTTCAAGTATTGTTCTTATTTGAATTTGAATAAGCATCTGAAATCAATTTCCGTATCTTATTTCCGGGCTTATTCTGTGCTCCCTGTTCCCTGTTCATCGTTTATTATGGCTGCTGTTTAGGCTTATGGCTTTATTTATAGCTTACTCTAATAGCTCTTATAGCTTAGCTTTAGCTATTTCTAATAACCGAGTTGAGCCTGATCGAATTTTGCCTGCATTTCCATAACTTTTTAAAACATGAGTTGCCGTAATGCTGAATGAGGCTGTTTTTACACTTAGGTCTCGCATAAAATAACAGGTTTTCAAAAGTAAAAAAGATTCATGACCCGCGATCGTATGCGCTCAAAGGAGGGGCGCATACATGAATGAAATCAGAATTTCAATGAATACCGTTCGCTTCTTCAAACGAATCATGCGTCCGGTCGCGGAAGAAGGAATTATTTCACTGCCGGAATACAATGAGGCGATTTCTCAATTGACCAGCCTTGCGGAACACGGGGTTCCCAAACCTGTGGTCACTCCGAAACTTCTGGATCAGCGTGAGGTCGCGGAGATGCTCAACATCAGCCACAGCAATTTCAAAAAGCTCGAAGCCGAGGGAGCTTTCCCGTTCAAAAGAAAAATGGTAGGCTCAGCAGTGCGATACCGCAATACCGATGTTCTGAATTACATCAGTTCCTATGACTGATCTTTCCATTGCTGAATTCCGCGTTTTCGGTAATGTCTGTGTTTTTTATAGACACGAATATTCCATAATGCCATATATTTACGTAGCGTTGGAACAGAAATAGGCTTTGGCATGATGACACGTGTATTAATGTCCTTCACTATCTGGGAAATATCCTGTCCCTGCTGGACTCGTGTCCAGACAAAGTCCCGGAGATGCGCAGAATGAAGCATCTTGATTCGATACGTCCAATAAATCGCTTCCTTATGGCATGTATACCGGTATGTACACATGTCTCTGGAAGCAGATTTTGAGGCAATACAATCCCGGAAACACAGGTCCAGTTCCGATGATTTTCCTTTACGCCAGTAGTCCGCTTCATAAGCCATTTCAAATAATGAGCATGGCATTTTTTCTTTTGCAATAATACAGACAAAGTAACCAGCCTCCGCCAAATTTTTCAGCATTTGCTTTAGGAGTTGCTTTTCTGTTTTTTTATATTCAAATCCATCCAGAAAGATATTTTTCGGTAATCCGGGAATCGACAAAATACATTCCAAATTTGATTTTCCTGTTTCGTTCAGCTGCCAAGGAGCGGATTTGTTCCCCAGCAGACATGAAAAGAAATTTTTCCCATTTCTTATTATTCCATAATCCAGTTCTTTGCGAAGATCATCAAAAGCGAGATTTAGGTGCAGAAGCTTTATTTGCTGATGAAAGTTCCAGTAATCCTGTTCATTTGTAATATTTTTGAAGTATACAACATCCTTATTTTGATTAAAACGCCATGGAATTCCCCCTTTTATGCCGGTCGGCAAAATATTTCCCTGTTCCTCACAGGCACGTTGTATTTGGTTGATTCCATACCAGTCACGATGTTGACTACTGTCAGCGATATAGGCCGCAATAGACAATCCCCAGGCGGTAAGATTTCCATTTCCCCAGAAAACTATATTTTTAACTTTTCCAAGCGTTTGACAGCCTATCGCTTTTTTCCCCTCCCAGTTGTCAAGAATAAAATGACTGCTGGGAACCAGTTTGTTAAAATCCATTGAAGTATGGCACGACTCTTGGTGTGTGGCATTTTGGGGGACTGGTGAGACGAGCGGTATAGGTATATCTTGATTAGAGGGTGAGTCAGAACTGGAAGAATTATCGGACAGCATGTTTGGAAGATTAGCATTTGCATTTGCAGACGGGTGTGGCTCTTGAAAAAATGTAGATGAAGCTTGCGAACAATTATCACTATAATTAGATGAAAGATTCCCATTATTTACTGGTTCTGATTTCATGCTTTTTTCCTTCATTTTTTTTGATTTCATTATTTCTTTTGCATAAATATATAATTATAATAAAATCATATCTAATATAATTAATATAGCAAATAAAGATTCATAAATCAAGTATAATTTCTATTTTTTAATAGAGATAATAGTAAACTCCATTTTTGCATAAATAATATTTTTAATAAAGCATATTATTATTTTCTTTTTCTATAGAAAAGTATTTATTCATATAGTGAATTTTATATTTTATAAATGCACAGATACATTACTGTCCTGTGCATTTGTAAGGAAGCATATTAATCAATCTTTTAAGATTTTAATAATACTTTGCACTTCTTGTGTATCTGGAAGATTTTGCAGATATTGCAAAGCTTTTTCGATCCGTGCCCTGTCGGATGGCCCTGCTGTTCCGCTGACGGCTTCTATCGCCTTGAGCTGGGCATCTTCTCCGACGTGCGTATAAAACTGATCAATGATGTCGCTGTTCGCACCGAGGATCGAAACCACCACTGCTTTCGGAACACCCGCCTCCGCGCAGAACGAGGCAAAACTGTGCCGCAGACTGTGGAATCCGTAGACAACCATCTTTCTTTTTCTTCCGGGAACTTCGACGTTGGTTTCCATTCCGGCACGTTTGATGACGCGCATCACGTCGATATTGACAAAATTATCGCCTACGGATTTTCCCTTTGCGTCTACCGTCAAATAACGTTTTGCCACGTTGGGAGAGACGTAGGAGTCGATGCGCCATTCTTTTGCTTGCTCCAGTGCGCGGACAAGCGGTTCTGCGATGGGAATAGATACCTGTTTCCCGGTTTTAAACTGTTTCACCCAAATCCGGCGATGCATCAAATCCACATGATCCCATTGCAGGAGAACGCAGTCCTTCAGCCTCTGTCCTGTATACATCCCGATCAGATAAATGACTTTCAGCTCTTTTTTATTCATGACTTTGAAACTCGGATCGTCCAGAACCTTGAGAATTGCTTCTTCCTGTTCTTTTGTGAATGCAAGACGACGCACCGTGTTTCCTTGTTCTTCCCGTGGCTTTCTGCGCAGATTCTGGGATGCAAACGGGTTGTCTTCGGAATAATAATCCGAGAGTGTGGTAAAGATTTTTCTGAGACGGAGAATTTTCCGATTATGTGTGGATACTGAAATCGCTGTCGTCTTGAGATAAGCCGCATATTGGTCTGCGATACCTGGTGTAATTGCCGCCACCTGTGTTTCTTCCCCGACGTGACGTATGAATTCCGTAAAGGTTGTTTCGTAGGAAATTTCTTCATGACGTGTAGCGGGAAATGCCCTGTCCGGATGTTCCGCATAAACTTTCCAAGCGTCTTTCAGAGCAAGCGGGCGGCTTTTCCTTGCGAGATTGCGTGCCACTTTGACATGTGCGGAGATCACTTCTGCCGTTGTTGCCTGAACGATGGGCAGAAGTTCTTTTGCTTTTTTCAGAGCTGCTTCCTGATTCTGCGTTTTCAGGCTGACACATTTTCGTTCATGATTGACCTGATAGCGGAAATAATAAGTTCTGCCTTCTTCCTTCTGATAAACAGTTCCGGTTTCCAGTTTGATCTTGTTTTTCTTTCCCATTTCATCCTCCGGCGATGAAAAATCCTGTTTTGGCTAAAATAATACGGAAAAAAGAGAAAGAAAGCTCTGAATGGTAATAAACGGCAACTTTTCTTTAGAAATGAGGCTAAAATGGTGGGCGCTGAGGGACTCGAACCCCCGACATTCACGGTGTAAACGTGACGCTCTAACCAACTGAGCTAAGCGCCCGGATTCATAAGAAGATCCCAAATTTATCATTCAGGCACGGATTTTTCAAGTTTTCTCTCCGAAAAAACATCCGATTTATTCAAAATACTCCGATTTCTTCTCGTTTTTCATGAGAAATCACAACAGGAGCATGCTATATTACTTTGTTTTAGTGTTATTGCAATTCATGAGGATGCATTTTGACAAGGAGACTATCATGCATATGTTCAGAACGCATACATGCGGAGCTCTCAGAAGCTCCGATGTCGGAGCAAAAGTCAAACTTTCCGGCTGGATCCACAGCGTACGCGATCACGGCGGCGTGATCTTCATCGACCTGCGCGATCATTACGGAAAAACACAGATCGTCGTCGATCCCAAGATGCACTTCTATCAGGAGCTCGACCGCTGGCGCGTTGAAACTGTCGTCTGCTTCACCGGAACCGTCGTCGCCCGCACGCCCGAGACCGTCAATCCGAAACTGGAAACCGGCGAAATCGAAGTTGTTGCCGAGGAGATGGAAGTGCTCGGCGAAGCTGACGTCATCCCCTTCCAGATCGCCAAGGATGAGCAGGCTCCCGAGGCGCTCCGGCTCAAATACCGCTTCCTTGATCTCCGACGCGAAAAACTCCATGAAAACATCATTCTGCGTTCCAAAGTGATCTCCGAAATCCGCCGCTTCATGTGCGACATGGGATTCATGGAGTACCAGACCCCGATCCTGACCAGCAGCTCCCCGGAGGGGGCGCGCGATTATCTGGTTCCCAGCCGTGTTCATCCAGGAAAATTCTATGCGCTGCCTCAGGCGCCCCAGCAGTTCAAGCAGCTCCTGATGGTTGCCGGATTCGACCGCTATTTCCAGATCGCCCCCTGTTTCCGCGACGAGGACGCCCGTGCGGACCGCTCCCCCGGCGAGTTCTATCAGCTTGACGTGGAAATGAGTTTCGTCACACAGGATGACATTTTCGCGGTTATAGAAAAACTGCTCTGCCACATCTTCACGAAATTCAGCAGAAAAACGATCAGCTCCGCGCCGTTTGTCCGCATCCCCTACCGCGAAGCGATGGCAAAATACGGCACCGACAAGCCGGATCTCCGCAATCCTCTTGAAATGATCGACGTTTCAAGCGTGTTTGCCGACAGCGGCTTCAACGCGTTCGCCTCCACGGTCAAAAACGGCGGTGTGGTCCGTGCGATCAAGGTTCCCGGCATCGGCGGCGCGCAGCCCCGGAAGTTCTATGACGACATGATCGCCTTCGCCCAGAGCGTCGGCGCAAAGGGCATGGCCTACATCATCTGGACCGCCGAGGGCGAAAAGAGTCCGATCGTCAAGTTCATGAAACCCGGGGAGCTTGCGCAGCTCAAGGCGATGGCATCCATTCAGCCCGGCGACGTGATGTTCTTCCTCGCGGACAAGGAGGCGAAGGTTCTGGAGATCGGCGGACAGGTCCGGACTGAACTCGGAAACCGTCTCGGCCTCATTGATCCGAACGTCTTCAAGTTCTGCTGGATCGTTGATTTCCCGATGTTCGAGCTCGACGAGGAGACAAACCAGATCATCTTCAGCCACAACCCCTTCTCGATGCCGCAGGGCGGGATGGATGCACTGCTCAACAAGAAGCCGCTGGATATTTTCGCCTATCAGTATGACATTGTCTGCAACGGCATCGAGCTCTCCAGCGGCGCGATCCGGAATCACCGGCCCGACATCATGTACAAGGCATTCGAGATCGCCGGATACAAGCGCGAAACCGTGGACGAGCGTTTCGGCGGCATGATCCGCGCGTTCAAGCTCGGCGCGCCTCCGCACGGCGGCATCGCCCCCGGCGTTGACCGCATGGTCATGCTGCTTGCGGACGAGCCGAACATCCGCGAGGTTATCGCCTTCCCGTTCAACCAGCAGGCGCAGGATCTGATGATGAATGCCCCGGCGGAGGTGGACATGAAGCAGCTCCGCGAGTTGCGCATCATTCCGCTGGAGCCGGAGCTGAAGTTCGAGGAGACCTTCAAAAAGCTGAAGGCGGAAGCCGCAAGGATCCGCGAGATCGAACAGTCCGCGCAGGCTGCGGCGAAATCCTGAACCGGAGAAATGATTCATGGCATACGGAATCAGGAAGGAGCGCGGGAGAAAAGGCCGGAAAGCGCAGTTTCTGGTTCTCCTTGCCATCTCCCTGATTGCGGTATGCTCGGTTATTGTTCTCTGGAGGATCGGGGCCTTTATTTATGATTATTACGCCCGCTTTTCCCGGTATGACGAGCTGATTGTGAAGGCGGCCCGCCGCAATGGTGTGGATCCCTGTCTGATCAAGGCGGTCATCTGGAAGGAGAGCCGTTTCGACAAGCGCGCACGCGGACTCAAGGGGGAGGTCGGTCTGATGCAGATCATGCCCGATCTCGCCGCTGCGGACTGGGCGCGGGTCAAGGGCTTCCGCACCCCTTCGCGCGGTGCATTGTTCGATCCCGAGCTGAACATTGAAATCGGTTCCTGGTATCTTTCCCGCGCGCTGCGCAAATGGCGTGCCTACCGCGAATGCATCCCGATGGCGCTGAGCGAATACAATGCCGGCGCACGGCGGGTCAATCTCTGGAAGCCTGCCGCGCGCGACGGCGCATTCCGCGAGCGGATCGGCATCCCGTCCACTCGGACTTATGTGGATGAGATTCTGGAAAAATATCAGGATTACCGTAAAAACTGGAAAATACCACAACCTTGAAAGGAAAACCCAGCATGAAACACTGGAGCACCATTGCGGCGGCGTTTGCTTCCGCACTCTTTCTCGCAGGGACCTTGTCCGCGGCGGAGAACGCCGCCGGATACCGGATCGACTTCTCAAAGGCAAAAACGGAGAAGAACACCGTCAGCGGATGGACCTACAAGGGTAAGCCCGGAACCGATGATGCGAAATTTTCCATCATCACCGAAAACGGTGTGAAGATTCTGAAGGCGGAGGCCGTGAATGGAACCGGTTCGATTTTATTTGACATTTCCAAGCTGGATTTCAGGAAATATCCCATTATGCGCTGGAAATGGAAAGTGGACGTGCTTCCCTCCGGAGCGGACGGCCGTTCCGAAGCAAAAGACGACCAGGCGATCGGCATTTATGTCGGCGCGGGCCGCTGGTCGACAACCAGCGTCGCATGGCGCTGGGAGACCGAAACCCCGAAAAAAGCCGAAGGCGAAGCCTCCTATGGCCTCGGCATGGTTTCCGTAAAATGGTACTGCGTCCGCAACAAGGAGGACAAGACCGGTGTCTGGTATGTGGACGAATGCAACATCTACGAGGCGCTCGACAAGCGCTTCAAGGGAAAGATCCCGACGAAAAACGTTGCTCTCAGCATCTCCTGCAACTCCCAGTATACGAAATCCAAAGCTGTGGCGTATCTCGAATATGTCGAATTCCTTCCCGCGCAGGCGGCGAAGCAATCCTCCAAATAAAGGACTCTTTCATCATGACTTTCATGGAAAAACTTTCCGCCGCGTGGAAAACCAACAATTCGCTTGTCTGCGTCGGACTTGATCCGGACAGAAAAAAGCTCCCCGCGGGCGTCCTTTCCCTGCCGCACCCGATTTTTGCTTTCAACAAGGCGATTATCGACGCGACACATCAGGATGTCTGCTGCTATAAACCGCAGGCGGCGTATTACGCGGGACAGGGGGCCGATGACGAACTGCTGATGACCATGGAGTATCTTCGGAGCAGTTATCCAGAAATCCCCGTTATTCTCGACGCAAAGCGCGCGGACATCGGCAATACGACGAAGATGTATGCCATGGAGGCGTTCGACCGTTACGGCGCGGACGCCGTGACCGTGAATCCATATATGGGCATGGATGCCTTGAAACCGTTTCTGGATTATGCGGAAAAGGGCGTCGTCGTGCTCTGCCGCACCTCGAATGCTGGCGCGAAGGAGATTCAGGAGCTGAAACTGGAGGACGGCAGTTTCCTGTATCAGCGTGTTGCGCAGCTGATCTCCGGGCCGTGGAACTACAATCACAATACGATGCTGGTGGCCGGGGCGACGTTCCCGCAGGAACTCGGAGAGATCCGCCGGATTGTCGGATCGACGCCGCTTCTGGTTCCGGGCATCGGCGCGCAGGGCGGCGATCTGGAAGGGGTGTTGAAGCACGGGCTGACCGCAGACGGGACGGGGCTGGTCATCAACTCCTCGCGCGGCATTATCTATGCGTCTTCCGGAGATGATTTTGCAGAGAAAGCGGGGATGGCCTGCCGTGCGCTCAAGGAGGCGATCAACGCTCACCGCTGATTCTGTTTCCGACAACCAGGCAGGATTCCGTCTGGAAAAACGGAACATCTCCCGGCGTTTTCTGTTGCATTTTGCCGTTGACGGAGTACATTAATAGGATTCACTCAGGAGAAAAGACGGGACATTTTTATGATGGAAATGGAAAAAATCTCAAGCAGTCTGGAAGATTACCTGGAGGCGATCGCGGAGATTATCGAGGCAAACGGGCACGCGCATACAAAGGACATCGCCGACAAGCTGCATGTGAAAATGCCCTCCGTCACCAGTGCCCTTCAGACGCTTGCCGCGAAAGGGCTGATCCGCTACCAGTCCCATTCTCCGGTTGTCCTGACCGCGGCGGGCAGTGAACGCGCGGCCGTGATCCGTCTGCGGCACGCGGCATTCAGCAACTTTTTCCGTGAAATTCTCAAACTTTCGCCCGAGGAGGCAAACGACACCGCCTGCAAAGTCGAGCATCTTGTATGTGAGAAGGTGATGTCGCGTTTCGTCACACTGACCGATGCGATTCTCCAGCGGAGCGACTGCGCCGAACTGCGGAACTATCTTGCGCAGACCATGCCGCAGATCTGTCCGGAGCCGACGGAGGATCTTATTTCCCTGGACCAACTGGAGGTCGGACAGTCCGGGATCGTTGTGCGCGTGAGCAATACTTTGCGCGGCATCAAGAAGTTCGCCGACCTCGGACTGGTCAGCGGAACCCTTCTTCAGATGGAGGGCCATGCGCCGTTCGGGGATCTGCTGCGGATCCGCGTCATGGGCAGCAGCCTTTCCATGCGTGCCAAGGACGCCTCGCACATCTGGCTGCGCCTGACGGAGTAAGAGATCTTCCGATGGAAAATTGTTTTTCAGTGTAATACAACAGAGACGGGGATTATGATGAAGCAGAAGTTTCGGGTGGTGCTGGCGGGAAACCCGAATTGCGGCAAGACAACCATTTTCAACTATCTCACCGGCGCGCATCAGCATGTCGGGAACTATTCCGGCGTGACGGTCGAACGGAAATCCGGATTCTGCCGTTTCGGCTCCATGGAAGTGGAAGTGATTGATCTTCCCGGCATTTACAGTCTCTCCTCCTCGTCCCCGGAGGAGAAGGTCGCCTTCCATGAACTTCTGACCCAGGACATCGACCTGATCCTGAATATTATCGACGCGGGCAATCCCCAGCGGAATCTCTATCTGACCACCCAGCTTGTGGAGCTCGGCATTCCGATGCTGCTCGTGTTCAACATGGCCGACGACGCCCACCGGCGCGGACTCAAATTCAATCTGCCGATTCTGGAACGGTATTTCGGGGCGCCGATCGTGCGGACCGTCGGCGCGCACGGTCGCGGCATCGAACACATGAAAAATGAGATGGCGCGCCTTCTGCGCACGGAATATCCGCAGTATCCCGCGCGGCTGCGTTACGGAGAGGCGCTCGACGCTTTGATTGCACAGGTCGAGGAAATGATTGCGAAACTGGATCTTTCCAGCCTTTCCGGCGCTCCGGTGCGGTATTTTGCCATCAAGCTTCTGGAAGGGGATTCCTATATCAGTTCGCTTCCGGTTTTCGCTCCGGTGATTGAGCCGATTGCCGCGCTGCGCGCGAAATTGGCAATCCGTTTCGGCGCGGACGCCGAAACCCTTCTGCCGGATGCCCGGTACGGAATGATTTCCGGCGCCTGCCGCGAGGCGATCCGCATTACGAACGAGCGGCGCCAGCAGCTCTCCGACAACATCGACAGGGTCATGACGAACCGTTATCTGGGACTGCCGATTTTTCTCCTGATCATGTTTGCGATTTTCGCGTTTACCTTTTTCTGTGCGGAGCCGTTTGTCGGGATGCTCGAATCGCTGTTCGCGTGGCTGGCGGAGACGGTGACGCGCCTCTGGCCGGAGGGACGTCTGGAATTTGTCCGTGCCCTGATTGCCGACGGAATCATCGGCGGCGTCGGCGGCGTGCTCGGATTCCTGCCGAACATCCTTTTTCTCTTCCTCGGCATCGCGTTTCTGGAGGGAACCGGATATATGGCGCGCGCAGCGTATGTGATGGACGGTTTCATGCACATTTTCGGCCTGCACGGAAAGAGTTTCATCCCGATGCTGCTCGGATTCGGCTGCACGGTTCCGGCGGTCATGGCGACGCGGAGCATCGAATCCGAAAAGGATCGCCTGACGACGATCATGGTGCTCCCGCTGATGAGCTGCAGTGCGCGCCTTCCGATCTACTCGCTTCTGATTCCGGCATTTTTTCCGCAGAAATTCCAGGCGCTGACGATGTGGATCATTTACGTCCTCGGCGTGGTGCTGGCGCTGATCGGGGCGCGGATCATGAAATCGACGCTCTTCAAAGGCAGTGATGAAGTCTATCTGATGGAACTGCCGCCGTACCGGATGCCGACCTTCCGCAGTCTGCTGATTCACATGTGGGAACGTTCGCTCTGTTATCTGAAGAAGGCCGGAACGCTGATTCTGCTTGCCTCCGTCATTCTGTTCACGATCAATACTCTGCCGGAAAAGACTTCGTTTTCAAAGGATTACACAAAGGAAAACGCTCTCATTGAATCCGCTTCAAATCTTACGGAAGCGGAGAAGAAGGAACAGATTCTCCGCCTGGAAGGCGAAAAGAAAATGGAGTCGCTGGAATATTCGGTCGCCGGTCATATTGGGCGCGCTCTGGAGGTCATCATGAAGCCGATCGGGTTTGACTGGCGGATCTGCTCGGCGCTGATCGGCGCGTTCGCCGCGAAAGAGCTGTTCGTTTCGCAGCTGAGCATTCTCTTTTCGATGAGCGGGGCGGAGGACGATTCGACGCCGCTTCAAAGTGTTCTGCGCGAAAATTATACGCCGCTTCAGGCGTTCTGCATGATGGTTTACTGCCTGGTTTCGATGCCGTGCATCGGCACGGTCGCGGTGGTGAGGCGCGAAACGAACTCCTGGAAGTTGACGTTTCTCCAGCTCGCCGGACTGACGCTGACCGCTTATCTCCTCTGTCTCGTGATTTATCAGGTCGGCAGTCTGCTCGGGATCGGCACGGGTCTGCTGTGATCAAGCGGGTCCGCGCTTTTGCAAGGATCGTTATTCAACGGGCGCCGATTCGTCCCGCAGAAGGCGTTTGACCTCTTCGGCAATCTCGGCGGCTTCCGACATTCTGCCAGGGCCGATGTCGCCGCAGGCGAGACGTCCGCTTTCCGGGCCGATGAAGAATACGCCGCGCGATCGGAGGACGGCACAGTTCTCCTGAAGCGCGGGCGATTCCCACATTCTGGTGTTCATAGCCGGAGCCAGCAGAACTTTGCCCCGGAACGCCATCGCGGTTGTCGTCAGCGCGTCGTCGGCGATTCCGTGTGTGTATTTTCCGATGAAGTTCGCCGTGCACGGCGCAACCACCAGAAGATCGGCGGATTCGGAGAGCTCGATGTGTTCGGGCCGCCACTCTGGAACGTCCCAGAGATTGCAGATCACCGGATTGCGCGACAGCGTCAGAAAACAGCGTTCCGTCATCAGCTTCTGCGCATTCGCGGTCATGATGACGTGGACATCGTAAGAGGCTTTGCAGAGCAGACTGCAGAGTTCCGCGCTCTTGTAAGCGGCGATTCCTCCGGTTACTCCCAGAATGATTTTTTTCTTTTTTTCAGCATTCATCAAATGGCGGCTCCTTTAATCTGGCGCTCGACAGGCGGAACGAATGGATCAGAGCAGCCAGCGCCTCTTCCGCGGCGGACAGCTCGTCGTTCACGATAATATACTTGTATTCGCGCCAGAATTCCAGTTCCCGTTTGGAATTGGCGAGACGGCGCGCGATGACCTCGGGAGTGTCCGTGCCCCGTCCGCGCAGACGCTTTTCCAGTTCCGCATAACCTGGCGGCGTGACGAAGACAGTCTCGAGACTGCGTGCGAAAAAGGGATCCTTCTCCGCGAGTTTCCGGATCTGGAGCGCCCCCTGCACGTCGATGTCCAGCAGCACGTCGATGCCGTGCTCCACCCGGGAGATAACCTCGGACTTCAGTGTTCCGTAATGGTTCCCGTGCACCGTGGCGAATTCCATGAAGTCGCCGCTGCGCACATGGCGCTGGAACTCTTCCTCCGAAAGGAAGTGATAGTCGCGTCCGTTTTCCTCCCCCGGACGCATTGCCCGCGTGGTGCACGATACGGAAAATTCCATTCCCGTAAACCGTTCAAACATCCGTTTCGCGAGCGTGGATTTCCCGGAACCGCTCGGTCCGGAAACAATCAGAAGCATCCCGTATCGAAGTGGTGTTTTCATTTTCCGCAGATTCCCGCGTGAATCAGTTTTGCCAGGTTCAGGGCTGTGAAATAAAGATCGTCCTTCCCTGCGCGCACCGCCTCGTCAATCGACGCGTGCGCACCACTTGAGGTGCTGAAGGCGTAATCAAATGTTTTCCCGAATCCGGCGGGATCGCCCTTCAGTGCGCCGGAGAGAAGCAGAACCGGAACGGAAAAGGCATGGGCCGCCGCCGCGACCTCGGAACAGAGTTTTCCGGATTCCGTCTGGGAATCCGTGCAGCCCTCTCCGGTAATCAGGAGATCCGCGCCGGCAAGATGGTTCCGCAGGCCGAGCATGTCGATGATCAGTTTCGCCCCCGAAACAGGCTGAGCATGGCAGAAAGCGCGCAGTCCCGCGCCGAGTCCGCCGGCCGCTCCGTCGCCGGGCTGTTCGACGCTGTCAAGCATCCTGCTTTCCTTCCAGCGGTTTGCCAGGACGGCAAGTCCCTGTTCCAGTGCGACGACCATTTCGGGTGTGGCGCCCTTCTGGGGGCCGTAGACCGCCGCCGCGCCCTCGGGACCGAGCAGAGGGTTCGTGACGTCGCAGGCGACCCGGATTTTTGTCTGGAAGATGCGCGGGTCGGTATCCGAAGCGTCGATCGAAGCCAGATTTGTCAGATATTCCGCACCGGGCGGCAGCTCCTCGCCTTCGGCATCCAGCAGGTGGCAGCCGAGCGCCTGCGCCATGCCGGCGCCGCCGTCAACCGTGGCGCTTCCTCCGATGCCGATTGTCAGGTCCGTCACGCCGCAGTCCAGGACGGCGGAAAGGAGTTCACCGGTGCCGCGCGTGGTTGCGCGCAGGGGATTGCGTTTTTCCGGCGGAATCAGAGCCAAACCGCTTGCCGATGACATTTCCAGCACGCCGCTCCTCCCGCCGTTGTAAAGCCCGAAGCGCGCGGTGACAGCTTCACCGAGCGGACCCGTCACCTTCACCGTGCGGATCTCCCCGCCGGCTGCTGCGACGACGGCGTCCACGGTACCCTCTCCGCCGTCCGCCATCGGGAGCGAAACAATTTCCGCATCGGGCATCACGGCAAGAAAAGCACCCCTGATGACGGCGCACACCTCCGGGCTCGTCATGTTTCCCTTGAATTTGTCGGGCGCAAGAATGATCTTCACGGATTCACCACGCCTTTTCAAGAATTTCGGTAATGAGCGCTTCGGCGTTGTCCGGAGACATCGGCCTCGGGCAGCTCTGCAGTTTCATTGGATTCAGGACGGCGTCCGCGGCGATTTTGGCAATCACGGAGCGGTCGAGCCCCTCCACTTCGGAGAGTTTTCCCGGTCCGCCGCAGGAAACAAGGAACTTTGCACAGGAATCCACCACTTCCTCCGGTGTTTTTTCGATTGTGCGCGAAAAGAGCCCCGCCATCTCCATCGTGGACTCCCGCACAGCCTTGTCCCCGAGATAGTAGCGCCAGAACGGAATCAGCAGTGCGGCGACGGCAAGTCCGTGCGGAATTTTTCCATAGAGCGAGAAACTGCACAGATGCGGCAGCGAGGTCGGACGGTTCCGGATGCACATGCCGCCGAGCGTCGCCGCGGCGGAAACCCGTCCGCGGGCGATAATGTTGCCCGGCGATTTCAGCGCGACCGGAAGCGCCTGCACGATCAGGCGGATCGACTCCTTTCCCCATTCCAGGCTGTCCGGATGCGCCGCGGGTGCGTTGCGGTTCAGGATGCTTTCAATCGAGTGCACCATCGCGTCAAGCGCGGTCACGAGCGTCAGGTTTTTCGGCATGCTGACGGTGTATTCCGGATCGACGAACGCGTAGGAAGGAATGATCTGCTCCTCCATGATGAGCTTCTTGACGTTCGAGTCGGGATCGACAATGTTGGAATACGGCGTCGCCTCGGAGCCGGTTCCGGCAGTTGTCGGGAGGCAGATCACGCGCTGAAATGTTTTTCCGGGACATTTCACGGTTGCCTGATTGACTCCGAAGAGCTCCGTTACATCCAGTCCGGACTGCCAGGAAAGAAATGCGGCCTTTGCCGCGTCCATGACGCTTCCGCCGCCGAGCGCCGCGACAAAGCAGGGTTTTTCTTCTTCCAGCACCTTCACCATATTGCGGACATCCGCGACCACCGGTTCTGCGGGAATGTCCATGGAAAAGCGGAAATCCAGATTCATATAACTCATGACATCCTGCAGTTCGGGCATCGCCTTTGCCGCCGCTCCGCGCGTGCTGCCGGTGAACACCAGAACCGAGGAGGCTTTTTCCGCGTTCAGCAGCCCGGCAAACTGCTCGGCCGCGCCGGCGCCGAAAATGATTTCGGTATCGGGATATGCCTCCAGCATGGCTTCATATTTCAGGTTGATTTCACTTCCGTCCATGATTTCCTCCCTGTTTTCCGTGAGGCTTCATTTCGATTTCATATAGGCGATCACATCATCGATGATCTGTTCAAGTTCAATTTGCGGCGTCCATCCGCAGAGCTCGCGGATCGCCGCGCAGTCCGGTGCGCGGTTCATCATATCCTCGAATCCCGGTTCGTAGGCGTCCTCGTAGGAGACCGTCCGGATCGGCGAACCGGAATGGGCGCGCTCAATGACCAGTTCGGCAAGCTGGCGGATGGAGATTCTGCGCGAGGTGCCGATGTTGAACACCTTTCCGTAAGAGCGATCCGCAGGGATCAAAAGTTTCAGCGCGCGGACTACATCCCGGACATGACAGAAACAGCGTGTCTGTTCTCCGGTTCCGTAGACGCTTAAGGATTCCCCTTTCAGCGCGGCGGAAACAAAGCGCGGCAGCACCATGCCGTAACGTCCGGTCTGGCGCGGCCCGACGGTGTTGAAGAAACGCACCACGGTGCCGGGCAGCCCCCGGTTCCGGTGAAAGGCCATCAGGAGAAACTCGTCCAGCAGTTTGCTGCACGCGTAGGACCAGCGGGAGTTGGTCGAAGGCCCGATGCGCAGATCGTCGGTTTCCTGGAAGAACGGCTTGTCGGATTTGCCGTACACTTCACTTGTGGAAGCCACAATGCAGCGCTTTGAACACTCCGCCGCGCAGGTCAGGACCTTGTCGGTTCCTTCAACATTGGTGCGGATCGTCCGGACGGGATCATGCACGACAAGTTCCACCCCGACCGCCGCCGCCAGATGAATGACGCAGTCGGACTCCCGGATCAGCGGTTCGAGGTGAGCACTTTTTGTAATGTCTTCCTCATAGATCTCCAGATCGGGATTTCCGGAAACGGCGGCCAGATTTTCCCTTGATCCCGTGGAAAAATCATCAATGACGGCCACCTTGTGACGATCTGCCAGCAGGGCTTCGGTCAGGTGGCTTCCGATGAAACCCGCGCCGCCGGTGATAAGAAACTTCATTTGCGTCATTCCTCCATTGCAGAATTGTATCCCATAAAATTACATGCCGAAGTGAAAATTACAAACGGAACAAGCAAATTTTTATTCAGAAGGCTTCCTCTCTTTCCGGGACGGAATCCATCCCGCATAAGAACGGCGGGAAATAATCCATTGCATCCGCGTATCTCATCCGGAACGGTTTTCCGGAAAAGAGATCAGAATGAATGCGGAGCCACGGACGGGGCTCCTTCGAACCCCGGATCAGATCCGGAGAGAAGCTTTGCTGGTGGGTGGGGTGACCGTATATTGCATTGATCAGCAGTTTCACCGCGGCTGCCCCGGCCTCCTGTATCGGCGGCGCAGTTGCGGTAATGGGCGGATCGGTCAAAGCCGTGGCATACTGGTTGTCATAAGCGACCGGAAGGAACTCTTTTACCGGGTGAAAATTCCATGCGGGCAGCTGACAGAGCAGGAAAAGTGCCTGTTTATCCGTAGTTGCAGAAGTTCCCGCTTTGCAGTCCGGGAACCGGATTCCCGCACCAGCCTCGGCCCGTTGTCCAATGTTTTCCGCAGGGAGGCATTTTGCATCATGTCCGGATGCGCGCAGAATCGGAAGAAAAGATTTGTACCGGACACAGGGATGAAGGGATAGTCGAATGTCGGAAAAAGGGAGAGATTCCGTTCCCGCAGATATTCTCCTGCCAGACGTTTCCCCTGCGGTGTGATTCGGATCTTACCCGGTCTTACCCTTCCGTCACAGGTATAGATCCGGCATTTGAATATTTCAAAAAAGCCGGATTGATAACATAAATTTTCCGAAAGAAAAAAGCTCTTTTTTTTCTCCGGCCTCTTGACAAAAAAGGATTTTTAATTTATAATTTATACGTATAAGCAAAGAGCAGGAAAATCTCCGATGAACCAGAAACTGATAGCGGAAAAGCTGAATATCTCGCAGGCGACAGTGTCGATGGCGCTGAAAGGTTCGCCGCGGATATCCTGCGCGCTTCGGGAAACGATCCGCAAACTGGCGGAGGATTCCGGTTATCATCCGAATCTGGCGGGCCAGCTTCTGCGCCGGGGGAAGAGCAATGTCATCGGCGTGATCCTGCCGTCGCTGGTGAACAACTTTTACGCGGAGCTTTTCCATGAGCTTCAGAAACAGCTTCTTCCGCATGGTTATCTTCTGCACTTCATTCAGGTCAGTGACCTGGCGGAACTGAAGGCGGTAACGGATCATCTGAAGGAACTGTGCGCGGCGGGGATCATTGCCATTGGTACGCTTGCGGATTATCTGGCTCCGCTGTGCCGGAAGATTCCGGTGGTGTTTTACGGCGGCGACCGGATTCTGGATCTGAAGGCAAGTCAGGTGCTGCCGGACCGCTGTCAGGCGGCGCTGGAAATCACGCGTCATCTGATTGCGCGCGGGAGGAAACGGATTGCCTTTCTGGGAGTTTCCACGCATGAGGAGCAGCGTTTCCGGGGATATCGTCAGGCATTGGATGAGGCCGGGATTCCATTCCGCAAAGAGCTGACCGCTCCGGGAAATACCTCGCTTGAGAGCGGATATGAAATGATGCGGGCGCTTCTTGCGGATGATCCGGATGTGGACGGAGTCTTTGCCCATAACGACGTCACGGCGATCGGGGCGATGCGTGCCGCGGAGGAGGCGGGATATGCCATTCCGGAACGTCTGTCCATTGCGGGATTCGACAATATTGAAACGGGGCGTTACCTTCATCCGGCGCTGACGACTGTCGATCAGCCGCGTGCGCTCATTGCCGCGCATCTGGCGGAGGAGCTGCTTCTTTCAATGTGTGAAGCGTCGCATCATCGTCTGATCACAATTCCCTGCCGTCTGGTTTTCAGGGAATCGGTATAAAGGATGTTTTTCTTTCAAACAATGCAACAGGGAGACAAAAGATGAAAAAGAGAATGGGGCCCGAAAAGAGTTTTGGGGGAGAGAATTTATTTACATTGATAGAATTGCTGGTCGTGATTGCGATCATTGCGATTCTGGCGGCATTGCTTCTTCCCGCGTTGTCGGCGGCGAAAGGGAAAGCACAGGATGTTTCCTGCCGTTCCAATCTGAAACAAATGGGACTGGCCTACCAGTCCTATGTCATGGATTACGCAGATTATGTTCTGGGTGCCAACTGCAACGGTTCATGGCACTCCAATTACATCTCGCTGAAATATCTCAAAAGCTACAAGATCTACCAGTGCCGTTCGGACGATACAATCGGCCAGGTGAATAATGATACCAACTATGTGATGAATTATCTGACATACGGTTTCAGCCATGAACATACTTGTGCGCCGCTTATCACCCAGGGAGAAATCCACAGGGCGTTCAAGGGGAAATCCCGGAATCCCGTTCTTATCATAGACGGGCTGAACAGGACAAAAGCGGCGAGTTATGACTATTATGTCGGTTTCGCAGCGGAATGGCCACAAAACCGGGTTTACCAGAAACCCGCGAGTGTTGCTGCCAATGCCCGTTCGATTGATGCCCGCCATGCAAACGGTGCCAACGCGCTTGTGTTCGACGGTTCGGTGCATCATCTGAAAATAAGAGACATCACATCAATCAACACTTATTATTTCCGTCCTGTCCACAGTGCAACAGCTTCAACTCCAACATGGGTGTATGAATGAAATCTTATCTGCTTCTTCTTGGTTTGTCCGTGCTGCAGGTTCATGCGGCAAATCTCCTGCCGGATCCGGAATTTGACAAGTCAATCCGCAGCAGCATGATTGACTGTGCCCCGAATACGTTCCGCCTGACGCATTTTACCGAGCCTCGGACGTGGAACAAGACCATGCGCCTGGATTTCCTCAAACCGGTAAAAAAAGAGGGTCAGCCGGATTCCTGTTCCGTCTGTGTTTTATGGGGCACGGATAAAAACGGCGGCGTGCCGGTTAAACCCAATACCGATTACCGTTATTCACTGGAATGCAAAGGAAAACTGCCGCCCGGGAGCTCCTTTGTGCACATTATCGAGTGGTCGGGCGATGAAAAATGGAAAGGCCGCCGCCGTGTTCCCGTCAATGACGGAATGATAATTGATAAATTCGATGTGACAGAGGAGGAGTTCATCGTCAAAAAAGGTAAATTCCGAACCGGACCGACTGCGAAACGCGCCGCGCTGGCTGTCAATGTCCGCGGCAATGCCGGAGACGGGAATCTGCCTTCTCCCGGAAACTATCTGCTGGTCGATAAAATACTGCTTGAGGAACTTCCCCCGGCAGTTCCCAAAAACGTTCAGCACGGAAAAAGTGTTCAAGTTCAACCGATCCGCCTGTTGAGCTGCGGAGAAGCTCCGCAGAAATCGTTTACCGAGATCCGTTCCCGGCAGAATGCCGGAGATTCAACATCCGTCGCCGTGGCGATTGTTGGAGAAGCATTTCAAATTACGGTTTCCGGGGAGCATTCTTCCCAAAAAGAGCTGATTTCCGGCGATCAGATGGAAATCATTTTCGATCCGACTCTGCGACAGGGGGAAATACACCATTTTTCCATTTCATCCGACGGAAGGCGAAGCCAGGCAGGCACGCCGGTAGCCTCCACGGACAGGCGCTGGAATGCCGAAGTGCTTCCGGGGAACAGCGCCGACGTCTGGCAGGCGCGTTTCACGATTCCCTTTGCCTTGCTCGGCTTGACAAAATCATCCGTTCAATCGGGAATCCTGCTGGGATTCAATGTCGCAAGTTACAAAAGGGAGGGAGGAAAGTTTTTTGCCTGGAATCCGATCGACAGCAATTTCCACAATCCGGCGATGTTCGGACGGCTTCTGACCGGGGACGCTTATTTTGAAAAGGAATTTTCGCGTCTGGCGAAAATGACCGGGGCGGATCCCGATGCCGCACAATTCCGGAAACAGGTGGAGAACGTTCTGCGCCTTGCAGGAAATCAGAAGAAATTTGACGAACTGCGCCGTCTGGAGCTGGAACTGCATCGCCTGCTTTCGGGAAATCAGGTTTTTACGCTGGCGGAATGCCTTCCGACCCATTCCCCGGAAATTCCAGTACGGCCGGATTTCCAGGCGCTGAAGGAAAGATACTCCGTCACAGCCGCGGGTAATGAAATCCGTCCTTTTACTCTGCTGCTGTCCAATCACACTCCGCGTTTTGAGGAATACCGGGTTTCCGTGTTCCATCCCGGAGCCGCCGGAAGCGAATGTCCCGGACTTAAGGGGGAGAACGGAAAATTTTTTCCTGCTGAGCAGATTCATGTCCTGCGCGGCGTGCAGGTGAAGGACGGAGAAGGAAAACAGCATGGACTTCGGTTTGATCCGCTTGTCCCGGCGTCCGCCGGAATTTTCAGTGTCCCGGCGAACGACACGGGACTGATCTGGATCAATTTCAATACAAACAAGGTCCCTCCGGGACGTTATTCCGGAATGATCCGGATTGTGCCGCTCGGAGAGGAACTGACGCAGGTGAATGCCGAGCGTCTTTCCTATATCGGGAAATGGCGGGAATTCCCGCTGACGGTGAATGTGCTGGACTTCAGACTTTCATCAGAGCCTGTAATCCCGATCAACATGTTCAACGACGCGCGCAGCGGCGAGATGTTCCGGACAATGGCGGAACTCGGAATCCGCGATTTTCATTTTCATCCATGGAATTTCCAGATGACTTTCAACAGCGATGGTTCGCTCCGCAGTTCTGATGATTCGCGTGCGGTGAAAAGCATTGAGAATCTGCGGCGCTGGGCGGAAGAGTGCGGGATTGCCGGGAAAATACGCTTGTCTGTCGCTTACAGTCTTTATCCGCGCTTCAAGAATCTCTGGGGGATGAACAAATTCAAAGTGAATACCCCGGAGTGGGAACGCGGCTGGGCGGAATGTGTCCGGAGTCTTGCGAAATCCTTCCGCAAGCTGAATGTCAAGCCGGAAGAGTGTATGCTGGAACTCTGGGATGAGCCGCCGCCGAAGGATTTTGACGAGCTGTACAAGGCCTTGCGCATTGCCCGCGAAAGTGCACCGGAACTGCGCTGGATGGTGACGTTCGATTCCCGCAGGCTGCCTCTTGACAAGCTCCGGAAACTCCAGAACCTTCTTGATGTCTGGATCTTCTGGGGGAAGGGATATTTTACGACTCCGGCATATGCCGCTTTCATCAAGGAACTCCAAAAAAAAGGAAAAGAAGTCGGATATTATACCTGTTACACCAGCATGCGCCAGAATCTGAATGAGTATTACCGGATGCACGGACTCTGGACATGGGTTCACAAACTCCAGATCGCCGCATTCTATCAGCTGATCGACCAGCCGCATAATTTCAACGGCATATCCAACTGGAGGCAGGCTTGCCGGGGAGGGATCATGTATATGGCGGGAGATACCCCCGTCACTTCCGTCCGGATGGAGTGTTTCCGTCTGGGACATACCGATATCAAATATTTTCAGCTTCTGGAATCCCTGCTGAAAAAAAATCCCGCGCATCCGGCAGCCGCCGAAGCGGAGAAATTTCTCCGCGATGAACTCAGGGATACCGTCTGCCGCCATCCCTATGACAAAGAGAGGCCCGAACAGCAGAGAAGCCGGTGCATTGATCTGATAAACAGATTTCAAAAGAACGCAAAATGAAGTCCGGCATACGGCACAGCGCCGCCCGGAATGAAAGAAACACGCAGAAATTCAGAGGTAAAAATGCCGCAGACAATCATTCGGAAACATCTGCCCGCCAAAGCGGTGTCGCCCGCGGACGGACACTGCTTTTTCGGCTATTTCGACAAATTCGCAACCGATGAAAAGGATGAAAGAATCCTCATCCACAAAGTCGGATTCACCGCCCGTCAGCCGCGTCTGGGCGACAAAGCCCTGATCGGCGTCGTCGAAGGAAACGATTTCACCCCCGTCGCCGAAACGCTCGCGTGGAACTGGCAGCAGGGAGCCATGCTCCAGTGGTTCTCGCGCGACACCATTCTCTACAACGATCTCGAGGGCGATACCTATGTCGCACGCATTCACAATCTCGCAACCGGCGCGCGCCGCACCCTCTGTCGTCCCGTTTACTGCCTGAGCCCCGACCGCAAATGGGGACTCAGTCTGAACTTCATCCGCCTCGACCGGGAACGCCCCGGATACGGCTACTCCGGACTCTATGAGGCAGGAATGAATTACGGCTATCCCGATTTCGACGGCATCTGGCTTGTCGACATCGAAAACAACCGCTCGAAACTGATCGTCTCCCTCGCGCAGATGGTGAAAAGTTTTCCCCATCCGGGCATGGATCACGCGGTGAACTGGTTCAATCATCTGCTGATCAGTCCGGACAGCAGGCGCTTCGCCTTCTTCCACCGCTGGCGCGTTTTCGGCCCCTGGGGAGCGGGAATCTGTTCGCACCTGACCCATATGTTCACCGCCGATCTCGACGGCGGAAACATCTATCCGCTGAATCTGGATGAATTCAGCTCCCACTATGTCTGGATCTCGCCGACGCAGATCATCAACTACTCGAACCGGAAAGCCACGGGGAATCAGTATCACCTCTTTACCGACCGTACGGATCAGGTGGAGGTCATCGCGGAAAACGTCTTCCCCGGTGACGGGCACTGCTCCTTCTCCCCGGACGGGAAATGGATGCTGACGGACTCTTATCCGCAGAAGGATTCCTGCCGGCACCTCTACCTTTACGATCTGAAGAACGCTCAGGCCTACGAAATCGGGTGTTTTTATTCCGATCTGCAGTATCCGGCACCGACCCGGTGCGACCTGCATCCCCGCTGGTTCCGCAACGGGCGCATGATCTCGTTCGACTCCATCCACGAGCACCGCCGCAGGGTGTATGTCATGGATCTGAGCGAAATCATCCGCGACTGACTCAGATACCGGCGGAGGGCAGAATCGGTTTTTTCACGGTTCAGCCAGATGCAGAAGATTCAGGATCCTTTTGATGATTTCGTGTCTGGTTTCTTCCGGGGGAGCTTCGCGGACATCGCGTTCTTCCAGAAAACGCTCCGCCTCATTTGCCGCGGCAATGCGTCCTGCATTGCCGGAGCTGCGTGCTGCGCGGCATTCCAGCAGAAGTTTTGTCGCATAACGGATATCATCGAAAGCCTCGCGGTATCCTTCAAAGGCGAGGGTGTTCACAACGCCGTCCGCGGTGGGATAGACGAAGTTCAGATCGCGATGGATCGTGCTGTCAAAATCGTTCCACGGATGTCCCAGCGCCAGCCAGTAGCAGAAGGTTGCCGCTCCGTCGTAATTGCATTTCCAGAGATCGAGCCCGAAATTCCTTCGGAATGCACCGGGATTCTCACAGCCGGACTGCGGATAATAATAGCACCAGACATCATGAGTGATTGAATGCCATTTTGCACTTTCCTCCCGTTCCGGCTGCAATGCGCAGACCAGAAGATCCTGCACAGGGCCGATGACGCTGAAATTTCCCGGAATTCCGGGATAGTCGCGGTATCCGGCGCAGAATGTTTTCGCCCCGGCTTTCCGGATTGCCTCGAAAAATGGAATCTGCGCCTTGAGTTTTTCGCCGCGTGCTTCGTCAACCCCGTAGAAGTAGACGTTCCGGTGACCGAGTTCGGCTTCGACCAGATCCATAACGTCCTTTGCCCGTTCCGTCAGTTTCGCCAGATTTTCCGGTGTCGGTTTCATATTCGCAGAGAGATTGATGTTCGGATTTGAGATCAGATAGGCGACGTCGGAGGCAAGCCCCGCTTCGCGGCGCAGGCGCAGCATCCTGCGGAAAAGTTTCCGGAAACGTTCCTCTGTGATTCCTTTGTTCCCGCCGGCGTTCAGCTGGAAATTGGTCGGATGCATCACGCCGTGTTCGGCAAGATTCCGGAGTTCGGCCTTGATCTGTTTTTCATTCCGGAAAAAGCTTGTCAACCCCACCGCATCGTCATCCCAGAGGATGGAGTTGTAGTAAAGGCCCGTGATGAAAGGCTTGTCTAGATTGTAATAGGTGCGCGGTTCCGGGAGTGTGAATGGGAGCACCTCGGCTTCAATACGCAGAACATCCAGCTCTCCCGCGGCGCTATTCAGGGTGATTTTTCCCGTATAGGTTCCCGGCGCGGCACCTTCCGGGATATGCAGTGTCAGGAAGAACTGCTGATTGCGTCCGGGGCGCAGAGTGACAGGGCGGAGCGAAGGAGCGTCGTAAATCGGATGGTCAGCGATCCGCATCGCCTTCTGCCATGTATTGTTGTTGGTGGTCCGGTCGCTGACATTGACATAGGTGCTGCTGCCTTCCCGGCCATAACGCAGATAGTTGATTTTCTTCCACTCGTCGACGCGAACCAGGTCTGGATCGTTCAGCAGGAGTTCCGGCACCAGTACGGAGGGTTCCTTCGCGGTTGCGTCGCTGCGCCATGCTCCGACGGACTGATACCAGCAGCGGACCAGTCTGGGATCCAGTTGTGAAGGAGGAATCACATTTGCGCTGCTTTTCAGATCGGAAATCTGCAGAGAGACTTTTTTTTGTTCTGTCCTGCTTCTCAATACGAACGAGGCTGATTCAAACTCGCCGGGCGTACCCCGGAAGATAATCGTTTTCCCGAGCTGTTCCGCCGGCAGAAACGTGTCCGGCAGAATCGGAGTCGTGCTGAACGGGTCGGTAACGAAAATCCGCAGCGGGCTGCTGTTTTCCGCTTCCGGAAGAGGAATTTCCGGTTTTACAGCCATGTGACGGATTTCATCGGGAGAAAACGCCACGGACGCGATTTGAAATCCGGCCAGAGTTCCATGAAACCAGCCCCGGTCCGGATCGCCGCCGAACATCGTTTTTTCCTTTGCCGCTTTCACCTTGCGGATATTTTTCGCAAGCGATCCGGCGATCCAGCCGTCCAGATAGATCAGCATGATTCCCTGCCGGGCGGAATAAACAAGTGCTGCATGATGCCATTTCCCGCGCCGGATCGGACCATCGGACTGGACAATATGCCGTTTTCCTGTGTCATCAACGACCGCGCCGCGGAAGGTCCGGTCGGAATAGACTCGTCCGAGAATATCGTATCCGGCGGAAAAAAGCGCTCCCTCCCACTCGGAATTGTCCGGTCGCGGGCGGGGAAAACTTTCCGCAAGAAAAAAGAATGTGACGCTGAAATCACTTTTGAACTGTTCCCAGGGTATTTCAGCCACTGCCGAGGCTCCCTTTCCATCAAATGTGATTCCTGCGCCGAATCCGGGAGTTTCGCGCCATGCCGCACCGTTCTGGAGGTGGGTGTTTGTCCGGGTCCACTTCCATTTCAGATCGTCTCCCTTCAAAGAGGCTGTCAGACCGAGCAGGACAAACAGGAAGATTTTTATCATTTTGCCTTTCTCCTTATTCTTTACTGCCAGAGGGTTTTCCATGTATTGAGATCAATGGAATAGTGGCGCATGTAGTGTTCTGCGTTGGTTATGGCGAAATGTCTCCGCCATTCCGCATGTCCGTCGACGTGCAGGAAGTTGTTTCCCAGATTGTGGCGGAACGGCATGTAGTTGTGATAATTGCTCATGCTCATGTCGAAAATGCCATACCATCTTTTTTTTCCGTCTGTCAGCAGAACAATTTCCGTGGGCTTCGGACAGCGTGAAAGCTTCACTGCTTTCTGATCTGTATATGTGCTGCTGATTCCGAAACGGGTGTTGTAGGCGTATGTGGTCAGAATATATTTTTCTCCCCCGCTTTCCACGATAAGCAGATCTTCTTCCTCATTGGCCTTGCAGCGGAAAACCGGTGCCAGCTCATGCCTGGTTTCGATGAATGCTTCCCTGGAGACCCCTCCGACATAAGGATTCAGCAGGATCATCCAGCCGCGAATCATGCCCCAGAGGTGATTGCCGGGATCCGGACTCAGGAGGTAATCGTCGTAATCTCCGGCATAGAGTTGCAATCCTACTCCAAGCTGGCGCATATTTCCAAGGCATTCGATGGCCAGCGCCTTCTTTTTTGCCGCGTTCAGCGCCGGCAGCAGCAGGGCCGCCAGAATCGCGATGATCGCAATAACAACGAGAAGCTCTATCAATGTGAAACTTTTCCCTGATTTACGGTTTTTCCTTTCTCTTCCGAAGAACATGACGGCACCTCTTTTTTTTATATTTTCCTCATTGAGTTGAATTTCTGTATTTCGTCTTCCATCGCGGCATTCCGGATACAGTGACAGGGAAGGACAAAAGTGCGTTTTTCCGTTCCGGGACGTGTCATTTCCGCAATCAGAACTTTTGCGGCCTCTTTCCAGAGATCCCCGTCGGGGATGATGTTGATGATTCTCGGCGGCAGTTCAGAAAGCTGCGGGAACAGCCCCACGACTGAAAGAAACGGCATTTCACGACGCATGAGAAGCAGTTCCTCCAGAAGATAAACATATTTTCCATATTCCACGACAATGGCTTCCGCATCAGGACATTTGACCAGAAGATCATGGATCAGATGCCGTTCCTGGCGGTCCTCCGTAATGCAGATCATTTCCGTCGTTACGGGAAGTCCCTGTTCACGCATACCCCGGCGGTATCCCTCGACAATGCGTGCCGTCGGTTCAAAAAATCCCGCGCTTGCAACCAGAATGATTTTTCTCAAGCCACGCGAGGCGAAGAATTCCACGGACATGCGGGACATCTCTTCCCATGCGACATCCACATGCGGCAGATCATAGTCCGCGTCCGAATACAGTGAGCCGACCAGCACCAGAGGCAGATCCAATCCCTTTATGATTTTCATCCAGTCGCCGGTAATGAAGCCGGAAACCAGAAGACCGGAAACATTCTGAAGCAACTTCACAACTGAATGCGTCGGCGTTTTTTCCGCCTGAAGGTAACGCATCGTGTAACCGCTTCGGGATGCAGTATGATCCAGCTGTGTGAGATCAATCTTGCTGTCCCGCAGGATGGGACCATCTATCAAGGTATCCCGGATGTCAAGCCAGGCGATGGTCCCAAGTTCATCCTGATGACGCATGCATTGCTGAAGGATTGTGCCGCGTCCCTGCTGACGGTGAACAATTCCCTGATTTTCCAGATTGGCCATGGCTGCGCGGACCGTCACAACGCTGACACCGAAAAGAGCAGCAAGCTCTTTTTCTACAGGAATCCGATCGCCCGGCTTGAGGCCGCGTTCGGCAATCAGATTCAGAACGCCATACTGCACCTGAGAATATTTCGGAGTATTCATCCGGAGAATCCTGTATTATTAAAATTCATATTAACATTAATATAATATGATGATATGCCGGTGCAAGTGCAGAAAGGAAAAATTTTCTATTTTTTTTTGCTGTGCTCGTGAAACGCTGCTGCTGATGGTGTTTTCGGGTTTACAACTTTGTGTCTTGTCGTGGAACAGCCGGCAAAAATTGTCCCCCGCATCTGATTGGAAGATTGCGGGGGATTGAGTTATTTTAACAGTTGTGTCCGGATACTTATGAATGGAAGCAGTTGTTTTGACTGTTTCCCGGGCGTTTCTACAGTTCCGGCAGTTTTGTCTTTCCGCCGGAAATTGTGCAATGGCCATGGCGGACGATCTGACCGCTCTCCAGATAGATCACGTCCTCGGCGATGTTCGTGGCGCAGTCCGCGATCCGCTCCAGACTCCGGGAGACGCCGAGAAGCGCAAGGCAGAGTGCAATGTTTTCCGGTTCCTTCTGAACGCGTTCCGGGACATGGGCGCAATAACGGCCGTGCAGTTCGTCGATCTCCGCGTCGCTTCGGATGATTTCCGCCGCCAGTTGTACATTGTGCGAGGAGAGCGCCTTGATCGCGTTGTCGAGCATCCTTCGGACTGAGGCGGTCATCGACGCAAAATCGACCGGAAGCGGCGGCACGAGCTCCGCCGGTTTCGCTTCCGTCGTGAATCTGGCGATGTCCACGGAGAGGTCGCCGATCCGTTCCAGTTCGGAATTGACTTTCAGAACCGTGACGATATAACGCAGATCGCCCGCGACCGGCTGGTAGAGCGCCAGAATCTTG
>CASEFP010000204.1 GCA_949287225.1 uncultured Lentisphaeria bacterium
TATTTCTCGGAACGGCAGGAGGTCGTATAGATCCAAATCCGGTGACCTCGAGACCTCAAATGCCGGAAGAGCCATTTTGTTCCCCGGCGAAGTCTTTCCTTGAGGAACATTCTGCGTAACCATCTGCACTCCTCCGGCGGAAAATTTGAAGAGATCAATGTATTGTCCAGATCAAAAGCAATATTCATGGTGCAGCCTCCTCATTTGCACCAGCACTTCCCATGAAATCGAATGATCCTTCATTATTTTTCGGTGGTTCCGGCGGTGCGGGGACTGGCCACTGGGTAATGACCGTGAAGAAATCTCGCCGATACTCCTTTTGTTCTTCCGGTGCTTTTTCGTGATTCCCGCCCGCTGCGGAAAGCTGCCAGCCGGGGAGATCACGCGAGATTGTACCGCCATTGCCGTTCTCTCCAAACAGGCGGGCAAAATGGGTGAAGTGGATCGGTTCGCCGCTCAAAGCATCTACCGGCAACGGAATGCCAAGCTCGTCCAGCGTTTCCGGCAGGCGTCCGTGTTTCCGGCGGAACATTTCAATCTGCAGGGCGAGGTCCGCCATGCGGCAGAAGGTTTCCATGCGCAGGAAGCGGCGCCGCTCTGAAAAATAGTCGGGGGAAAAAGAGAGGCTCACCGGCCATTCCTCCGTAACCAGCTGTCGCTTCAACGCACTGTCGCCCTCGTCGTTCCAGAAATTACGATCCGAGAAATAGCGCATCACGGCAGATTGATACCGCATGCAGTGCTGCATTCTCCATTGCAGAACCACCTCCAGCCACAGACAGGGAAACGTCGGAAAGCTGGTCGTATTGCCGCGAAACAGAAAATTCAACACCGCATCATCGAATTCCTGCTCATCCCCCCGGCGAATGGTCCGCAGAATTTCCGGATAGGGAACCATCAGCGTCCGAATGGCATCCAGAAATGCAAACGCCTCCTGTTGCAGGCCGCGACCCAGGGAACGATAAAGTTTTTCGTTTCTACCCTGATTCCGCCTCGCCACCTCCTGCAGCTGCGCATCGCTCAGCAGGCCGCTCCCCAGCAGCGCGCCGATTACGTCAAGTCGAATACTCTCACATGAGAACGCCGTCAGCGACCCGATGAGAAAATCGCTTTGCAGAACCGATTCCTGAAAATCAGTCATCAGGCGAAAAAGGCGCAGGGCTTCCTGCGCGTTCTTCTCCTCCAGCGCAACAATGATCCGGGAACTGAAATAGCGCATGGCGGCACGATGATAGTTCCGATGCGGCAGCTTGATTACCATCAAGAACTTTTCAGAAAGCGGGAGCGGATATTTCAGTTTTCCTCCTGCCGCGACCAGCGATTCCAGCGGAAGGAATTCTGTGCGGCAGCGCTCACCTGACAAATACGCCTTGATCTCCCGGCGTTCCGCTTCCGTTGAAGCGTAATATCCGCTGGCCGAAGTCAACTTGTCGGAATCACGATATTGATCCACCAGCTCTGCGAATTTTACATTCGGTGTCACACCTTGATAAAGATGAGTTTTCAGCTCCTCACGGCTGCCGGGGATGCCAGCGTTCTGAAGCAGTCGGATTTCTGCCTTCAACACCTCGCGCCCCCGGTAGAACAGAATATATCCGGCCAGCATGGAGACGAGAAAACAACCGAGAAGCAGCATCCAGCCGAGCCGCTCTTTTTTCTGCATCGGCACTCCCGCGATGCGCCGGGCAATTCCGAGCCAGAAACCAATGCTTACAGCAAGCGCACAAAACGGGATCGGGCTCAACGGCCCGATAAAAACCAAGCTGATCCAGAAAAATGCCGCGCTTATCAGCATTACCCGCAGCCGCCAGCACGAGGTCCCGGGAAGCTCTCCGGCAAGATGGCGGTAGAGAAACCAGTAACGGATTCCCGGCAGGTACAACCAGACATCATCCCATTCTGGGAGAGGCCGATTTCGTTCCCTGGCCGCCTGCGCAAGGAAGTCATTCTGTTGAGCGGCAGTAATGAATGCAATTCCACATGCACCCCCTGCTGCAGCAAGCGGCAGGAGCAGAATAAGCATCTGTAAGAGAAGGATTGCATTATTCTTTTCCTGAGGCAGCCATGATTCTAACAGGTAGCACCCGGCGGGCAGCGTCA
>CASEFP010000205.1 GCA_949287225.1 uncultured Lentisphaeria bacterium
AAAAGGAGGAGCATTTTCACTTCTCGAAAAATTCTCCGGGAGATTCATAAAAAATTGCACAACCTTAAAATGAAGAGTGGTACCTCGTCCTTCGACAACTCCCTGCGTCCTCATCGCAAACTGCACAATCTGTCCCCAGATGATTTTGAACACCGTTTGGGGCTTAATGGGATACAAAAGCCAGGTACAAGTGTTTAATAATCCAGTAACCATCGGACGTGAGCAGAAAAACTGATTTTCTGCCTGTTTTGAAAAATACTCTGACCATTCTGTCCTGCGATGGAGTTCTTAGCTAGTTTCAGCGGAAAATAAAAAAACGGAATTTTGACGGGACCGAAAGGTCAGTTCAAAATTCCGTATACGCTGTACCTTTACTTCTGCAATCACTTCAGTGGCAAATTTGTAACTCCAAGCTGCTTAAAGATATCGTAACGGTCGTATTTGGCTCGTTTTTCAATGATTTTTCCCGCGTCGTTGAAAGTGAGCCAGGTCATGAAGTCCATCATGATATGTTTTTTCGGAGCAGGCACTCCATGCCAGGAATCCCCGAGAAGTGTACCCTCAAATGTGAGATAGACCGCCACGAAATCGCCATCTGCCGCGATTCTTTCGACTTTCATTTTGAAATCGCCGGCGGGATCCATATTTGCCCGCTCGTAATCAATGAATGCCTGCAGACCTTCCAGTTTGGTGTGGATCTGCGGATAATAAACAAAATTCTCATCGCAGAGCTCGAAAAGCCTGTCATATTGTTTGTTGGCAATCCGTTCATAAAACATTCTGGCAGTTTCCCTGTTCATTGCGGCATTGGATTGCTTTCTCTGCTCGCTCATGATTTTTTCCTTTCCTGATTTATAAAGGTTGAGGGGTTGTTGTCCGATCCTCCGGAGATGAAGAGCTGTCATATCTCCGGAGTGATTGTATTTTAGGGATTTATTCCTTCTGCTTATCGGGACATTGCGTGGTCGGGGATTCCGTCTCCAGCGTGGCGTGGCTGATTCCGTGTTCGGCAAGCTCCTCGTGCAGACGCTTCCGAGTCTCCTCCCATTTTTCCACGTCGCAGAGAACGACATGTGCGGTCAGAGCGTTTTCCGTCGTGCTGATCGGCCAGATGTGGAGATGGTGAATTGCTTCCACATTCGGATCCTCCAGCAGATGCTCCCGGATGGTCTCTACGTGAATTCCGGACGGAACTCCGTCCATCGCCAGACGCACGCTCTCTTTCAGGAGTCCCCAGGTGGAGAACAGAATCACCACGGCGATCACCAGCCCGATCAGCGGGTCAACGATGTTCCAGCCGGTCCAGAGAATCACAATCCCGGAGAGAACCACCCCCACCGAAACCAGCGTATCGGCCAGCATGTGCAGATACGCGCCTTTCACATTCAGATCATGTTCCTTTTCCCGCTGGAAGAAGAACACGGTCAGCCCGTTGATGACCACCCCGAGCCCGGCCGTGATGATGATCGGCCAGCCGCCGACCTCCTCCGGAGAGAGGAACTTCCGGATGCACTCCGTCACAATCGCGCCCACGGCGACCAGAAGGATCGCCGCATTCAGCAGCGACGCCCAGATCGTCCCTTTCCGAAGCCCGTAGGTGTAGTTCGGAAGATAACGTTTTTTCGCCAGCAGAAATGCGACCAGCGAAATCAACAGCCCACTCACATCTCCGAGATTGTGTCCCGCATCCGCGAGCAGCCCCATTGAGTTGAAGAGGAATCCCGCCGTGAATTC
>CASEFP010000206.1 GCA_949287225.1 uncultured Lentisphaeria bacterium
CATATTTACCAGGATTCGCACAACTATAATCCAACTTAACGGAAAGGAAAAACCGGAAATGGGTAATTTTAGAAAACAACCGACACAACCTCAAATAGGGTGCTAAAAATGGCTATTTCAAAGAATTATGGGACGGCACTGAAAAAGATTATAAAAACTATTGGGGGTCTATCGCACGTCTGCCGCTGAAACTGAAAGTCGGAAATACCTACAGAATGACGATATGGTATCGAACAGAAAACCTGAAGCCGCGTCTTCACATGGAACTTTCCGCAAGCATTATCCATTGCAGAAACGGGCAGGAGATGCATATCGACAATCCCAAGCGGATGTCTGCGGCTTCCGACTGGAAAAAAGTCACAATGACATTTGTTGGCAGTGTGTATGAAACGGAACTGATTCTGCGGCTGTTTTATGAAACGACCGGACGGGTTTACTGGGACAATCTTGAAATCATTGAAATCAGCACTAACGGGCTGCTTTATCCAATTGAACCCTTGATGCTTGCCTCGGATGCCAACGGCCGTTTTCTTTTTCGAGTGGTCTCTCCGGAACCGTTGAATGCCGGCGCGGTTGTATTGAAAACAGCAGATAAATCCGCATGGGCTCCGGTAACCGATTCGCGTGTGGAAATTAAACTTGGGGCATTACCGGAAGGGAAAGTCGACATTGATGCGTTTCTGGTTGATACAGCCCAGAAGACAATTCTTGTTCATAAGCACTTTAATTTCTTTAATTTCAAGCATAAAACAGCGCCTGAAGGAGCTGTTCGGATTGATTCCGCAGGACGGGTTGCGATTGACGGGAAACCCTTCCTGCCTGTCGGCATTTATGCCACCTGGCTGCGTAACGAGGATGACTTGAAACGCATTGCCGACGGGGGATTCAATTTTGTTCTGCATTATACTTCTCGAGGCTCATTCCATATCCTGCCGCCGGGTGAGAATGCGAAATCCGAGGATATCTGGACTTCCCCGGATTACGGGTCTCCCCGCTGGAATGCGGAGACGCGTCGTTCACTTGATCTGATTCATAAATATGGATTGAAATATGTGGCGTGCCATATGCGGATTTACGGGGAAAAAGATACTGCGGTCAAAAAATTCAATCCCGTATTTCTGCATCCTGCTCTGCTGGCATATTATCTTGCCGATGAAATTTCCGCTGCCTCCATGCCGCTGGTGCACCGATCACGGGAGACAATAGCCACAAATGATCAGCATCATCCGGTCATTGCATTAACTGACAAGCCGCATAACTGCCTGTATTATGGACAGGCGGCGGATGTCATTGGAATTGATCCTTATCCCATTATGGGAAAAGGGGTTGCAAGTATTCTCACAGTCCGTGATTTTCTGATCTCCGCCAATGCTGTGGGACTTCCTGTGATGTATGTGCCTCAGGCGTTTAACTGGGGCGCGCATAAAACCAGTGAGCATTATGCCAAATTCCGTTACCCGACAGAGGAAGAGATGCGTTCCATGGTGCTGCTCGCCGCAATTTACGGGAGCAAATGGTTCTGTTTCTACAGTTACACGACGATCATGGAACGGCAGGAGAAATTCGACCCCGGCTCCTCGAAGGTCTTCTGGCCCAGAGTCTGCGCTGTGGCAAAGCTCCTGCGCTCGCTGGAGCCGTGCCTTCTGAGTCTGGAGAAAGCTCCGGAAACAACACTGGCAAACAAGGAGACTTCCGTTGTGGACGCCAGGGCGTTTTCCGCAAATGGAAAATGCAGGGTGCTGATCACCGCATGCGGTCCGGGAAAAGCGGATGCCGTCATCACCGTACCCGGAAAAAACAACTTGAAGACGCGTTATGGACACACCGTTTCACTCGGCGGTGGAAAATACCGCTTTACAGCTTCCGGCGTCGCTTCCGATCTGCTGGAAGAGTAACGCTCACGGCTCTCGGAAAAAGAATCCTGTCCGATATTCCCTCTGTCCTCCCGGAAAATCGCTCCGGGAGAAATTATTGATCTCCCCGCCCGGCGGTTTGCCGTCACGGCGGGAATCCGCCCTTTTTCCCCCTTTTTTTATGAATAAAAAAAAGTCCGCCTTGCAATACGGATGAATCCGTGCTATTTTACAGGATTTCCGTGTCATTTTGACAAACAAAACACAAGAATGAAAGGTGACTGAAATGTCGTCGTGCCCGTTTGAGGATCTGAAGGCCCGGGGGTTCATCTACCAGAACACTTCCGAAGATGCAATCAAAAAACTGCTTTCGGAGGAAAAGGTCTATTATTACGTGGGCTTCGATCCCACCGGCGACAGCCTTCATGTCGGACATCTTCTTCCCGTCATGGCAATGCGCCGCCTCCAGCTGGCGGGTCATGTGCCGATTGTCATGGTCGGCGGCGCGACCGGACAGATCGGGGATCCCTCCGGAAAGAGCGAAGCACGCGTCATTCTCTCCAAGGAGGTCGTCGCGCACAACGCCGAATGCATCCGCAAACAGCTCTCGCGCTTCATCTCCGAAGACAATGCGATTTTCGTGAACAACGCCGAATGGTTCAACGACATGCGCTATCTGGACTTCCTGCGCGACATCGGATCCAAATTCAGCGTCAACAAGATGCTGACTGCGGAATCCGTCAAAATGCGCCTCGAAACGGGACTCTCCTTCCTGGAATTCAATTACATGATTCTTCAGGCATACGACTTCTACATGCTCAACAGGAAATTCGGATGCAAGCTCGAAATGGGCGGACAGGACCAGTGGGGCAATATCACGGCCGGAACGGAACTGGTCCGCAGACTCTCCCAGCAGGAGGTTCACGGCATCACGATGCCGCTGCTCATCAACAGCAGCACCGGACAGAAATTCGGAAAATCCGTCGGCGGCGCGGTCTGGCTCGACAAGGAGAAAACCAGCGTGTTCGACTACTACCAGTTCTGGCGCAACACAGATGATGCCGATGTCCGGAAACTGATGCTCTACTTCACCGCGCTTCCAATCGACGAAGTGGACAGGATCTGCGCAGCATCCATCAACCGCGCCAAGGAGATTCTCGCCTTCGAGGCAACCGCGCTCGCACACAGCGAAGAGGAAGCCGCGAACGCCTATCTCGCCGCCGGGGCAAAATTCGGTTTCGCCGACCGGGAAAATCAAATCCCGACCTCCAGTGCGATTGCGAAAGTCAATACCGCCGAAGCCGTCATCGACAATCTGCCGACCGTCGAAATCACGCTGCCCGGCGAGGGGCTCTGGTTCCCGAAGCTGCTGGTTGAAGCCGGATTGTGCAAATCCAACGGGGAGGCCCGCAGGCTGATTCAGGGCGGCGGAGCCTATCTCAATGATCAGCGCATCTCCGATCCCGATTTCACGGCGAAACCGACGGACTTTCCGGACGGCTCCGCCATTGTGAAAGCCGGGAAAAAGAACATCAAGCGCATTGTCATCCGCTGAATTCCTGGCGGGACAACTGGGGGAACAGCCTCGCGGAAAACCGCGGGGCTTTTTGTTTTCCGCTCCCTGCCGGCAGGAAGACGGTGGAATGCGCATGACAGCGACATTTCCACGGAACAGGCGCCATCTGCAGAATTCACGGAAAAACAATACAAAGAACCGCTCCCAGATTGTATTTCCGTTTTTTCCTGATATTTTACAACCGGTTTCAAACATTGTTTTCTGGAGAGGTCTGAAAATGGCAAAAGTGTATTTCGGTTCCGTCGCGGTGACAAAACCAGCCGCTCCCTCCACGCTGCCGGGCAAGCTGCAGCGGATTCTGAAAAAATGCAGTCTGACAAAACTCTGTTCCGGCGACTGGGTGCCGATCAAGATGCATCTCGGCGGAGGGCTCGGATATTCCACCGTCCACCCCCTTCTGGTGCGGATGGTCACGGAAGCGGTGCAGGAGGCGGGAGGAAAGCCCGTTGTCGTGGACGGTTATTTCGAGACGGTCGCCGAGGCGCATCTTCACGGTTATACACGCGAAACCGTCGGCTGTCCGATCGTCGCGGCGGGCGGGGTGTTCAACTCCCATGTCGTTGAAAAACACGCCGGATACCTATCCTATGACACGGCGGAAATCTTCGGGCTCATTGCCGAAGCGAAATGCCTCATCAATCTCTCTCACGTCAAAGGTCATGGCGTCTGCGCCTACGGCGGCGCCTGCAAGAACATTGCCATGGGATGCGTCAACGGCAGAACCAGACGCAAGATCCATGCGCTTCAGGGAGGGATCGACTGGGTCGCGGAGAAGTGCCGCTTCTGCGGGAAATGCGCCGGAGCATGCGACCGGCACGCAATCGAAATCGACCCGAAGAAGAAAACCCTTCACATCGACTTTCATGCCTGCCGCTACTGCCGCCACTGTGCGCTTGCATGTCCGGAACATGCGCTCGTCGTCAACGACGAACGCGGCTTCCGCCACTTTCAGGAAGGGATGGCGATCACGACGAAACTGGCGCTCGAACATTTTGAACCGGAACGACTGCTGCACATCAATCTCCTGACGGACATCACGATGTTCTGCGACTGCTGGGGAATGACGACCCCCAGCATGGTGCCGGACATCGGCGTGCTCGCCTCGCACGACATCGTCGCCATTGAACAGGCGTCACTGGACATGATCCGCACCGAAAACTTCATCGAGGGTTCGCTGATCGGCGACGCCACGCTCGGGGAGGGGAACCATCTGCTTGAGAAAGTCCACGGCAAGGATCCTTTCGTTCAGGTCGACGCACTGGAGCGGCACGGGCTGGGCTCCCGCAGATACGAGCTGGAAGAAGTGTTCTGAACCTTTTCCCAAATCACCTGTCTATGGAAGAGTCCGGGGCGGGCATGTCCCGGCGCTTTTTTTCTTTTTCAGATTAAGGAAGAGAATGAAAATCACGGAATATGGAGGAGGTTTCTCATGAAAAAATGGCTTGCGCTTCTGCTGAGTTTCTGCGTCGTCCTGACGCTGGCGGCAAAGGAGTATGAATCCAGGCAGGCGGTCGATCCGAACGGTTATGCCTACACCTATGTGACGGACGACCCTTACAACGCACGCGAATATACGCTCAAAAACGGCATGAAGGTCTATCTCTCCCGGATTCCTGTCAAGCCGCGCATCTCCTTCAAGGCGGCGGTCCGCGGCGGCATGGCGGACTCCCCCGCCGATGTGACCGGACTCGCCCATTACTTCGAACACATGATGTTCAAGGGCACCGGGAAAATCGGCGCGCTGGACTATGCGAAGGAAAAGCCGCTCCTCGACCGCATCGAAGCCCTCTTTGAAGAACACCGCAGGACCGATGACCCGAAGAAAAAAGCCGGAATCTATGCCGAAATCGACAAACTTTCCGGCGAGGCCGCGAAATACGCCTCCGCCGGCGAATACAGCAAACTGGTCTCCTCCATCGGCGGCATGGGGCTCAACGCATTCACAGCTTCCGACATGACCGTCTATGTGGTGGACATCCCCGCGCAGGAGCTGGAAAAACTCTTCAAGCTGGAATCCGAACGTCTCCGCGATCCGGTCATGCGCCTCTTCCATACCGAACTCGAAGCGGTTTACGAGGAGTTCAACCAGGGACAGGACAACGAGAACGGCCTGGTGTTCGAGGCCCTTTCCCGGTGTCTTTTCCCGTCGCACCCCTACGGATGGACCCCCTTCATCGGCAAGGCGCAGCATCTGAAAAATCCGTCCATTACCGAAATCAAAAAGTTCTATCAGAACTATTATACCCCCCGGAACATGGCGCTTCTGCTCAGCGGCGATCTGGACTTTGACAAAACCATCCGCCTGATCGACCGCTATTTCGGCTCCCTGAAGGGACCCGCCGCGCCGGTCCGCGACCTCCCGCGCGAAAAACCGATGACCGCGAACGTCTCCGAGGATGTCAAAGGCCCCGGGCCGGAACGGATCATGATCGGTTTCCGCGTCGAACCCGGGCGGAAAAACGATCTCCTCGCCACGTTGACCGCGTCGCTGCTCAGCAACGGAACCTCCGGACTGATCGACCATGATCTGCTCCGCAGCCAGAAGGTGCTCGGCGCAGGCGCGGGATTCTACGACCGGCGCGACTATTCCATCTTCTACCTCTACGGCGCGCCGCGCGCGGGGCAGACGCTTGATGAACTCTCCTCCCTGCTGCTCGGCGAACTCGACCGGATCAGAAAAGGCGATTTCCCGGAGTGGCTGTTGAAGGCGGTCATCGACAACTACCGCAAAGAACTTGTCCAGGCGCGCGAGAATCCCGAAAACGCCTCCTGGACCTATCTGGATTCCTTCATCAAAGGCACGCCCTACATCGACAACCTCAGATACATCGACTCCCTTTCGAATATCCGCAAAGAGGAGATCATGCGTTTTGCCGAGTCGCTCCGCTTCCATGCGAGAATCAACAAGCGCACGGGAACGCCGGAGAACCGCGTCAAGGTGGAGAAACCGAAAATCACTCCGGTTGCGATGAATGCGGACAAGACTTCCGACTACGGAAAGAAGTTCTCCGCACTGCCGCCGTCCCCGCTCCCGAAGCTGGACACGGTCGATTTCAAAAAGGATTTCTCCGTCACGGACGAGGGAAACTGGAAGCTCTTCTACAGCAACAAACCCTCTCCCGTGAACGACACGCTTTTTTCACTGGGCATTGTCGCCGAATACGGACGGGATCATGATCTCCTGCTTCCGCTGGCGGCCGGATACATGAATTATCTCGGGACGGACCGCTATTCCGCCTCGGAATTCCGGAATGAATTCTATAAACTCGCCCTCGACTTCTCCATCTCCGGCTCCGACGAGCGGACCACCATCGGCCTGAGCGGATTCGCGGATAAAATGGAGCCGGGACTGAAGCTGATCCGCCATTTCCTCGACAGTGTGAAGCCTGATGAAAATGCCTACAAACTCTATGTCGCGCGCCTGATGAAGGCACGCGCCGACGCGAAAAAGAGTCACAAGGCACTCTTCCGCGCCGCCAACATGTATGCCGCCTACGGTCCCGGAATGAACAATCCGCTGCTGTATGAAAACTCGATGACGGAGCAGGAGCTTCTGGCGGTCAAGCCCGCCGAACTGGTCGCTCTCATGAAGAAATACTTCGATTTCAATACGACCCCGCACGTTGTGACCTATGTCGGCCCGACATCCCGCACGCAGGTTGCGGAACTCTGCACGGAAATCTTCGACGGGAAAACGCCCTCGTCCGGAACGCTTCCCGCCAAACGCGAATTCAAACAGCTCCCGACGGAAAAACCGAAAGTCTATCTGATTCCCTATGACTCGACCCAGCTTCTGATCGGTATCCGGACGCGGGGGGCGAAATTCGACCTCGCGAATCTGCCCGCATCCATGCTGTTCAACCAGTATTTCGGCGGCGGCGGTCTGGACAGCATCGTCTTCCAGGAGATCCGCGAGTCGCGCAGTCTGGCTTACAGCGCCTACGCCTATTACGGCAATGCGATGGAAAAAGACAGATATGACATTTTCATGGGATTCGTCGCGACCCAGCCGGACAAGTGTTTCACCGCAATCGACGAGATGCTCAAACTCTTCCGGAACATGCCGCGCCAGCAGGTCCGGTTCGACAACGCGAAAGCCAACGTCGTCAAATCCATGACCTCGGAGCGGAGTTTCGGCGACCTCTCCGGACTCTGGTTCCGCGCGAATAAAATGGGCATCGCATACGACTGGCGCAAAGCGGCATTCGAAAAACTGCAGACACTTGAACTGAAGGATATTGCGGCGTTTGCGGAAAAAGAGATCGCGCCGCGCGTCTACGAGGTCTTCATCGCGGGTGACGTGAAAAGCCTTGACCGGGAAAAACTCAAACAGTATGGGGAGATCGTCGATCTCACGCCCGCACAGGTGTTCGGCTACTGAAAAACAAAATCCGGGGGAGAATCCGTTTCTCCTCCGGAGAGAATCCGTTGTCCGGGAACGTTACAGCTTCAGACCGTCCAGCGCGCTCCAGGCATCGTTTTCCGGCGGCTGTTTTCCTTTCTTTCTTTTTGTCCCGCAGCGGCATTTTTCCGTATTCAGATTTACGCCGCATCCCGGACAGAGCCCTTTGCACTCCTCCGAACATTTGAAGCGCGCGGGCATGGCAAGCAGGATGTCTTCCCGGATCTCGGGCGTCAGATCGACCTCCTCCTCGGGAACTTTTTCCATATGGATGCAGATTTCCGGATCGCCGACCTTGACTTTCATTTTTGCAAGGCAGGTCACGCACTCAGTTTCAAACTCGACAAAGGCCGAACCCGTCACGAGCAGATCGCGCCCGACCATCACCGCATGCAGATCGTAATGAATCGGCGTCCGGCTGAAAACCGGAATGCCGGGAATGGATTCCAGTTCGAGAAGTGCGGAATCCTCCTCGCCTTCAAGGTGTTCTCCTTCGGCGGGGATTCGCGCGGTGTTGATCCGGATCATGTTCAGACTCCTTTTCTGACCATAAACTTGTCCCGGATCGCCTCGCGCACGATTTCGGGGACAAACGGGGAGATGTCCCCGCCGCATTTGGCGATTTCCTTGATCAGGCGCGAACTCACATAGGAGTATTCAGGACTCGGCATCATGAACAGCGTCTCGCAGCGATTGCTGAGCTCACGGTTCATCAGCGCCATCTGGAACTCGTATTCGAAATCGGAGACCGCGCGGATGCCGCGCAGCACGGCGCATGCTTTGAACGCGGGCACCGCATCGACCAGCAGCCCGCGGAACGTCACGATTTCAATGTTGTCGATCCCCTTGCAGGCAAGTTCGAGAAGCTGCATGCGTTCCTCGAACGTGAAGAGGGGATTTTTTTCCGCATTTTCGGCAACGGCGATCAGAACTTTGTCAAAAATACGGCTTGCGCGTCTTGCCACGTCGAGATGGCCGTTCGTAACCGGATCGAAACTGCCGGGATAAAGCACTGTTCTCATCAGAAAATCATCCTGCCCCGGGCTTATGCCGGTTCGACAATGCGGAGCGTTGAACCTTTGACCAAATCCTTCACATCCGCCTTGTATTTGAGCATGTGCGGAGACGCGAGATGTTTTTTCAGGCATTCGACGCAGGCCCAGCCCTCGATGATCGTCACAACGTTGTCCGGGATGTGTTTCTGCGCCTCCATGCCGGAATCGAAATCCACGGTCGGCTGGTACATGATGCAGCCGTTCTCCGCCTTCACCGCGGGAACATTGGCCTTGAATATCTTGAGAAACTCCTCTTTGGCGCCTTCTTTTACCTCAATGGAGGCGATCACGTAAATCATAAACCAATCCTTTCTGTCATTTCGGCCTCGGACGGCCTGTTGTTTTTCTTAATTTCCGTTCGCAGGGGTGGAAATCAGGCGCTGCATCATCTTCGCCAGCATTTCCAGCGAGATGGGTTTCCGGATGAAGTTCGAGAAGCCCTCTTTGCGGAGCTTGCCGATGCTTTCATCGTGATCCGAATCCGGGAATACGATCACATTGACATCCGGATTCATCCCCTTGAGCGACATATAGATGTCATAATTGGTCATCTGCGGGACAGTGACGTCCAGAAGCACGCAGGCGACTTCCTGAAGATTTTCCGCATAGAGGTTCAACGCACTGAATCCGTTGTCAGTGTCAATCACGGAGTAACCGATCTTTTCCAGCAGCTTCCGTGTAACCTTGCGCATCATCGAATCCTCGTCGACGAGAAGCACCAGCCCCGATCCGTGCGGAATGTGTTTTTCGTCGGCATCCAGCGAAGCATCCGTGGCAGCATCGTTGGATTTGCTTGCCGCATTGTCGGTTTCCGGAATGTAAATCTTGAAAATGGTACCGCGTCCGGGTTTGGAGTTGACATCGACGCATCCGCCAAGGGAGTTGATCGTGGTGAGCGCATGCGTCAGACCGAGTCCCTTGTTCGCCGGATTGTCCTTGGTCGTGAAGAAGGGATCGAAGATGCGTTTCTGATCCTCCGGCGCAATGCCGACGCCGGTATCTGAAATAATGATAATCCAGTAGGAGGGTTCGTTCAGCGACTGCCGGAACCGGATCAGCGTATCGCACGCGACCTTGTCGCCGGTCACCTTTTCAATGGAAACCGAAAGAATGCCGCCGAGCTCCTTGTCGCCGCGCTTTTCCTTCATGGAGGTCATCGCATCCGCCGCGTTGTCCATAAAGCTCAGAAACAGTTCAGCAAGCTGTGCGGGATCGGCGAAAACCCAGGATTTCGACTCATTCAGGGCGACCTCGATATTAATCGTGTGCGGGAATGTCTTCTGACAGATCCGCAGCACATACATGATCATTTCATTCAGGTCGATGTGAATCTTGTTCTCCTTAGAGCGCGTAAGGGACGACACAAACTTCCGCGGCAGAATCGCCAGCTGCGATGCAAGAGTCTGCACATAAGAGCTGTAAGGTACGACAAGCTCTCCCTGTCCTTCTCCTTCCGCCAGCGCATTCAGGGAGGAAAGCGACTCGTTGATTTCCGTAAAAAGAGATTCCGAATCCGCCGTGACACGGTTCAGGGAGTCCTTGACCGAATTCTGCTGGCACGCCTGGATGTAGGATTCATCGTCAATGCGGTAGGAGGTAACGTCATCGAACTTGACCAGGAGCTCGGAATATCCGGCTTTGAAGGCAGTGGACTGCATCGGCACACAGAGGATATTGACCACGCGGAGGGGGCCCTGGTTGATGTTGACGCGCTCATGATATTTGTAATAGCGTTTGGAGGAATAAAGCACGGTATTGAAGAAGTCCTTGAACTGGTTGAACAGAGGAAGCACCGTATAGATGTTTTTCCCGAGGACCTCCGCCTCGGTTTTGTCGAAATACTTTTCCGCGTTATCGTTCCAGTTGCGGATGATTCCCGCGTTGTCAATGGTGAGCAGGATGGAGTCCAATCCGGCCATGATCGCGTTCAGGTTGGCGTTTTCCGTCATCATCCGCTGCGACATGGAGATATGCTGCTTGTTATTCTGGTAGACGACGAAGAAAATGGCACCGAACACGAGAATGTTCGATGAGAGAAGTATGATGTAGATCATGCGGACGAATCCCATCTCGTTTTCAATGACGTCCTTGATCTTGCTTTCAAAAATTTCCAGTTTCTGCTCCGAGGTCCGGTAATAGCGTTCGCAGACTTCCATCTGCTGCTGCTTGATATTCAGATCGCTCTCCTGATAGGCCTCCTGGGCGACTTCCTTGAATTTATTGATGTTGTTGGTCAGGTCGTCCAGATTCGGCTCAAGCTTCTTCAGGACAGGTATGACATCTTCCGCTTTTTTCAACGAGCCCCAGACGTCCTTGTCCAGTGTTTTCTCCTTGTCGCCGTTGAGAATCTCCTGTAGCGCATCATTCGCATTCTTGAATTCAAAACGGAAATTCCGGGAGACGAATCCGAGTTCCGCATAAGAACGGCTCATCCCGACAATCGTCAGATATGCATAGATGTTCAATCCCGTCAGGAGCACAAAAAAGACTCCGATCAGGATATAAAGAAGAGTCATGTTGATGATTTTTTTCGGTTGACCGGCCATATGGCGCTCCCTTCACGGAAAAACCGCTTGATGATATTACGTAAAATACTACAATATCGGCAATATAGCACGGCGGAACAACTTTTGCAAACAGGATTATGGATTTCATTTCTCTCTGCACTGGACAAACAGTCTCCGGGAAATCTCCATTCCCTTATTCTCTCCTGTCAGAAAGCAGAAACCCCTTTCTTTCTCTGAAATTACATCAAATTTATGCAAAATTTGCATAAATCATTAAAATTTTATCCTTCCCCTCTTGACATTTGCATAAAAATGCTTATAATTTAAAGGAAGAAAAAAGGAAAAGGAGGAGATATTCCATGGCAGTGGCAACAAAATCAAGAGCATCCGGTACCACTTCGGTGCTGGCGCAGGTTGCGAAAAAGGCATGCGTATCCTCCGGAACGGTCACCCTGAACATTTCCGATTCGCTCTGGTCGCAATACCGGACTGGTCGCGTTAAGGTTCCGGATAAGCTCCAGAAGGAAGCTGTAAATCTCGCACTGCTCGGAGCCGCGGTCCGGATCCATGCTGCTAAAATCACCCGGAAGAAGGACATATAATAACAAGTTCATTCTTCTTCTTTGCCCGGCAAGATCCGGGCTTTTTCTTTTTCCTTATTGTTAAAACCATTTTTATTTTCTTCTTTGTAGTTTTGC
>CASEFP010000207.1 GCA_949287225.1 uncultured Lentisphaeria bacterium
TAATTCTAAACCGATTTGCCATCGCTTCTCCTATCGGGTTGAATCCATTCGTAATACCGCATCATTATGTAATATACTGCAAACCAAGAGATTTTGCCTCTTTTTTATCTGTAATTTTACCTGTTATTTCACGGATTCAGGAGATAGAAAATCGGCACACTCAGAAACATGCAGACAGCGATCCACCGGATCAGGGAATCCCCCATCAATGCCGACATGTTCAATTTTGCAAACTCCTTATTCCATCCGGGCAGGAGTTCCTGAGCGCCTCTCATATCGCACAGCAGAAGGAGGAGAAGCGGAAGCGCGCACAAGACGGCGATTCCAAGTCCGATGAAAAAACGTTTCACAAAAAGAGTCCGGTCGGGAACGGCTCCTGCAAAAAAGCCGCTGCACAACGCGCCGATCATCAGAACTGCATACAAAACCGCATACCAGAACATCTTTCCCCTCCTTGTTCAAAAATTGTCTGCGATGGAAAATAACATGAATCCGGAAGGAAATCAAGTGGGCCGGATAAGGGGTGCGCACAAAATTACCCTATTTCAGCACAGATATTTTATTCCTGAATCTGTTTTTCCCTTTTTTTTTCGAAAAAACGCCATAGATTATAAATCATTACGGAAAAACGCGAGAGCATTTTTCCCGGAATGCAAGGGCACCGGTCCTTGGCATTGCAGCACATGCATAAAATTATGTTTAATCCAGGTAGAGAGTATGAAACAAGCGGAACTGCGCGGTAAAAACACATCGCTCGTCTTTCAGGCGGGAGCCGGAACTTACACAATCCACATCTCCTTCTTCGATCTGAAGGAGTGCACCCCGGTTCTCCGCCTGAACGGAAAAGACGTCCCGTTCGGGCGCTGGAACATAACAAGGCAGACCTCCCGATCCCTCCGCGCGTCGGCGAAAAACAAAGCGGGGACATGGATTCTGAATTTCCAGCTTGCCCCCGACGACAGCATCACGATTCAGCTCGGCGGACGCCTCAGCCGATCCTGCGATGATATCGAACTCTTCTATTTTGACCATCTCTCCGTAAAAGCCGAACACCTGCTTTCCCAGGGGATCAAGATGGGCGGATGCGCCGCAATTCCGCTGAAAAAAGGCGTGAACAAAGAGTTCTACGGCGCCATGCAGTTCCTTCTGACCCGCAACGGCGAACAGCTCCAACTCTCCTATCCGCTCCAGTGTGCGTTCATGCCGTTCTTTTCAGGCACGGCGCGCGCGGGAGGAATCCGCAACTTCAAGACCGGCGGAATCATCAAACACTATTCGTCCGGGAAAATCGAACTGGAGCCACTGACCCTGCGCGCCGGTGACGGCTTTGCCCTGATGCGTGAATATGCTTCAGAAAATGCCGCTGGCGCGGAGAAGAAGGACTTCAGCGAACTTGCCGCGCCGGGCTGGAACTCCTGGGACTACTACCGCTGGACGATCACCGAGGACGAGGTTCTGGAAAACGCCGAATTCATCGCCGCCGATCCCGTGCTCTCGAAACATGTCCGGAAAATCATCGTCGATGACGGCTGGCAGTATGCCTACGGCGAATGGGAGGCGAACAGTCTCTTCCCGCACGGCATGAAATATCTGGCGGACCGGATCACGAAGCTGGGATTTGAACCTGGACTCTGGGTGGCTCCGCTGATTATCGAACCGCAGGCGCGAATCGCTCAGCGTGATCCGGACATGCTTGCCAAGGCGGAAAACGGTCTTCCGACCCTCTGCTGGACGTGCATGCGGAGAAACGGATTCATCCTTGATCCCACAGTGGAACGGTCCCGGCAGTTTATTCGCGAGACCTTTGAACGACTCGTTTCCTGGGGATACCGTTATTTCAAACTGGACTTTCTCGGCAGCGTGCTGAACGCCCGGCAGTTCACCGACAGAAGTGTCCCGCGCGGACGTCTGATGGAACTTTCGATCGGAACAGCACGCAAAGCCATTGCGGGACGCGCACGCCTTCTCGGCTGCAATTATCTGTTCTGCGGCGGCCCCGGCCCCGTCGATTCCGTCCGTGTAGGCGCGGACATCCACGCGAGATGGGACTCCATTCAAATCAACACGCCGTCCATCGCAGCACGTTTCTGGTCCAATAAAACGCTGTGGCTGAATGATCCGGATTTCGCGCTGTGCCGCGGTTTCGACACCTCGGACGATCCCGATCTGACGCGCCTTCTGCCCTCTCTGGTCTATATCGCGCCGGAAAACACACAGAAAGACGATCCCGGCATGTTCAGGCTCGTGGACATGTGCCGCCCGCAGGCGGAAGTTCTTCTCAGCATCGTCATTGCGGCGGGCGGCGCGGTCAATCTCTCCGACAAGATGACGCGCCTGAATGAGTCCGGACTGGATCTCGCGCGCCGCACCGTTTCCGCAGAATCCGGGGAGGCCGCAATCCCGCTGGATCTCTTTTCCGCGGAACTGCCGAAATACTGGGTGCAGAAGGTCGGAAACGCACACCGGGTTCTTCTCATCAACTGGGAGGATACTCCGGCGGAACTCGTCCTGGATCTGGACCAGGCAGGCGTCTCCGGACGCAAGGCATACAATTTCTGGAATGACCGCCCTGTCAAGATCACAAACGGGAAAATCCGCGCACAACTTGCGGGGCGTTCCTGCCTGTTCGCGGTTGTCCGTTGAAAAAAATTGATCAGCGGCCCTGCGGACCGTAGAAGGTCTCGGAGAGTCTGAAGGCGGGTTCGGGCGGCGTTTTTCCTGCGAGAAAATCGCGCGACAGCGCAAGCGCCTGCTCGAATTCCGTCTCACGGAACCAGTGGATCGCGATACCGTTGCGCTCCATGTTGCGGAACCAGGAGTCCTGCCGCTTGGCAAACTGGCGGATCCGGATCAGAAGCTGGTCTCGCATCTCCTGAAACGGGAGTTTCCCCTGAAGATGAAGCGCCATGTAACGGTATTCGAGCCCGAAGAATTCGAGCCGTTCCCAGCTGACGCCTTTTTCTTCATGGAGACGCCGCGCCTCGTCGAGCATGCCGGAAGCGAGACGGTCGTCCAGACGTTTTTCAATCCGGCGGTGGATTTCCGCACGGTCGCGCAGAACGCCCGTCACAAGGAAACTCCATTGACCAGACGGAGCATTCGCTCCGGCAAGAAGCGCTTCATCCGGCGGCAGCGTCAGCATCTCAATCCGGCGGATCAGGCGTGTCCGGTTCTCCGGCTCGCGGAGCAGAATTTCGGAAGAAGGCTCCAGCGCGCGGAGCTTTTCGCGCAGTTCCGCCGTGGAAAGAAGCCGGAGCGCGGCGCGCTGCGCGGGATCCGGCGCCCCGCCCTGAAGCGAATAACTGCGCAATACGGAATCCAGATAGAGCGCAGTTCCGCCGACGAGCACAGGAACACGCTTCTCCGCGAAAATCGTCTCCACGGCATTGCGGCAGTCGCGCATGAATTCCGCCAGATTGTAAGGGTAATCGGGTTCAACAATGTCGATCAGGTGATGTTCGACCGTCTCTCCGGACGAGAGTGTGTATTCGGCAAGGTCCTTTCCGCTTCCGATGTCGAGTCCGCGGTAGAGCTGGCGGGAGTCAACGCTGACAATCGCTCCGTTGATCCGGGAGGCAAGGCGCACGCCGAACGCCGTTTTCCCGGACGCGGTCGGACCGAGAACCACGATCACTTTTCGTTCTTCTTTCATAAAAAACCGTCTTTTTTCAAAAAAAAATTGCAAAAATCATTGTCCAAGGAGGTAAATATAGCGCTTGTCTGCTGGTAATCATGCGGTTTTGGCGTTAAATTATAGAAATTTTTCAATTTTTTAAAACTGAGAGCAGAAACAGTATGGAAATGCAAAATACAATCGGAAGCGAAGCCACAATCAGCGGGATCGCGCTCCATACGGGCCTCCGCGTTCACCTGCGCATGAAACCGGCTCCGGAAAACACGGGAATTGTGTTCCGGCGGACGGACATGCCCGGTTCGCCGGAGGTCAGAGCCTATGCCCCCAACGTCATCGACGTGCGGCGCGCGACAACTATCGCCGCCCCCTCCAAAGCGTATGTCGTCACGGTCGAGCATATCATGGCGGCGCTCCATGCCGCACGCGTGGACAATGTCTATGTGGAAATGGACAACGCCGAACCCCCGATCGCAGACGGCAGCGCGGGACCTTATTTCAAAATGATCCGCGAAGCCGGAATCCGGGAACAGAACGCGCCCGCGCAGATCTGGACGACAAAAGTGCCGCTTTATGTCGAAAACGGCGCGACGACAACGGTCATTCTTCCCTCGGACGTGTTCCGGATCTCCTGCACCGTGGCATTCGGGGAAACCGCAATGGATACACAGTTTCATTCTCTGGAAATCACGCCGGAGAATTTCGAAAAGGAACTCGGGCCGTGCCGGACATTCGCGGCCTATCGCGACCTGGCTCAGTTAATTGCGGCGGGACTCGCCAAAGGCGGCAGTCTCGACAACGCGGTGATCCTCCATGACGGAGCCATCATCAGCAATGACGGACTGCGTTTCCCGAACGAACTGGTCAGGCATAAAATCATGGACATGGTCGGCGACCTCTTCCTCACGGGGAAACGGGTCCGCGCCCATGTCATTGCAATCAAACCCGGTCATCCCACGAATGTGCAGCTTGCCAAAACCATGCTCGTTGCGGATACCGCCGGAAAATAAAATAAAGAAAGGAAAAAGCCATGTCTGGAGAAATGATCGGCGTTTCCGCCCTCCGGGAAATTCTTCCCTGCCGTCCCTCCATGCTCCTGCTCGACCGCGTCTTCGTGGAGAGTGAAAACAAACTTGTGGGACTCAAATCCGTTACAATGAACGAACCCTGCTTCATGGGCCACTTCCCCGGCCATCCGATTCTGCCGGGCGTCCTTCAGGTCGAAGCGATCGCGCAGCTTGCCGAAGTCGGGCTCTGGAAGCGCCTGGATCCGGAGCGCAAGGGCGACTTCTACATCAAGGAACTGCACAAGATCAAGTTCCGCCGCCCGAACAATCCCGGCGACCGGCTCGTGATCGAAGTGGAACTCTGCAACATCGGAACGGACAGCGCGGAATTCAAGGCGACCGTCCGGAACAACTCCGGCGTGGCATGCAACGCCAACGGCGTCGTCGCGATCCGCCCGAAGGTCACAGCAGTTGAACCGATTATGCCCTACAACGAATTCGACAAGGGCGAAAACAGCGTCATGACCGTCAATCAGATCATGGAACTGATCCCGCACCGCTATCCCTTCCTGTTCGTCGATTACGTTTCCAAAATCGAGGGCAGCCATGTGACCGGCGTCAAGAACACCGCCGAAAGCGAACCGATCTTCCGGCAGTACAAGGACGGATACACGGTTCTCATGGGCGCGGTCCAGGCGGAAATCATTGCGCAGGTCGGCGCTATCTACATGCTCTCCAACGAGAACAACAGGGGAAAAATCGCCTACTTCATGGGCATCGACAAATCCGAGATGTTCGCGCCGGTCTTCCCGGGCGACCAGCTCCGCCTTGAAGTGGATATTCCCGACGGGAAATCGAAATTCGGCAAGGGCGAAGGCTACATGTATGTCGGTGAAAAGCTCGCCTCCCACACCTCCATGCTCTTTGCCATCGTCGATCCGTAAAATATCATTCCCCGGCGCGGTTTCCCCCGGATGGGCCGCCGCGCCGGAAGTCCCCTCCCCCCGCCTTATTTCAAAAGAAAAAACAGCGTCAGAAGTTCAGAGAGTTCCTCGTTCGCGCCGATTGTGTCGCCGGTCGCGCCGCCGATGACGCGGAAGGTTACACAGCTCCAGACCCAGGCGAACACCGCGACCATCGCACCGCAGAGAATCCCCTTGACTCCGGCGAGAAACCAGCCGCAGACAAGCATCGCCAGATAAGCAGACAGCATGCCGAACCACGGTTTCGAATGAAAGAAGATGGCGCCGAGCCCCTCCTTGCGCGCATAGGAGCTCATGCCGATGTAAAGAACCATCGAACAGCGTCCGTTGAGCATCATCAGCGCGGCGGCGGGAACAAGCATAGTTTCCATCGACTGGAACAAGGCGAACTTCATACCGAGCAGCGCGAAAATCGCGAAGACCCCCATTGTGCCGATCCGGCTGTCGCGCATGATCTCCAGTTTCCGTTCGCGCGGGCGGCTGCTCATGAATCCGTCGGCGGTGTCCGCCAGGCCGTCCAGATGGAATCCTTTCGTCAGAAACTCCGGCAGGAGAGTCAGGAGCATGGCCGATGCACTCAACGGAAGATACAAGGAAAAGAGCTTCGCAAGCCCGAAGAACAGCGCGCCGAAGACGATCCCGACCAGAGGGAAAAAATGGATCGAGCGCCGCATGTCCTGTTCCGTCGGCTGGAAGCCTCCCAGAGGAACACAGGAGAGAAGCGAAAGCGCGGCGAAAAAGGGCCTCATCTGATCCCCTCGGTCGTCACGTTTGCGGATTCAAAAGTCGCCATGCGCGTCATGATCCGCGACGCCGCGTCGAGCAGGTGCATGGCAAGCGCCGCGCCGGAACCTTCCCCGAGACGCATGGAGAGGTCGAGCAGCGGCTTTTTGTCCAGCAGTTTCGCCATCACGACATGACCGGGTTCGGCGCTCCCGTGTGCCAGAATCATGTAGTCCCGGCTCGCCGGCGCGAGTGCCGCGGCAATCAGCGCGCCCGCGCTGGAGATGAAGCCGTCCACGACAACCGGGCGGTGCAGGGAAGCCGCGCCCAGAATCACCCCCGCGATTCCGCCGATCTCAAGTCCGCCGACTTTTGCCAGAACATCCAGCGGATCGTCGCGGTCGGGCCTGTTCACTTCAATGCCCCGGCGGATCACCGCCGCCTTGTGCGCGAGACGCGATTCGGGAAGCCCGGCGCCGCGCCCGACCAGAGGCGTCACGTCCATTCCCGAGAGCACGGAGACGATCGCGGAACTCGGCGAGGTGTTCCCGATTCCCATTTCACCGGTGCCGAACACATCGGTTTCCGCCGCAAGCGAACGCACGACCTCGATCCCCGCCTCGATCGAGCGCACGGCCTCGTCGCGCGTCATCGCGGGCCCCTCGGAAAAGTCGGAGGTTCCGCGCCGGACCTTGCGGTCGAGCACCACGCCTGCGTTCACCAGAGACGAAAGATCCTCCGCCACGCCCATATCGACGATCGTCACCTTCGCGCCGACATTATCCGCAAGAACGTTGATCCCCGCGCCGCCGTTGACGAAATTGTGGATCATCTGCACGGTGACGGACTGCGGATTCGGGCAGACCCCCTGCTTCACGATTCCGTGATCGCCCGCCATCAGGATAATATTTTTCCGTGCGACGGGAAGCGTCAGCGTGCGCGTCATGCCGGCGAGATCGACGGCAAGATCAAGCAGGCGTCCCAGCGCCCACGGCGGCATTGTCAGATTGAGAATGTGCTCCTTGGCACGCTCCCGGTATCCGACAGACTGTTTTTCGATTTTCGCGACAGTTTTTTCCAGCAGAGACATGGTGTCACCCTTTGATTTTCAGCGGAATCCCGCACATACACATCCATACTTCGTCGGCGGCCGCGGCACACATCTGCGCACAGCGTCCGGAACAGTCGCGGAAGATGCGTCCCGCGGCGCTCTCGGGGACAATCCCCAGGCCGACCTCATTCAAAACCAGGACGACAAGTCCCGGATACTCCTCCAGCACACTGAGCAGATCGGAGACGCGTTTCCGAAGCTCCTCCTCATTGAAATTCGGCAGATGATACATGAGATTGCTGATCCAGAGCGTCAGGCAGTCTATCAGGACGCCGTCGGCGTTTTCCGCGCGCGCCCGCTCCAGCGCCCCGGTCAGGTCGAGCTGCTCCTCAATGTCGATCCATTGATACCCTTTGCGGCGCTCGCGGTGCAGTCTCACACGTTCACGCATTTCGTCGTCCAGAACCGGACAGGTTGCGATATATGCGTAACGGGAACTGTTTTCCCGCACGAACCGCTCGGAAAACGCGCTTTTGCCGCTCCGGGCTCCGCCGGTCACCAGCACAATTTTATTCTCCATTCAAAAAACCTCCATCCTTTCTCCATTGCAGGATTGTCATTGAAGCACGCTCCGGCAGCACCTCGAACTGGCGTTCCGGAGGCAATTGCCTTGCGCGTGAAATCAGGCGCATCAGCACGCCGCCATGGGTAATGACCGCGATTGTTTTTTCCGGGATGGAAAAAAGCACCTCGTCCAGAAACGCGTCAACACCGGCGTAATGTTCCGCCACGGAATCGCCGTTCGGGAAACGCATCCGGTCGGGATGTCGGAACCAGCGGTCGAGCTCCTCCTGCGGCGTGCGGAGACGGATTTCCTCGAACGAAAGATTCTCCCAGTCCCCGAAGTCGATCTCCCGCAGACGGCCGTCAAAAATCAGATCGTCCCGGTCCGGACAGATCGCACAGGCGCTCTCGCGGGCGCGGCGCATCGGGCTCACGAAGATTTTTTCCGGGCGCAGTTCGGAAAAGCGCGCGGCAAGGTTCCGGCAGTCGCGCAGGCCCTGTTCACTCAGGGATACATCGCTCCGCCCGATGTAGCGCCCCCGGCAGGAGTCGGGAAGCTCTCCGTGCCGGATCAGAATCAGAGTTTTGTCAGCGTATTCCACAGCAGCGCTCCTCCCAGCATCATCATTGCAAACACAAGCGAACCTGCCGCAGTCAGGCGTTCCGCGCGGAAGAGATCCTGCGCGACAAGTTCCGCACGCCCGTTTCCCCAGAAGGGATACTCTTCAACTTCGCCGTCATACACGGTCGGCCCGCCGAGACGGATTCCCAGCGCGCCGGCGAACGACGCCATGCCGTAACAGGAGTTCGGGCTCGGATGATCCTTTCTGTGACGGATTGCCGTCCGCAGCGTCTCCCATACTTTACCACCGCAAAACAGAGTTGCAAACGCGATTGCGAACATCGTAAGGCGCGCGGGAATCCAGTGGAGCAGATCGTCCATGCGCGCCGCGGCCTTTCCGAATTTTTCATAGCGCTCATTGTGATAGCCCCAGCAGGCGTCAAGCGTATTGGCCGTGCGCAGGAACACCGCTCCGGCGGCGAGTCCGGGCACTCCGAAGGCGAAATAGCCGGGAACGGCCCAGAACAGCGCGCTGTTCACACCGTCGATCCCGTTTTCCCCGAGCGACTCGATCGCGCCCCTTACGATTGAGGAAGGATCCAGCTCCGCCGTGTCGCGGCTGACGATCATCGAAAGCGCCCGGCGTGCCTCCGGGAGATCCCCGTGCGCCAAGGGACGGCGGATCGCCTCCGCGTGGTCGATCAGACTCCGCAACGCAATGCAGAAATAGAGCCATACGCCCGCGACCGGCACGCCGAACCAGAGATTGACGCGGCACGCCGCCCAGGTGACAATCCAGGCGGAAAAGGTGCAGATGCCGACCAGAATCAGCCAGCCCGCCGCTCCCGCGCAGATGCCGTCTGACACCTTGCGGCAAAGTGTTTCAACGACGGAGGCGAAGCGGCCCGCCAGCGCCACGGGATGCCATTTCGTATGCGGATCGCCGAGGAGAAAATCCAGCAGGAAGGCGAGAAGAAAAACAGTCAGAAGCGGAAGAATCATTTTTTCAGTGCCTCCCCCCATTGCCGCGCGGCCTCCGGATTCGAGGCGAAATGAAGATGCGCGTAACTCCCGCAGACCGTGCCGCGCAAAGCTCCCGCGCTGGAAAAGACCGCGAGATTCCGGACATTCCGCGCCTCGAAGAGTTCCGTGCAATCCTCTTCCGAACGAGCACTCGAATAATGGAATTCGTGCCCGCGCAGACGGCATCCTTTCCGGAAAACGGAATCGGCGACGCAATGCAGCTCCCGATAGCCGAGAGAATTCAAATGATCATTCATCCGAGCCTCTCCGGGGAGAAGTCCCAGCATGGGATGACGTACCCCGTGAAAATCCGTCAGCGATTCCAGAAGATAGAGGTAGCCGCCGCATTCGCCGTAAATCCATTTGCCCTGTGCGGCAAATGCACGGATTGAATCGAGCATGGAATGGTTTTCCGCTAGCTGCGCGCCGTAAAGTTCGAGGAAGCCGCCGCCGAGATAAACGCCGTCGATGTTTTCCGGAAGCGCATCGTCATGAAGCGGGGAGAAATCGACAAGCTCCGCGCCGGCCTCCCGCAGAAGGCGGAAATTGTCCTCGTAATAGAAGCAGAATGCCTCGTCACGGGCGACCGCAAGCCGGACCGATGCGGGAGGCGGCGCGGAGGCGTCTTCCTCCTCGTCGTCGGGACGTTCCGCAACATCGGAGACGGCGGCGAGAAGCGCGTCCAGATCCATTTCCTCCTCGACGGCATCCGCCAGAGCGTCGAGCCACGCGTCCGAAACGCTGTTCCAGGACAATCCGAGATGACGTTCGGGAAGTTTCCACTTCGGGTTGCGCCGAAGCGTGCCGAGCAGGGGCGGAAGGTCCGCGGCCTTGAGGGCGTCGCGAAGGAGCAGAGCGTGTTCCGGGGAACCGGTGAAAGTTGCGGCGACTCCGGCAATCCGGACAGTCGAACGCCATTGGGCAAATCCCTTCACAAGCGGCGCGATGGAGCCGGAGAGTCCGCGCGCATTGACGGCAAGAAGGACGGGAAGATCAAGAAGCGAGGCGATTTCTCCGCTGCTTCCGGCGGTCGAGTCCGGGCGTATGCCGTCATAGAGGCCCATCACCCCTTCGACGACGGCAACATCCGCATCGGCAAGATTGGCGGCAAACGATTCGCGCACGCCCTCATGCCCCATCAGATAAGTATCCAGATTGATGGAGGGACGCCCTGCCGCCTGACGGTGAAAGAAGGGATCGATGTAGTCCGGACCGCATTTGAACGGCGCAACATGAAGACCGCGACGGGTGAAGGCACGCATCAGTGCGAGAGCGAGCGTTGTTTTTCCGCTGCCGGAATTCACGCCGCCGATCAGAAACGCCGGTATTTTCATATCATCTCCCTAAAAAATTTAAATATGCGCGCGAAGCTGCGCAATTAAAAATATGCACGCGAAGCTGCGCAATTAAAAAAATAATTTGCAAAGCAAATTATGATTCGTGCAGGACTCTCAGTCCTGCCGCGGTCCAGCTGCGTAAGCTGGTCGTGCGGAGCACGAAACAAAAATTGCTGCGACAAAACCTGCGGTCATTCTCTCAGAGAAAATCCTTTTTTTTATTTTTTTATTTTCATTGCTGCGCAAGAAAAATATTTCGCGTTCCGCACGAAACAAAAATTGCTGCGCAAAAAACTGCGGTCATTGTCTCAGAGAAAATCCTTTTTTTTATTTTTTTATTTTCATTGCTGCGCAAGAAACTGCGGTCATTGTCTCAGAGAAAATCCTTTTTTTTATTTTTTTATTTTCATTGCTGCGCAAGAAAATATTTCGCAGCTCCGCGCGACCAGCGTCTCGCCGCTGGACCGCGACAAGGGCCAGCGGCCCTTGACCCCGAGAAAAATGCTCTGCATTTTTCCGTTTCCTACGGGGTTGTTTTTTTCGTCTGTCGCGCGACAGCGACCGTCACCGGACCGCAGACCGTCTTTCCCGTCACCAGGCTTGCCCCCTCCCCCGCCGCAAGCAGAGACGCCGCCTCCGAAACCGAATGGATTCCCAGGTGTTTCATCGCATACTCGGAAGGATGTTCCACCTTCTGCGCATTCAATTCTTTTTCTGAGAAAAAACGCAGTTCCTTTCCCGTCTCGCGCGCAAATTCCAGCAAGCCCTTCTCCTTTTTCTTGAGATCCGCGCTCGCAAAACCGTCCACGCAGTCCATCAGAATCCCGGAGCGCTCCAGCACCTCCGCGACCGCCGCTTTCAAGGATGCAGAACGCGTCCCCTTCCGGCATCCGATCCCGACAAAACAGTGCGGCGCCTCCATCCGGAGCACCGTTTCCGTTTCCGGAATCGAAACGGAAATATCCCGGCTCTCCCCGGCAAACACAATCCGCGCGTCATCCGCGTAGAAACACTCATACAGCACGCGCGGCATCCTCACTTCCACACGCCCGTTTTCCAGCAGATGCGAACTCACCTTCAGGATCGCGCCCGGATTGCTCACGCGATAATGGAAGCGGGAGGCGAGTTCATCGAACGCCGTCATACCGCGCACATCGCTGGCGGTCGTCACGACCGCCTTTCCGCCTGTGATCCGCGCGACTTCCGAGGCCAGACGGTTTGCGCCGCCGAGGTGTCCGCTCAGCAGACTGACCGCATAGTCCCCGCGCTCATCGCAGACAACCACCGCCGGATCCGACGTCTTGCTTCCGCACAACGGCGCAATATGCCTGACCACAATGCCCGCCGCCATCACCATGACAAATCCGCGGTAACTCTTCCACGCCTGCGCAATCGCCTGTTTCGACCTCCCGTCCGGATAAATGACGCGGCGGTGCACCGGAACAAGCGTAGCATATTTTTCCGGCACGAACACATCGGCTTCCGCAAGCCCGGAAGCGATCTCCAGCGCCTTGGCGATCCCTTCGCGCGTCATGGCGAACACCGCGCATTGCCCGCGAAATGATTCCGATCCGGCACCGCGGTAGCCGTGCGCGAAATTGCGGTCGTACAGACACGAGAGTCCGCCCTGTTCGCGGTTCAGGACCTTCCCGACCACAATCATCGCCTGACGCTTGATCCCGGCTTCCTCGACGCGACCGGCAATATCCGCCAACGTGCCGCGCACAATTTTCTCATTCTCCCAGCTTGCGCGGTAGACGACGGCAACCGGCGTATCCTCCGGACGGCCTGCTGCGCGCAGTTTGTCGATCAGCGCACGCATGTTCCCCGCGCTCAGGAAGATGCACATCGTGCAGTCATGCGCGGCAAGAGAGGAAAGCGCCTCCTTTTCCGGCACCGGCGTGCGGCCCGCGTCGCGGGTCATGATGACGCTCATGCTCAAGCCGGGCATCGTGTATTCCGTCTTCAGCGCGGCAGCCGCGGCGAATGCGCTGCTCACACCGGGCACGACATCATAGGGTATGCACTGTCTGTCCAGTTCGCGGTACTGCTCGGACACCGCCCCGTACATCGCGGGATCGCCGGTATGCAGACGCACCACACTCTTCCCCGCGCGATACCCGTTGCACAGAAGTGCAAGCACTTCATCCAGAGAGAGTTTCGCACTGTTGACCAGTTCCGCGTTCCGCGCGTAATCCAGAAGTTTCTCATTCACCAGCGAACCGGCGTAGACCACCAGATCCGCGTGTTTCAGCGCCTCCGCCCCGCGGATTGTAATCAGATCGGGCGCTCCGGGGCCCGCGCCGACAAACGTAATTTTCCCGTTCATAAATCCCCTTTCTTTGCAAAAACCGCAAGCGTGACCGGATTCTCCGCCTTGCAGCAGAAACTCCCCGCAAGCGGAAGAGCCCGGGCGATGTTCAGCGTCAGAAGTTCGCGCCGGTATTCCTTCAATACACTCGACAAAACGCTGACGCTCTCGACAAGAACCGCCGTCGCGGCAAGGACGCCTCCGGGAGCAAGACGCGCAAAAGATTGTTTCAGAATCTCTTCCAGCTCCGCCCCGCCGCCACCGACAAAGACAAAGTCCGGATCGGGCAGCTCTTTTTCCTTCTTGGAAAAGGCTCCTTCGCAGAGATGATAATTTTCGAGATTCTCCCGCTCGGCATTGCATCGGATATTCGCCGCACGGGAGCCGGAACGCTCGACGGCATACACCTGAAGTGTGGGGCACAATCCCGCCGCCTCCAGGCCGACTGAACCGCTGCCCGCGCCGACATCCCACATCACGCCGGAATGCAGACGCAGTTTGGAGAGAACGACCGCGCGCACCTCCGGATGCGTAATCACATTGCCGTCATGCACATACGACGCATCGTCCAGTCCCAGAGGCAGTTCCGGCGCGCTGGAAGATGGAAACAGAACGAGAATCGAAAGCGAACGGTCCGCGCGCGTGTCATTGGCAATCGCGCCGAGCGTGGACGATTCCATCCATTCGGATTCCGTTCCGAGATCGCATCCGACGGCGGCGCGCCGCCCCGCGCCGGCGGGATACGCGGCGATCAATCCCGAAGCGACATGCTGCGCGGAACGTTTCGCATCGCAGTAAATGACGGCAAGCCCGGAAGAGAGCATCCGCCGCCATGGAAGAGATTCCTTCCCGTGCACGCTGAAATGCGACGCCTTCTCCCAGGGAATCCCCAGTTTTGCAGACAGGACCTGAAACGCCGTCACCTGCGGATGAAAACGCAGACGCTCCGGGGGAAAACAGTTGAGGAGCGTTCCGCCGATCCCGTTGTAAAGCGGGTCGCCGGAAGCCAGCACAAGCGCCCGTCTCCCCGTCAGAGCCTGAACCAGCGCCGACGGGTCGCGCAGGATGGCGCCGTCCAGTTCGATTTTCCGCGCGGAGCATTCGCCAAGGAGCGCAAGAATGCGGCGCCCTCCGGCAATCACTTCCGCCTGCGCGGCGAGCGCCCGCACTTCCGGACTCAATCCAGAAGCGGACACTCCCGCCACATCAATCCATGCTTCCACCTTCATAAAAGTCTCTCTCCCGAGTCATGGTAAAGCGCAATTTCCGTTTTCATATCGCTTCCGCCCCACGCGGAAAAGTATTCCATTGCCCTGTCGCGGCACCGGAGCAGAATCGTGCGGTAAAGTTCCGCGGACACGGCGGAAGCCAGTTCCCCCATCGTCGAAAAATGTTCCAGTTCCACATCGGAGGGAAGCTCCGGAACGATTTCACGGAGACGCGGAAGCATCATCGCCGCCTTGTGCGCATGGGTATTGCGCTCGCCGCAGGCATATTTGAAGAGCTTCCCCGCCATGCATCCGACAATCAGGTGTTTCAATCCCGCCTTCCTTGCCGCGTTTACGGCGGTGTAAATAAAGTCGCCGATCCGGACGATCTCCCGCCCGCCGAGGAACGGGAAATCCCCTGCCAGCGCCGCGGCCGTGCGTCCTCCCGTCGCCAGCGCCGCACAACTGCCCCCCTCCGCAGCGATACACCGGAGCTGAAGCGCAATCGAGGCGGCATAGGCGGCATTGGAATAGGGATACACGATCCCCGAATTGCCGAGAATGGAGATGCCGCCCGTGATCCCGAGCACGGGATTGAGCGTCTTTTCCGCGAGAGCCTCTCCTTCCGGAACCTCAATATGGACCACCAGACGCTCCGCTGTGCGCCCGAATCCGGCAAACGCGAGATTCTCCGCAATCATGCGGCGCGGCCCCGGATTCACGGCATAATGCCCGGGCGGCACATTGAGCCCGCGCCGCGTCACGATTCCGACCCCCTGCCCGCCGCGCAGAAACAAAGTTCCCTTCCCGCACGGCACCTCGAATCCGCGCGGATCCGGTTTGTCCGGCGGAAGGAGCGAGACAACAATATGCGCCCCCGTCGTCACATCCGGATCATCCCCGCCGTCCTTCCGCACGACCGCGCGGGAGGGCGCAGCCTCCTGAACAGGCACTTCAAGAACAGAACCGTCCGGCAGACGGAGCGGAACGCTTTCGCATTTCGCCCCGGTCCTGCGGCAGAGATACGCTGCACAGGCGGCCGCGGCGGCGGCGCTTCCCGTCGTAAATCCGCATCGCAATAAGGCTTTTTCCGTCATTTCAGGCATTCTCCATGAGTCCGTGAAGCGAGGCGACCGCAAGCGGACTCCCCCCGCGGCGGCCTTCCAGAACAATATGCGGCACATCCGTCAGGCGCAGAAGCTCCTTTGATTCCGTCACGTTCACAAACCCGACCGGCATCCCGACAATCAGCGCAGGACGGACAGCACCATCGGCGATCAGCTCCATCAGACCGGCAAGCGCAAGCGGTGCATTGCCGCAGAGGAAAATCGCGCCGTCAAGCTCGCGCGCATAAAGACGCACCGACGCCAGCGCACGGGTGATCCCTTCGTGTGCGGCGAACTCCGCCACGGCGGGCTCCGCAACCGGACAGAGGATCGACTCGCGCGAATACTCTGCGTGAAAGCGTTTCAGTTTCGGCACCGAGAGTCCCGCGCGGATCATGTTCGAGTCCGAATAAATGCGCGCCCCGGAGCGGAGCGCCGCAAGTCCGGCTCCGACAGGATCGTTCCGGAACACAAGCGTGTCCAGAATCGAAAAATCGGCGCTCGTATGCACAAGGCGCCGGGCGACATGCCACTCTTTTTCCGAAAAACGCCTCCGCACCTCCGGACGCACCTCCGCGTCGATTCTGCGGAAGCTTTCCCGCTCGATTCCGGCACCGTCGCTGTTCCATGCAATCGCGTCAAACAAAGAGTTCCTCATTTTCAGAAATCCACTCCTTTCACTGCCAAGACACCGTTCCGGTACGGGTGGCGCACCTCCCCAATCTCCGAAACGAGATCGCAGAGATTCCGCACCTCCTCCGGCGCGTGCCGCCCGGTGAGGATGACATGCAGTCCGGACCGCTTCTCTTTCAGCGCATCGGAAACCTCCTGAACGGAAATCATTCCGCGCGACAGCGCAATATTGAGTTCGTCGAGAATCAGGAGCTCCCCGTCGAAACGGGATAAAAGCTCTTTTGCGCGCTCCCAGCCTTCCCGCGCGGCGGCGGTGTGGTCGCCGGGCTGAGTGGTGCGCCCGAGCCCGTGCTGTTCAAAAATCATATCGGGGAAATATTTGCGGAAAAAGCGCATTTCCCCGGTCTCGCGCCCCCCCTTCACGAACTGCACGACGGCGACGCGCCAGTCCCATCCGAGCGCGCGCAATGCAATCCCGAACGCGGCGGAACTCTTTCCTTTGCCGTTTCCGGTGAAATTGAGAATCAGGCCTTTTTCCGTTTCCATTCTGTTCACAGCCCCATCATTCTGTAAATTGTTTTCATATCGACCCGCGAGCGGACATGATCGGCGAGACGGTTCAGCGACTCCTCGATCCCGTAGTGCGCCTGCACCGTTCCGAGCGGCGCAAGGGAGCGCGAAACACGCACGCGGTCCAGGAAGAAACGCCGGAACGCGTCATCATCGAACACGCCGTGCAGATAGCTCGTGAAGATCCGCCCGCGCGTGTAGCCGATCACCGTCCCGGTCTCGGAGCAATGCTCCTCGACCCCATCACCCACGGGGTGCGTCACGCCGTGATGAATCTCGTAACCGGAAACAACCATGCCGAAACAAGTTCCGCGCGTCTGCCGCAGAATCTTTACCGGTTTCATCTCCGTCACCAGCGGAAGAAGCCCCAGACAGGGCGCATCGGGACACGCCGACTCCACGCCGAACGGGTCAAGCAGACTTTTTCCCGCCATCTGGAGCCCGCCGCAGATCCCGACATACCATGCGCCGTTCCCGACGGCCTCGCGGATCTTGTGCGCCAGTCCCCGCCGCTCCAGATCCGCCATGTCGAAGGCCGTCCCCTTGCTTCCCGGGACAATGACAATGTCCGGAGTCCCGAACGCGTCGGCGGAATCAATCTTCCGGACAATCACGTCCGGCTCAAGCTCAAACGGGACGAAGTCCGTAAAGTTCGCGATGTGTCCGGTATGAACCAGAACGGCATCCAGGGTTTTCGCGAATTTAGGCACGCTCCGGACAAAGGAGAAATTCACGGAGTCCTCCTCGGGAAGTCCCAGATCGCGCTGAAAGTCGATCACGCCGAGAACAGGCCGCCCGGTATAGGCGGCGACCTCCCGGTGGGCGGAATCCAGCAGAGTCCGATCGCCGCGGAACTTGTTTACAAGGAAGCCTTTGAGAAGCTCCCGCTCCCATGGCTCAAACGTTGCGTAAGTCCCGATAAACGAAGCGTATACGCCTCCTCTGTCGATGTCCCCGACAAGCAGGACCGGACTCCCCGCATACTGCGCCATGCGCATATTCACGATGTCATTTGCCTTGAGATTGATCTCCCCCGGACTCCCCGCCCCTTCCAGCACAATCGCCTGATATTCGTTCCTGAGCGAATCGTAACTGGATTCCACAACTTCCCGGAATTCGGGCTTGCGTGCGTAAAACTCCTGGACGCGCAGATTGCCGACGGGTTTTCCCAGCACAATCACCTGACTTCCCGTATCGCTGTTCGGCTTGAGGAGAATCGGGTTCATGCGCACATCAGGATCCAGCCGGCACGCCTCCGCCTGCACCGCCTGCGCCCGGCCGATTTCGCCCCCGGAGAGCGTGACAAACGAATTCAGCGCCATGTTCTGCGCCTTGAACGGCGCGACGCGGATTCCGTCCTGAAGCAGGATCCGGCAGAACGCCGCAACCAGCACGCTCTTGCCCGCGTTCGAGCTCGTTCCCTGAAGCATCAATGCCGGCGTGGTCCGCTTCCAGGCGATGAATGCGGAGCGGTTCGCGCTCTTCCCCTCCCCTTCCCCGATCAGAGAGGAAAGCGCGGAAAGGAAGCGGAAATTATCTGCTTCGGAACGGACAGCGATCCGGATATGGCAGGCGGAAAGCCCCGGATAGTCCGCACATTTGCGCACAGCGATCCGGTGTTCGGCAAGCAGACGGTCCGCGAGTTCCGGAGAGGGAATGCGCAGAAGAAGATAGTTTGCGTGCGAGGGATAGACCTTTACGCCCGGAATCCCGCTGAGCTCCGAAGCGAACGCTTCCCGCAGACGCGCGGTCTCCTTCCGGCTTGTCTCCGCAAACGCGCCGTCCGGCGAAAAGACCGTCTCCATCAGCGCACAGGAGGCAGATCCGAGCGGCCAGCAGGGCTGAAGTTCCTTCAGTCGGGCGATTGTCGAAGGATCGCCAAGCACGTATCCCATCCGCACGCCGCCGAGCGAATAGAATTTCGTCAGCGAACGCGTCACAACCAGATTCGGCAGAATCGTGTTTCCAAGGGAATATTCCACGCAGAAATCCGCAAAGGCCTCGTCAATCACGAAAGAGACCTCTCTTCTGCGCGCAATCAGTTCCCGGAGCACGGAGGGCGCAACCGCGTTTCCGGCGGGATTGCCCGGATTGCCGAGCATCAGCAGGTCGCCGGGACGGAGAAACGCGTCAAGCGCGGGAACGTCCAGAAGAAACCCCTCCTCCTTCTCCTCGCGCAGCGGGAAGGGAACGACCGGAAGTCCCGCCGCACGGCATGCCGTCCCGTAATCCAGATACCCCGGCGTCACGATCACCGCGCGGGAGGCGTTCCAGACGCGCGGCAGAAGATTCAACAATTCCGAAGAACCGTTTCCCGGAAGCACACACGTTTCCGGGCAGCCGAGTTTCGCCGCGATGCACTGTGCCGCACGCTCTCCATGCGGGTCGGGATAGGGCGAAATACCATCAAACGCGCGGAACCATGCCTTGAAAAGTCCCTCCGGCATCCCGCAGGGATTCAGATTCACGCTGAAATCACAGATCTCCTCCGGCGCGCAATGCGCAAGCGCGGCCAGTTTCCGGAGATTTCCGCCATGATCCGCACTCATGAGCGCACCTCCCGGCAGGAGCCCGACGGCAGGAAAAAGGGCACGCCGTCCTCATCAAGCATCACCCGCGCCTCAATATGGAACACCTCGCGCAGGAATGCGGGCGTAAGAATCTCACAGGGAGTGCCGACGCGGAAAATGCGCCTGTCCCGGATCGCGGCCAGACGGTCCGAACAACGCGCGGCCAGATTCAGATCATGCAGCACCATCACCACGGTGATTCCCAGCTCGCACTTCAGACGCCGGACCAGCTCGATCACCTCGAACTGGCAGCAGACATCCAGAAAAGTCGTCGGCTCGTCGAGCAGCAGCACCTCCGGCTCCTGCGCAAGCGTCATCGCGATCCACGCCCGCTGGCGCTCGCCGCCGGAAAGGTTCGCGATTCTGCGCGAGGCCAGTTCCGTAAGACGCGTCATCGCAAGAATGCGTTCGACCACCTCGCGGTCATGCACAGAGGGCGCGCGCCAGCTCCCGTGGTGCGGGAATCGCCCGAATTCCACCAGATTCCGCACCGTCACATCTCCGGGCGCGGCGTGAATCTGCGGAAGCACGGCAAGGCGTTTCGCCAGAAGCGCGGTGTTCATCGTGTGCACATTTTTCCCGTCCAGAAGGACCGTCCCCCCCTGCGGTTTCAGGATGCGCGCAAGGGTCTTGAGCAGCGTGGATTTCCCGCAGCCGTTCGGACCGATGAACGTCAGAATCTCCCCGGAGGCGATGGAGAGACTCAGCTGATCAATCACGCGCTTCGATCCGTACCCCGCACACAGTTCCGCAATGTCAAGTTTCATGATCCGCGCTCCGTCTCAGAAGATAAAGGAAAAAGGGCGGCCCCAGCAGAGCGAGAATGATCCCGGCGGGCAGCTCGACGGGATCCATCATGATCCGCCCGACCGTGTCGCAGCAGACCAGCATCCCCGCGCCGAAAAGCGCCGCGCCCGGCAGGAGAAAACGGCAGTCGGAACCGATCATCAGACGCACGACGTGCGGCGCGATCAGCCCGACAAAACCGAGTAGTCCGACGACACTCACGGACGCAGCCGCAAGAAGCGCGCTCAAAGCAAGCAGGATCACGCGCATGAGCTCCACACGGAGCCCGAGCCCGGTCGCCACTTCGTCCCCGAGCGCCAGAATGTTCAGCGACTGCGCAAGCAGAAAAGATGCCGCCGCGCCGCAGGCGATATACGGCCAGACCAGATGCACCTGCGTCCACGATTTCGCGGAAAGACTCCCGATCATGAAATCCAGAACCACCACGGCGCGCTCGGAGTTGAACAGCAGCAGCATGCTCACCAGCGCGCTCAGCATGCTTGCGACCGCCACGCCGGAAAGGATCAGCCGCACCGGCTGGATCCCCCCTTTCCACGCGAGCGCATACACAAGGACAGCGGTCGCCAGCGCCCCCAGAAATGCCGCAGGAACAAGGAGGAACGAGAACTGCGGCAGAAGAAGCAGAATTCCCACGGCCGTCAGCGCGCCGCCGGAGGATACCCCGATGATCCCCGGCGCGGCAAGCGGATTCCGCATGACACCCTGAAGAATCGCGCCGGAGAGGGCGAGCGCCGCGCCGACCAGTCCCCCCAGCACCACGCGCGGCAGACGAATGTGACAGAGGATCAGATAATCGGTCGAACCGTCCGCCGCCCAGAGGGTTTTCAGAATCTCCGCGCAGGAAAGATTCCGCGAACCGCAGCGCATCGAAAAGAGAAAGGCCAGAAAGCAGAAAACGCCCAGCAGGATCAGGATTCCGATCCGGAATCCGGTATATTGCCTGAAGTCCGTGCCGTTCATTTTTCCGGATCCTCCGTTTTCATTTTCCCGTAAAGACATTCCGCAAGTCTCCGGAATGCCTCGGGATAGCGCTCTCCGGGCAGATAGAGAAACGTCTCGGCTTCCAGTTCGTAAACGCGCTTGTTTTTCACCGCCTGCAAATTGCGCCATCCGGGGCGGTTTTCAAGATCGGCGAGCCGGGGAGCGAAGTTTTTTCCCTCCGGTCCGGTGCGGAGAAGAAAAATCACGTCCGGATCCGCGACCATCAGCTGTTCCATGCTGAATTTCACGCGGACCGGAGAAGCGTCCGGCACGACATTGCGCGCGCCGAGACGCGCCGCCATGTTCGCGGTGTTCCCGCGCGGCGTCTCGGAAAGGAATCCCTCCCCCGACGCGATCATGCAGATGAAAGAGGGATTCCCGTGAGAAACGGACACGCGGCAGAGCGCATCCACCTCATCCGAGATGCGTTTGCGCAAGGCGAGCGCCTCGGGGGGATTGCCGTTCAGACGGGCGAAAAAGTCAAGCAGGCTCAGGAAATCGTCATAGTTCGCGTAATCGACGCAGACGCTCTCCACTCCGGCGGCGCGGAGCAGTTTCTGAATCTCCCAGTGCTTTCCTCTTTTACTGTGAAGAAGCACCAGATCAGGATCGAACGAGAGCAGTTTCTCCATATCCGGATTGTAGTAATTTCCGACCTCGGGCAGGCTCCGCGCCGCCTCGGGAAGCACGCGAAGACGCGGCGCATGCGGCCGGGCGACCGCCTTCCCTCCCGCCGCATACCACATTCCCGTCAGCGAGATGTGCAGCACGACGGCGCGCTTCGGGCGTTTATGAACCGTCACGGTTTCGCCGCTGCGCTGGCGGAACGAAACCGTTTCCGCCGTCTCAGAGACAATCTCCGCGGAAAGCAGCAGGGGCAGAAGCCCCAGAAAAATGAGCGCTTTTCCTATCATTCGACAATGCTCCACGGATCGTAATACATATTGTTGTCCGGGCCAAAGGTCCCGATCCTGCGCAGGCGCAGAAAGGAGATGCTGCTCTCCTCTTTTTCATTGACGTGCGAGAGATTCTTTTCCACGGAGACATGACCGTCCGCCCAGACGACATTCGCCGCACCCGCATGGCGGAAATGGATGCCGCAGCCGTTGGTCGCAAGGTCCCCCTTCCCCGAACCGAACGGTCCGAGCTGACGGGTGTCCGCCACACTGCTTCCGACGGAATACACCCCGTACATGTCCGGATAGGCGACCGCCTCGCCGAGCGCAAAGGAGATCGGGGGACTCGCATAATCGCCGAACACAATCGTCTGCGACGGCTGTTCAATCTGGGAATCCTTCAAGCCGAATCCCCGGTACATGGAACGGGTCCCGCTCTGGTAATAGAGAGAGGAACCGATATTCACATTGTAGGCATACCCGCCGGAACCGGTCACGGTCAGCTCGTCATCGGTCGAGGTCTTCTGCTCCATAACCGGGCATTTCAGGGAACGGATTGCGGTAGGAGCAAGATAATCGGCCATATATCCCAGCCTCAGATCCCATTCATAGACGGAATTGCTGCCGTATTTTCCGCCGGCCTTGTCCCCCTTGCATCCCATCCAGGATTTCCGGGATTTCGTCACGCTCCCGGCTTCATAGACCGGCATATTGCAGTCCCAGTCGCCGGAATAGAATTTCCATGCCGTTCCGACCTGCTTCAGGTTCGAGGCGCACTGAATCCCCCTCGCCTTCTCCCGGGCAATCGCGAGCGCGGGCAGAAGCATCCCAGCGAGAATCGCGATCATCGCAATCACGACGAGGAGCTCCACAAGGGTGAAATTCCGTTTTTCCGTTTTCCGGAGGATTCGCCCGGCGGGAACATCCGCGGGCCGGAGGGGGGAGATCGAACGATGCGGCATGATTTTCTTCCTTTGTGTTACGCGCACAATTCGGGCCGGTATCCGCTTTGCAATACCAGCCATAAAAAAATTCGACCGCACCAGGACCCGACTATAACGGTTGCGCGACAGCTTCGGACTTCCACCGAATTCACTGCATACGGTCAACACCGGGGATTAATATACATCCGGAAACTGTTATTGCAAAGAGCAAAACAGGAAATCCGGAAGGAAAAGACGCCTCCTTCCCCGGAAGCGAGACGTCTTTCCGCCATTCACAGACTCAGCGTTTTTCCGCACGGCAGCCGCGGCACACAAGCTTCCTGACAATGTCGATGGGAATCACGAGGAACGCCAGGAACGCACAGGTCAGCCAGGAGGAGAGAGACAAAGGCTCCACCTCAAGCACCCGTCCGCCGAACGTGACAAAGAAATACTGCAGGACAATGATCGACAGCATCACAAAAATGAAGTTCCGGTTCCTCCCGATCCCCTCAAAGGGATTCAGATGCGAGGTTCTCGCATTGAATCCGTTGAATGTGATCGCCATCATGAAAGTGGCAAAAAGCGCCGACTTGAGATAGGTCGTATCCACATCGCCGAACAGTTCGCGGACCGGGCGGAGGAACAGGATGGAAAGACAGATGAAGGTGATGTAAAAGGCACCGACCAGAATCTCGATGAACATCTCTCTGCTCACAATGCTTTCGGAACGCGGAATCGGCTTGTCATTCATATACTCCTTCAGCGCAGGTTCACTGCCGAATGCAATTGCCGCAAGCGTATCCATGGCAAGATTGATCAGCAGGAGCTGAATGACGGTCATCACCACATTTTCCCCCAGCATGGGGCCGAGAAAACACGAGAGAACAGCCGCGACATTGACCGTCAGCTGAAAGATCAGGAATTTGCGGATGCTCTTGAACATCGTTCTCCCGTAAAGAATCGCCTTTTCGATGGAGGAGAAATTGTCGTCGAGAATCGTGATGTCTCCGGCCTCCTTCGCCACTTCCGTTCCGGAGCCCATGGCGAATCCGACGTCGGCCTTTTTCAGCGCTGGAGAGTCGTTCACGCCGTCGCCGGTCATGCCGACGACCAGATTCAGCTCCTGTGCAACGCGCACCAGACGGCTTTTATCGGTCGGCAGAGCACGGGCGACAACACGCAGATCAGGCAGAATTCTTTTCAGCTCCTCATCGGATTTCTCCGCCATTTCAGAGGACGTCAGCGCAACATCGGAAGGAACGGAAAGAAGGCCGGACTCCCGGGCAATCGCCACGGCGGTCTCCTTTCTGTCCCCGGTCACCATGACCACCTGGATTCCGGCATTGCGCACCTCGCGGATCGCATCCACCGCCTCCTTGCGGACATTGTCGCGAATGCTGATCAGACAGATCAGCGTCAGTTCGCCCTCGGTGCTCTCCCCTTCGCATTTCGCGACCGCGAGCAGCCGCATGGAGCGGCCCGCCTGCGTATCCAGGTAGGAGATCAGGAAATTCTTTTCCGTCAGCGCCTTCTCATGCCCCTCCTCGTCCAGATAGCGCGTGCAGGACTCAATGATCTTCTCCGGCGCCCCCTTGATGTAGGTCAGCGGCCGTCCGTCACGGACAATGGTCACGCTGGAATTCTTCTTATTCGAATCAAAAGCGTTGAATGCGCGAACCTCTTCCCTGCTTCCGGGATTTTCGATTTGCGAATCGCTCAGAAACGCCATCAGAGCGCGATCCGTACTGTTTCCGCCGATGATGGCGCCATTGCTGACGGTAGCGCTGTTGTTGAGCCCGACCCCAGTAATCACATCAAGTTTCAGGTTGGGCGGCATGGCGTGCAGCGAATCGAAGCACCGCACATTGCCGGTGGCAAGTTCCACCACGGAAAGACGTCCCTCCGTGATCGTGCCTGTTTTATCGCTGAAAAGGATGCTGAGACTGCCGGCGGTCTCCAGACCGTTGATCTTCCTCACCAGAACATTGTCCTTTGCCATCTTCAGGCTTTGAAGCGACAGGAGAATCGAAGTCAGCATGGGCAGCCCCTCGGGAACCGCGCAGACGATGATCGTGACGGCAACGGTGACCGCATTCATGATCAGACGGATCCACTCATAGATTCCCGTCGGCATATCGCCCGTCAGAAGGGTCTTGGCAAGAATCCCGACGACAATCGCACTCGCTCCGATGTATCCGAAGGTGGAAATCTGCCCGGCGAGTTTTCCGAGCTTCACCTGAAGCGGAGTCGCGCGCGTATCCTCCTGCACCTCCAGGGCAAGCTCGCCGAAAAGGGTTTTGTCTCCGACGACCTTCACCTCCATATAAGCCTCGCCGCCGCAGACCACGGTTCCGCGGTAAGCGTAATGCAGATTCAGCAGATCCTTCGTGTCATAAGCGCTCCCCGGCACTTTCGAGGCCTCCTCCGTCTCGCCGTTCAGAGCGGCCTGATCGACCTTGACCTTGCCTTCAACGATTTCGCCGTCGGCGGGGATTTTGTCCCCCGCCTGCAGGAAAACAAGATCACCGACCACAACCTCGCTGACATGGATTTCGGCAAGATGTCCGCCGCGCATGACTTTTGCCGTCTCCTTGGCCTCCTCCTCGGCTTTCAAAGCGGACGCCTTGCGCTCCTGGCTGCTCTCACTGATCGAGGAAACACCGTTCGCGATCAGAATCGCGATCAGGATTCCGACAGGCTCGAACCACTCCGCCTGCTTCAGAAAGAAAAGAATCACCTGCACCGCCAGCGCGACGAGCAGGATCATGATCATCGGGTCCTTGAATCCCTCAAGAACCTTTTTCCACAGGGGATCGGGAGGAATCTGGGTAAGTGTGTTGGCGCCGTGCTTCTTCCGGCTTTCTTCGACTTCAAGGGCGGATAAACCTTGTCTGTTCATATTCTGTTCCTTATGTTATATGAAAAAATAATTTACAGCGATACGGCCTTCCGGCTGTCATTCCATGCGGAAAAAAGCACAGGAGGCGGATCCGGAAACATTTCCGGAAAGCAGGAGATCAGAATCCTCATTCCTGCGGGAGGATGTCAAACTGAAATGGGGGGCACCTCATCCTTTCTCCTGGCTTGTCCGGGCCGGCACCACAAGACGCCGATCCAGCACGTCGGGAGGAAGTTTCGACCAGATCTCCAGAATGCTCTGCGCAACCGGATCCGTATTCGCCCTCATCTCCTCGACCAGACGTTTCGTCTGCTCATATTTTTTCCGCAGAAGCGGCATGTCTTCAGCAATCTGTTTATATTGTTCCTCAAGAGCGGCAAGTTCCGTTTCGCTCCGGCGGCAGAATTCGGTGTCCGTGCGGATTTTCTCTTTCCGCGCGGCGTTGTCCGAGAGAATCTTTTCCAGACGCGCCGCCTCGGCCTTCTCCTTTTCCGCTCCGCTTTCCTCGTTTGAAACCTGCGCGCGCAGCGAAGCGATTCTCGCGACGGCGGTGCGCCGGGCCTCCTGGAGCGCGGTCAGTTCGGATTCGAGCGTGCGCTGTTTTTCCTCCCGGTTTTTCACATCCGCGGCAAGCGCGGTCTCCTGAAGCTTCATCTGCGCAAGCTCCTCGGCGCGCTTCCGGAGAGACGTGATCCGTCCCGCGACGGCATCATATTCCGTCTGCAGCTGTTTTTCCTCACTGGTCAGGCTGGAGATTCTGGCGCGTAGCGCGCCGATGCGCTGAATTCTTGTCTGCACCTCATTTTCCAGATTCGCCACCTTGTCATCCTTCTGCGGAAATGCTTCCATCCACCTGCCTCCTCACAAATTAATCCTCCGGGATATCTTCGTCGGCAACGGTCAGCCAGTCCTCATCGGAAGCGGATTCCATCTGATCGACACGAAGACTCTGTTTTTCCATGATCCGTTCAAAAATGCCGCCGACAGTCCGGGCATTGCCGAAATTCGCACCGGCGGCGGCACGTTCCGCCGCGAAAAGCGCCCGCAGACGGCTGCGGAAATCCTCCGTGGAGGGAAAGCGCAGTGCCTGCGACTCAAATTTCCGGAAAAGAATCCGGACACACTCCTCATCCGTATAGTCGGGAAATTCGATCTCCGTTCCGAAACGGCTCAGGAGTCCGGGATTCGCGGTCAGGAACACGTCCATCCGATCCTTGTATCCCGCCAGCACGACGATCGTGGTGACGTTCCGCGGATCGGTGATGCAGCCGACAAGCGTGTCGATGGCCTCCCGTCCGAAGGAGTCCTGATTCCCCGCATGGGGATCGTAGAGGCTGTAAACCTCGTCAATAATCACAACGCAGCCGGCGCTTGTTTCAAAAATCCGGTTCACAACATCTTTTGTCTGCCCGACATAGGAGCCTTTCAAATCCACGCCGCGATACTCCTTCACAACCGGATGTTCAATGATTCCAAGGGAACAGAACACGCGGGCCATATACCGGGCAATCGTTGTCTTTCCCGTCCCGGGATTGCCGACAAAACGCAAGTTGTATTTTCCGGGAAGCAGTCCGGACTCGGCCCGTCCGCTTGCCGCCGCACGGCGTTTTTCAGCGTAAATACTCTTGGCATAGAGGCGGATCTGGCGTTTCAGCTCCTCCATGCCGACAAACTTTTCCTCCAGCTCCTTCAGAATGTCGTCAATGCTCTCGTGCCGTGCGGCGTCCTGCCCGGTGAGATCGCAGAGCCTGAAAAGATTCGGATCGGCTCCCGGTTCGGCCAGCAGACGCTCCATCTGATTGCTTTTCACCTGATCGCGGTAGAAATTCCTGACTGCACCCGCATTGCCGAAATGCCTTGCGGCGGCCATGCGGGAGAGCCGGGCGAGAAGATGGACGTCGAACTGATTTCTGTCCGCCGGATCCACGCTCATTCCGTCCTTTTCCAGACACTGATAAAAAATCTCCCTGAGCTCCGCTGGTTTGAAATCATCAAACCAGACTTCATGGGGGAATCTGCGTTTCAGCCCGGGATTGACTTTATAAAGTTCCCGCATGTCTTCCGGATACCCGGCCATGACCACCACCAGGTTCGCATACATCGGATCGGTCAGGAGCTTGACAATCTGATCGACAATTTTCCGCCCCTGATCGTCCTTCGCAAGCTGATAGGCCTCGTCAATGAAAAGAACGCCGCCGACCGCCTGATCAAACACATCCCGGACCTTCTGCGCAAATTCCCCCTGATACTGGGAAGAGAGATCCCCGATCGGGTCGATTTCCACAAGCTTGTTTTTCTCGCTGATGATCCCGAGCGCATAGAACAGGTTCCCCATTTTCCGCGCGACGCTGGTTTTTCCCGTTCCAGGATTGCCGAGAAAAATACAGTTGTTCATCCCGGAGACAGTTTCGCCGCGGAGCTCATACCCCCGCTGGCGGTTGAACATGGTATGAAAAAATTCCTTCACGCGCCGGAGGCCGATAAACTCCTGTTCCAGCTCGGAGAGGATCCGCTGCGCCTCCTCCGGACGGAAGGAAATCGGGTCCGGCAGATCCTCCGGACGGATCTCGGAATCCTCCGCATGGCGCAATGCGCGGAGTCCTTTCATTTTTTCAAAAAGATTGCGGACGCCCCGCCCGTTTCCAAGTCCGCCCCTCCGGGAATAGGACTCGATGTAGCGCTGCAGTTTTTCCGAGGCCTCAGGCGTCAGGCGCAGTTTGTTCTCCCGTTCCCCCATCGCCTCGAACATCCGGATCATTTCATTTGGCGAATAATCCGCAAAACGGAGAATCCTGCTGATCCGGGCTTTGAATCCCGGATTCACTTTGTAAAGCTCGGGAAGACGCTCTTCGTAACCGGCGAGAATCACGGTGAGATTGTCGCGGTTGTCCTCCATCTCCTTCATCAGGGTTTCGAGCGCTTTCCTGCCCCACTCGTTCTCGGCGAAAAGGTAAAATTCATCGACAAACAGAACGCCGCCGACCGCCTCCTGGATTTTCCTGCGCATATTTTCGACGGTCTCGCCCTCATTGTAGGAGCTGATGATGTCGGAATAGGCGATTTCCACGACGTTCTGGGAGGTGCGCAGTTCCAGCGCCCAGAAAATCTGTCCGATCAGTCTGGCAACCATCGTCTTTCCGGTTCCGGGATTTCCGAGAAACAGCATATGGTAGTTGAGGGAGGCAACTTTCCGCCCCATCCGCCGCTGCTCCCTGTCATACCGGGCCTCGGCGACGATTTTATCCACCTCGCGCTTCAGCTCCTCAAGTCCGGTCAGACCGTGAATTTCCGCCAGCAGTTCGGCAAGCGTTTTCGCCTGCGAAGCATCGGCGAAGAGTCCGTCCAGAGAACGTTCCCGCGGGTTGTTCCTGACAAACTCCCGCACCTGTTCGGAAAAATTGTAGAGACTCATCTGCCGGGCGTATGCCGTGGCAACGATTTTATCAATCTGCCCGTGAAAACCGTAGCGGCATGCAAAACGCATCAGCATGGCTTCGAGCTCACGCTTGCCGGGAAGACTCAGCAGAATGTTCCGGGTGAAATTCTCCCGGTCGAGCCGGTGATCCGCAAGCGTGTTGAACTCCTTCAGACGCCCGGGGTTGACCACAAGGATCGAAGCGCTTTCCGGATGCCCGGAGGTAATCGTCGACCAGCGCAGAATGGTTTCCAGCTTGCGCAGGTCATTTTCCGAGGGCTGCCCGAGCCACATGTTTTCCGGATGGAAGAAGACCACAACACTCTTCGTGCCGGACTGGAACAAACGCGTCAGAAGGTCCAGAAAACTCTGTTCGGAATTGTTTCCGGCACTGGCGACCTCCACGGCGGTCTGTGAAGCTCTGGCCTGATTTCCGTCCGCTCCTCCAGACGCAGCCGGGCGCGGGGGAGGATCCGGAGTCTGCGCGACGGCATTTTCCGGACGCCTGGAGCGCGGGACAAACGTCCGGGCATTTTTCGCCGCCTGTCCGGACGCCTGCGGATCGACGCTTTTTCCGCGCACTACAGCCTGAAAACGCTGCTCCATTTCCGGCGTCAGGAATTCCGGTTTGCTCAGGGAGCGGATGAAAAGAATGATTTCAAAACCGCGGCTCTTGAGATACTCCCGGAGGGCGGTGTCGAGCCGTCCCATTCCGAGCGCCATGTTCAGCATGAAATAGTCCTCGATCTCACCGGAAATGACAAACTGCCTTCTTCCGCTTGAAACCTTCAGATTGCTGAACAGGCGATCGTTCTGAAACTGATTATCCATTCTTCTGACGTTCCCGGGTTTTCTCCTGCGTCCGGACCTGTTCGCGGATTGCCACCTTCGCTTCGGAGTCGATCCCCGCGGCACGTCCCCAGTCCGTCATGACGAAGTCGATCTCATCGCCGACCCCCTTCTGCAGATCGGAGACAAGCTGATGGCAGGCGGCCTCCTCGCCTTCGGCGATTCCCTCGACCTCCAGGCGGACCTTGCCGTCAAGATCAATGTTCATGCGCATGTCCCCCCGCACGCCGGGGGCTTTAGCAAAGATCGTCAGATCGGAAAACTCGACGTCCGCGCCTGCTGCGTTCTGCTGCGCATAATAATAGGTCGGCGAATCATACCCCTGTTCATAAAGCGCGTTCATGATGACCTCGGCCAGTTCCATGCGCTGGGCCGCCGCGTTCGACCGTTCTTCGGCGGCCGCGGCAAACTTCCGGATCGCCTCCAGACTGGGTCCAATCAGTGCCTCGGCTTCGCCGAACTGTTCGGCGGCGATCCGTTCCTCCGCACCGGAAATGGCGTCAAACGCATTGTTCACGGCCTGCTCCTCCGCGGTCCAGCGGATCAGTTCATTCCGGTCGAGAACGGAAATTTCCTCTCTTGCCGCCTTCAGTGCATTCTGCGCGGAAAGCATTGCTGCATCGAATTCGTTCTGGCGCTGCATGACCTTCTGCTCCAGAGTCCGGAGACGCGGCAGAAGTCCCGAGCTGATTTCCGCGGCCGCCGCATAATCCTTCCGGTCGAAGGCCCCGCGGAATTCCGCAACGGCAGGCTGGAGCGCGGCAAGTTCCCCCGGCGCGAATTTTTCGTGACGCAGCCCGTGAATGGAAGCCAGCAACGCGTCTGTTCCGGATTTGCCGGCCATGGCATTGCGCTGATTTTCCTCGGCAATCCGTTCCGCTTTCTCCTGTTCAGCAGCCTGCGTCGAGACGCTGTTGAACTTTTCAAGATGCTGACGCCCGAGAACCCAGGCGGCGTCATAGGCGCTTTTCGCGTTTTTCTTATGATCGAGCGCACGCCGGATGCTTTCCGAAGCGGCCCGTTCCAGACGAAGCGCCTCCTTCGCCTGCTGCCGCGCCTGCGTTGCCTTCCGATCCTCGATTCTGAGATCCCATCCGAAGCTGGTAGCAAGTCCCCGGGCGGCGGTCTGCGCTGCCGAAACCGCGCCGCGCAGCAGCTGATCCGCCTGATTGTGAAGGCGGACTGCCTCGCGCCGCAGTTCCGCGGCTTTCTCCTGTTCCCTCCGTGCCAGCTCCATTTTTTCCCGGAAAACGGCGCGCTGGCGCTCAAGGGCCGAAACCTCCTCGGAGGCGTGTCTGCGTATCGTGTCCGTCAGCGGATTCGCCGCCACTTTCCGCTCGATCTCCTCCGTTGCACGGATGCCGGCATCCAGATCCACGGCTTCGATTTTACTGAGTCTTTCGGCATTGCGCCGCGCCTGATCCACCTGTTTGCCGATCTCCTCGACAGCTCGTCTCAGTTTCGGCTGAACGTCGGCAGCCTTGGGTCCGCTCATGATTTTCCCCCTGTTTCCAAAATATTGTGATTGCTGTTCTCCGCGAGAGCAAGCGAATAACCGTTTTCCTCCAGACGTTCCGTCAGTTTTTCCAGGAATCCCCTCGGCGGAATGCCGGTCAGCTCCAGACGCAGCGTGCTTGTCAGAGCGACTTCAATCTCGCGGGAGAAATCATTTTCGGCACTCTCAAACACCGCCCTGAAACCGGGATTGAGAACATGAATCCTCTGATTGGAGGAGCCGCGCCATTTCCGTCCGTCGTTCAACGCATGAACGTAAGGACCGTCGATCAGGATGTCGATGCACTCCAGAATCCGCCGGAAAAGCTCATTCGAGCGAAGCTTTTCTATGGTTCCGCCGGTATAGCAGAGCACCGACAGATTCCGGGGATCGCGCCGGACTTTTTCCAGAAAGGCCAGAAACGTTTCCGGAGGCTGCTCAAAAGGCTCTCCTCCGGAAATGGTGATTCCGTCAGTTTCCTTACACTCCGCAACCCATCCGTAAAGCTCGTCCGCGGAATAAAACGCCTCCGGGGGAGCAAGATTCATCTCCCTTGCAATACAGTGCGGACAATGCCGGGAACAGCCATGTGTCCAGATCACAGCCCGGCGGCCGGGGCCGAGAACCTTCGAACAGCGGTTCAGTCTGGCGATTGAGAGAGGACGCATGTCAGCAGTATTTGTTGACAATCCCCTGCAATCCTTCCTTGTGACCGATTCCGGTCGCCTCGAACTTCCACTCGCCCTTGTGCAGATAAAGGCGGCCGAATTCGATGCCGGTTTCGATGGAGAAATCCTCGCAGAGTTCATATTTGCACAACTCTTCCCCGGTATCGGTATTGCAGATCCGGATGTAGGAGTTCTGCACCTGCCCGAAATTCTGGCGGCGGGCTTCCGCATAGTAAATCGAAGCGGTGAAGATAATCGAAGTAATCTGCGGGGACACCTTTGTCAAATCAACGAGGATCTGTTCGTCGTCACCATCCTCGGAATTTCCACCGGTGCGGTCGTCTCCGGTGGAAGTCAGAGCGCCGTCCGCAGAGGTAAGATTGTTGTAATAGACCATGAAATTGTCGGCGGGAATTTTTTTATCATCGTTGAGCATCAGCGCCGATGCGTCCAGATCGAACGCTTCCCCGTTCTCCGCCGGATCCCAGCCGAGACCGACGGTAAGATGTTTCAGACCTAAAGCAACCCGCTGTCCTTTCTGAAGATTAATCGCCATTTCTCCACTCCTTTGTTTCATCTATGTGTCAGCGTCACAGAACACCAGCCTCGAACATGCCGAAGGACCGGTCATCCCGCTGGACAACATGTGGATTGCCATGCCCTCATGCAGACAGAACGAAAGTTCGAGCGAGGGAGAGCCCACTCCCTCTGAAATGCTTAACATACACGATGCAACCAGGAAAACAAGCTGAAAAAATACTTCTTCCGGATTTTTTATCTGACAGAAAGCTCGATTCAGGGAAAAAACGATGAAAAACGTGTTTCCGAATCCGAACCCCTTATGGCAAATCTCCGGTCAGCAGTGCAGAAAAAAGCCGTTCAGTCGGGAAACTGAACGGCTTCTGCAAAAGAATCTGAAAAAACAATCAGATATTGCGATAGGCATCCCACTTCGGATCATTCGCAAACGCGGATCTGTAATAATCCTTGAGCGTGAGTTTCGCGGCGGCTTCCTCGTCGACAATCACGGTGCAGTCCGGATGGAGCTGGATCGCGGAACCGGAAACCATCGAGGTCATCGGTCCTTCGATCGCCTTGGCGATGATGTCGGCTTTGCGCGTGCCGGTGACGAGCATCAGCAGGCTCTTCGCGTCAAGCACGGTTCCGACGCCCATCGTCAGCGCGCGGGTCGGCATTTTCTCGCCCTTGGCGGGATCGAAATAGGGACCGTTCTGCGCCATCGTGACCGGTGTCAGGTTGACCGCGCGGGTCCGGGAGGAGAAGCTGGAGGTCGGCTCATTGAATCCGATGTGGCCGGAAAGCCCGATGCCGAGAAGCTGGAGGTCGACGCCGCCTGCTTCTTCCATGAGGCGCTCATACTCGGCGCACTCGAATTCAAGATCCTCGGCCATGCCGTCCTCGAGATGCGTATTGCGCTTGTCGATGTTGATCCGGTCGAAGAGATGATAGTTCATATAGTAGCGGTAGGAGTTTCTGTCCTCGGCGGGAAGACCGACATACTCATCGAGATTGAAGGTCTTGCAGAGAGAGAAGTCCAGTTCGCCCTTCTTGTTCATTTCGGCGAGCTTGTGGTAGAGGTTCTCCATCGTGGCGCCGGTCGCGAGACCAAGTGTCAGGTTGGGTTTCTGACGCAGAGCGTCGGCGATGATCGCGGCGGCAAGCTGTTCGGCTTTTTCCGCCGTCGGCATGATGATGACTTCCATTGAGTCTTTCTCCTGGTTGATTGTTTATAAATCGTAGAACGATTTGGGACCTTCATAAGACATCTGACGGACCAGTTTTTCCGCGAGATTCTGCGGCATCTGCCCGCGCTGCACAAACGTGCCGACAACATCGCAGAGGACGCGGCGGAACATCTCGAAGCGCGACGCGTAGGAGAGAATCTTGCGGGAATCGGAAACCATGCCCGCAAAGTTATAAAGCAGATCGACGGAGCCGATATATTCGAGCTGCCGGCGCATGCCGACGGGCGTGTCGTTGAACCACCAGCCGGAACCGAGGCGCACCATTCTGCCGAAGGCGCGGGAGACGGTCGCAAGCGACGCCTGGTGATGCGGGTCGAGGCAGTAGAGCACAACCTTGAGGCGGTTGTCGAATTTGTTGAGGAAGCGGCAGAGCGGACGGACAATGTCGATCATGTGGTCGGAAACGTCGCCGCCGACATCGGGACCGAGGTTGCGGAACAGCACGTCGCGGACGTCGCGGACCGCGCCGATGTGCATCTGGAACACCCAGTTCGCCTTCGCATCCATCTCCGCGACCTGAACGGTCAGATAGGACATATAGGCGTCAATTTCCGCCTGCGAAAGTTTTCTGCCTTCCATCGCCATGCGGAATGCCCGGTCCGCCTCCTCTTTCGACGCGTCGCCGGAGAGCGGATACTGGATGCCGTGGTCGCTGGCGACGCAGCCGCGCGCCTCGAAATATTCATGCGACTGCCGCAGGGCATCCACCAGATCGTCAATCGAAACAATCTTCATGCCGAAGCGCCCGGCGAGTTTTCCGACATATGCCGGGAAGGTGGGCTGATAGATGTTGACCGCCTTGTCCGGACGCCAGGTCGGGCGGATCACCTGACGGCCGAGCGCCTTGTTTGCCACCTCATGATGTTCCAGCGTATCAACAGGATCGTCCGTGGAGCACATCGCCTCAATATTCTGCGCCTTGACAAGGGTCTGCGGCAGACGGGAGGCAAGCGCGGCCACAGCCTTGTCCCAGATTTCCTCCGCAGTCTCTGCGGAGAGAAGGGCGTTTTCAATGCCGAGACTGCGGCGCAGATCAAGGTGAATCCATTCATAAACAGGGTTCCCGACGAATTCGGGAAAGACGGCAGCAAGCTTCATCCATTTTTCCTTGTTCGAGGCGGCCTTTCCTGTAATGAACTCCTCCGGAACGTTGCGTTTGCGGAGCATTTCCCACACATAGTGGTCGGTCGCCGCGCAGAGCTGCCAGGGATCGGTATAGGGTTTGTTCGCCGCGATTTCCGCAACATCCGCATGGTTGTGCGCGTCGATGACGGGAAGTCCCTTCACCGAGTCAAAAAGCTGTGCGCCGATTTCATTTCCGATCAGATATTTTTCGTCCAGAAAAGCCATGTTTGATGATCCTTCCATTATTCTTGTTTTCCGAAATCCGCGTTTAATATAGATTGAATACGGGAGAAATCCAGAGCGTTTCCGGGAAATCGCGAGGAAAAATAGCCAAACGATGTGGAATCTTGATAAAAACATGTCGAAAATGAACATCCCCGATAAAAAGAAACGGAAAAATGCGATGCATTTTTCTCGGGGTCAAGGGTCGCTGACCCTTGCGCGGTCCAGCTGCGCAAGCTGGTCGCCGCAGGCGAAACAAAAAAAGCGCGCGAAGCTGCGCAATTTTAAATTCTGCGCGCGAAGCTGCGCAACTAAAAAAATAATTTGCTTTGCAAATTATGATTCGAGCAGGACTCTCAGTCCTGCCGCGCTCCAGCTGCGTAAGCTGGTCGCCGCAGGCGAAACAAAAAAAGCGCGCGAAGCTGCGCAA
>CASEFP010000208.1 GCA_949287225.1 uncultured Lentisphaeria bacterium
AACCGGTCATGCATGTCGGGGAATAACGAAATTTGACGGAAACCGAAACAGAAATCAGAACAGAAAACGCCGGAAAATCCGGCAAAAAAACAAAGTTTGAATCCGAATGAAAAAACAAAGACAAAATTTCACGGATTCAGGTATCTGAGTGCCTTCAACTGCCGGAGAACTGCCGGCAGTCCATGGCACGCATTGTGGGGCATTCTGCTGTGCGCGGGACTTGTTTCCGTCTGCCTTGCACCTGCTGTTTACGGGATGATTGCTTTTCTGTTCATGATCGGAAATTTCTCCGAGTTATATACGGTCTCAGGCGGTATTCCGGGAACCTTTCTTTTTCTGCTCGTTCTGCTGTGCGCATGGAGTGTCCAGACTTGCTTTTCCGACCGCACGGGCTGGAAAGTTCTCCTCGGCATGAGTATTTTGCCCGGACTCTGCTGCCTTGCGTGCTGGCTTGCCGCGCTGGCTTCTGCTCAGCTGTATGCTTCCGGAGAGGAAAAGAAGGCTCTGGCAAACGGCATCGTGCCGGACACCCTTGATTGGAAATTGTCTCCGGAAACAGAGACCCTTCTGATGCCGGTGAGTGAATTTTACAAGCGCCATCCCGAATTTTCTCTTCCGTTTGAAGGCATTTATTCCTGGCATGAAGCTCCTGCCGCAAAATTGCTTCCGAAGAAAAATCAACAGGAAACGGCCTCTGCGGGCCGCTTGATTCCGGAGAAAAACCGGCGTGAGACGCTGAAACTTTTCCAGTCTCCTGATTTTGAGGCGCTGCTGGCCGCTGAAGCTGCGGCGCTGGCTCCGTTCGAGAAGAATCCAGTGGATGCCGTACCGATCTTGAACAACTTCCGCTCGTATGTGAGGAACCGCGCGGGCCGTGCCGCGCTTTTCCGGGAAACAGGACAGACGGAGAAGATTCTTCCCGAGCTGGAAGTGTGTCTGCGCATGTTGAAAAACATGCCCCGGCAGACCTGGCTTATTTCGGATCTGGTTCTGAATGCTGTTTACTGCATCCTTACTCCTGCGGCGGTTTCGCTGGGGCCGGACGGGAAGGAATACGCGTCCTTTTACCGTGAATTGCTTTCCCTGCTGCGTTCCCGTTCCCTCAATCTGCCGGACGAGACCGGATATTTTCTTGCCGCCATGCGTTCCCTGAGCTGGAAAAATGCCCGCTTTGCCTATCCGATGCTCCTTGCGAAAACAGCGCAGGAGATTGATACACATCTTGCGCTTCAGCCCCTTTTGAGACAGATGGAAACGGAAACGGCTCCCGAGATGAGAGAGCGGGATTCGGAGATTCCCGACTCCTATCGTAATGCCGCCCTTGTTTACCAGCGTGGTCAGGCGCTCAACATTCTTGCCGCGGCATTGAAACTTTACCGGAGCGAACACGGCGCCTATCCACCTGCATTGGAGAACCTTGTCCCGGAATATCTGGATGCGCTTCCTGTGTATCCGGATACGCGGAAGCCATACCGCTATGCTTCCGACGGACATAACTTTGAGCTGGAACCGGACGTGGAAAACGGGGAGAGATTCCGGAGAACATCCGTTCCGGCGTATTGAGAAAGAGGATAACGGGAAAATGCGTTGCATTTTTCCGTTACAAAAAAACGGGGAACAACCCGTTTCCGGATGTTCCCCGTTCAATATCCGCGTTTTCTTTTTGTTAGCGGATCGCGTGCGGCATAAGCTTCACGAAATCCTTGAGCGCAACGGCCAGCGGATTGAAGTCCTCCGGTCCGAATCCCAGCGGATTGTGCTGAACCCATCCCTCGGCGAACTCAAACACGCCGGACTGTTTTCCGAAAATCGCGGCGCGGTTCTCCATGTCCTTGATGTAGGCGTCCATGCCCTGGCTGATGTCGAGCCACTCCTTCTGACTCTTATGGCAGCCGAGCGCCTGACGCTTGATCTCCATCTTGGAGGCGATGTTCACATAGAAGTCCGCCTCGACCGGGCGGCGCAGCTGATCCGTGATGCTGTGCGGCATGCAGTGATAGACCGCGACATTCTGAAGGGTCGGCTTCGCCGTCGGCGCGCACTTCATGTTCACCATGCCGCGGCAGAAGGCTGCGGTCACGGCAAGACGCCCGGCGTTGACATGATCCTCCATGTAGTCGTAGGGGCCCTGCGTGAGGATGATCTCCGGCTCAACCTCGCGGACAACCGGAACGAGTTTCGCCAGATTCTCGTAATTGTAGAACACCTCGATGTCGTCGCAGATGCTCTCATGGAAGATCGCTCCGACGAGCTTTGCGGAGTTCATCGCCTCCTCGCGGCGCGTCCGGACGATCGTCTGATAATCATGATGATCCGTACCGAGCGACCCGTTCGAGACGTTCATGTAATGAACTTCATAGCCCGCGTCCTTCAACAGCATCATCGTGCCCATCATGCCGAATTCAAGATCATCCGGATGACAGGCGATGGCAAACGCTTTCTTCGTCATGATCAGTGCATCTCCACGTCGCAGACGCCGAACCCGAAGCGGTAGAAGTTGAAGATGATCTCTCCCGGGTGCTTGGAGAGCAGGGACATCGGCACGCAGCTGTCCGCGATCTTCTGCGAGATCATGAACGTGGAGAGACGCTGTCCGAACGGATTGTCGTGATGGCCGGGATGCCAGATCGAGACACGCTCGGCCTTCCAGGTTTCATACGGCCCGACGGAAACTGCCGAGGACGGCACATTCTGCACCGTTCCGCCGCCGGAGGTTCTCGCATTCTGGATCAGCGTGATCGGATGGAGTTCGACGACGCGGGCTTTCTTCTTGAGATACTCTTCCGGTGTCGGGGGATTGTCCTTGTACTGACCGATGCGCTTGACCGGGTCGTTGAACGCCCAGTGCTTGGTCTCGCCCTGGCCGCCCTGCATCGTGACGCAGCGCGCAAGATCATAGGATTTCGTATATTCCTCCGGATTCTCGGTCGGGAAGTGGAGATTTTCCTTCGGCATCATGAGTTCGGGACGGATTCTGCTGAAGCACAGATCCATGTCCGCCTTCGCAAATCCGAGCGGGAAGTTGATGTCGGCGGCCTTGCCGTCCACGATCCATTCGTCCATTCCCCAGAAGTGGCAGTTTTTGAGCGAGAGATCCATCTCGTTGACCATCTGCGCTACGAGCGGAAGCTGTTCCGTCGGCCCGATCGGGCCGCAGATTCCGGCAGGCTTGGAGGGCGTCGCCTGCTTCCACGCGTTGATGTATTCGAGCGCCTCCGCGCAGTAGAACTCCTGCAGCGTGTCATAGATGTTGATCTTGAAGCCGGGGCGTTCAAAACTCTTCAGCGTGTCGATGGTGATTTTCGCGGCCTCGTCGAGGATGCCGCGGTCGAGCGTGGTGTAGTCCCACCACTCCGGAGAAATTTTGCTGAATGCGCGCATTTTTCTTCCTTTGTTTGATTGAATGTGAAGCGGGTTTCTCTCTTAAAGATAGCGCTTCAACAGTTTTTTTCCAGTCTCAATAAAAATATTTGCGGCGTTATATGCCATTCCCGTTTCGGAAATCGGCAGAATTTCATAGCCGCCGCGCGGATAACACTCCTCCATGCAGATGTATCCGGCTTCGCCCATTGCCAGCGTGACCATGAAGTTGTATTTCGCGTTCGACGCCGCCTTGACCTCCATGCCGATCTGCGTGAAAGGTTCTCCCGGGAACGACACTGCAATGAAATCCGGGCCGATCTTCAGCGATTTGAACTCGAATTCCGCAGGGACATTCTGCCAGTCCTTCGCAAATGCGAGAAGCTGTTTTGCAAAGAAACGGAGCACCGGTCCGGCTCCCGCGGCAAGTTCCTCGCTGGTCATTGCCGCGCCGCCGTCGAAGTGTTTCGTCTCCTCCATGATCTGCTCGGCCCTGCGGACCTCCTCGTCCGTGATGGAACGGCGGGGAATTTCGACGGTTTCCGTTGCAGTGGCAAGCGTGTCGTCGGGAATCTTTTCCGCCTTGTCGATCAGCTTTGCGACGATGTCGGCATAAATCGCGCCGATTCGTTTTGCTTCCGCATAGCTGGTCTGGTCGGCCTTCGAGCTTACATCAAAGTGATTGATGTTGCCGGAGCAGCCGAGCATCATCGCAACCTGGATGTCGGACCCCAGTTTTGTCTGGAGCGCGTGCTCCATCCGACCCGGCCAGTCGGCCGAGACAAAGTCATCTCCGATCGTGTCGGTGTGATTGACAATGTTCGCCAGAACGGCGCTGATGCGTCCGTCCTGCCGGATCGCCATCACGGTGATCTCCTCATCCACGGGACCCTCGGGCTTGACGATGTCCGGATTGCATTTCCCCGGATTCGTCACGACTTTGCCGTTCTTCATGAAATAGCGGCGGTTGAACGCGAGCGGATTGTTTTTCTCCTTTGCGCAGAAAAGTTCCGCGTCCGCGAGATTGCGCCACGCGCGGCGGATTGCCCGGAAGGTCGCGTCCGCGAGATCGTCGAGATACGCCTTGTCCGTGCAGTCCGCGCCGAAAAACGGGGCGGGATAGGGGGCCGTGTGGGAGTGTGTCGCGTGAAAGATCAGCTCGTTCCCGAACGCGAGACCTGCATCCGCGAGTTTCCGCCTCACCGCGTCGATGATGTTCATGCAGATGAAACAGAGGTCGTAGCTGACAAATCCCGTGACTAGATCTCCCTGACGGAACAGCGTCACTTTGACCTTGAGATCGTCATGCGCGCCGGTGTTCGGACGCGGATCGAAATACCCCGCGAGCGCCACCCCTCTCGGCGGGGTGATGATTTCCGAGGCGGTTCCAGCCTGGATCATTTTGCGATCTCCATGATTTTTCCGTTGTTCCGCGCGGAGGCGTGCGCCGCCTCGCAGAGCAGGATGTTGTGAAGCGCGTCACCGCCGTCAAGCGGCTTGCCGTCGAGGACGGACTGCGCGTGATGTTCGATCAGGCACTGGTAGATGTTGCGGATCTCGCCTGCAGGGACGCTCTCCGCCGTGCCGTCGAATTTGTCGAGTTCCAGGCGGATTTTCACCGGCTCGTCCTTGTGCCCGGAAAGCTGGAACATCGTGCCGTAGCCGCGAAGCGCGGCCTTGTCGCCGTAGATCTCATAGCCGAGGTTGCTCAGTGTGCCGCCGAGTCCGCCGCGCAGTTCGGAAAACGCCACTTTCGCGCTGGACTGCATGCCGTCCTCGAAGAAGAATTTGATGTAGGCACCGTCCTCCGCGACGATCGGCATGATCTTCGGCAGATAGACCGCCGCAAGTTTCGTGATCTTCTTGCCGAAGATGTATTCCGCCAGATAGAAGCAGTGGCTGGCGACGTCGCCGATCGGTCCGCCCATCTCCTCGATCTTCGAGCAGCGCCATGTCGCGGCTTCCGCCGGATCGTAGCCGTAGGCGAACTCCATGTGGAAGCAGGAGTCGTTGACCGTTCCGAGCGCACCGTTCTTCACGAGTTCCTCCGCCTTGACGTTCCAGGCGTTGTAGATCATCATGTGATCGACCGCGAGCGAGAGACGCTTTTCCTTCGCGAGCGCGACCAGTTTTTCCGCGTCGCCTGAGGCCGTGGCCATCGGTTTTTCGGAGATCACGTGTTTCCCCGCGTTCAGCGCCTTGATCGCCAGCGGAACGTGGGTTGCGTTGTTGGTTGCGATGTAGACGGCCTGGATCTCCGGATCCGCGAGCATCGTGTCCGCGTCGGCATACCACTTGAGCCCGAGCGCTTCGGCGGCCGTCCTGCGGCCCTGGTTGATGTCCGTCGCCGCGACGAGCTGTGCCTTCTGAAGCGGGGCGAAGCGCGCCTTGTCGCAGGCGAAACCTTCCTTGGCAACGCGATTTTCGGCGATGCCGCCGAATCCGATCAATCCATACTTGACTTTTGACATGGCTGAATCCTTTCGTTCTGTTCCTGATGTATTTCCTTTTTCAGACGCTCCATCGCTTCCGCAGCCTTGCGCAGAGGGAGGACCGATAAGCAATAATAATTCCGCAGGGGATTCGCTTCAAGTTTGAAAAAGGAGAATTTCACTGCTTTTTCATGAAAAATGCCGCGCTTGCGTATCACAAGGCGCGGCACTCTGCTTTTCACGGATTCCCGGACGGAATTTTTCCGCCCGGAACCCGTGTGTGAAACAACCGGTTTATTTCATGTAGGCGTCCGCGACCTTCTTGAATGCGTCGACGTAGGCTTTCATGTGCTCCTCGGTGTAGACCGGGTGCGTGAAGAAGCTGATCGTTCTGTCGGTCATCCAGTTCGCCTGCTTGCAGTTGAACTGTCCGTAGTCGATGTTTCTGGCCTTCGGATCGTGGAACGGATATTTCGCCACGCCGAAGCCGTTGCGCTCGACATAGGCGCGCTCCTTGTACATTTCCGGCCAGAGAACGCTGTAGACGGGCACGCCTTCGGCCGCGACCGCCGCGATGAAGTCCTTGGTGGTGATGCCGGCTTTGAACTTCGTGGTGTCAAGCACGAAGGGAGCCCACCAGAAGGCGTTCTGGCGTTCCTTGGTGTCGAGCGGCGCGTATTTCACCAGCGGGTGATTCTTCAGGGCCTTGATCAGGTATCTGCCGTTGAAGATACGGTTCTTGAGGTTCCACTTGTCGAATCTCTTGAGTTCGCAGAGACCGATCTGGGACTGCATTTCGGTCATGCGGAAGTTGAAGCCGACGCGTTTGTGGATGTAGAGCTGCTTGCCTTCCATTTCGAGGAGGTTGAGCTTGGCCTGCACGTCGTAGCCGTGATCGCGGAAGGAGCGGAACTCCCATGCGAGATCATCGTTGTTTGTGACGACCATGCCGCCTTCGCCGCCGGTCGTGAAGTGTTTGCTCTGGCAGAAGCTGAAGCATCCGACGTCGCCGATCGTTCCGGCCTTCTTGCCTTTGTAGACGCCGCCGAAGCACTGTGCGCAGTCTTCCACGACCTTCAGGTTGTATTTCTTCGCGATGGCCATGATCGGGTCCATGTCTGCGACGATGCCGTAGAGGTGGACGACGACGATCGCTTTCGTGCGGTCATTGATGAGGGGCTCGATCGCCTTGGGATCCAGCGTGTGGTCGGTCGTGACGTCCGCGAACACGGGGAGGGCGCCCGCCTGAAGCGCGCAGAAGCTCGAAGCGATGAAGCTGTAGGAGGTGCAGATCACTTCGTCGCCGGGGCCGATGTTCATGCCCGCGAGAGCGGTATGGAGCGCGCAGGTTCCGTTTGCCACGCTGATGGCGTTCTTTACTCCGAGCCATTTCGCCCATTCCTTCTCGAACTGCATGCCGATCTTGCCGGTCCAGTAGTTCACCTTGCCGCTTCTGAGGACGTCAGCCGCGGCCTGGATGGTGGACTCTTCGAAGCTCGGCCAGGCCGGGAATGTTCCGTTGTAGACCTTCTTGCCGCCGTCGATTGCGAGTTTCTGTTTTGCAGGCATGGATTTTCTCCTTGTGGTTTTTGGTTGTCCGCAATTTCTTTCGTTTTGCGATTTGTTTTTTCTTCTTTCTGCTATAAATTATAGCATGTGCGGAGCCTTTCCGTCAATCCGGATCGTTTGGAAAAAATAACCATTAAATTGTGAAAAGTTACTGTCATGGGTGTTTTTGAGGACATCAAGCTCGAGTCGCAGGATCATCCTTCGCTGACGCTGGCAAGCCCTTTCAACATTCTCTGGGAGTATGGGCGCGGCCCCGAGGAAAAGCTTACCGGCGACGTTCACTACGCGCTTCAGATCTCCATTGTGATGGAAGGGGCTGCCGAAGCTGTTTTCGGCGACTGGTCGCGCATTTTCCGCAAGGGCGAACTCTGGTGGACGATGTGCTGGGAGCCTCACGCCTACCGCCTGCTCGACGCGCGCAATTTCGTCATGTCGATCAACATCAACATCGACAATCTCGGCAACTGCGGGCCCTGCTCAAACGCGGACTGGCTTGCGCCGTTCACCGTTGATCCCTGCCGCCGCTACTGTCCCTGCAGCGATGCCGAACGCCGGGAAATCGCGCTTTTTTCCAGAAAACTGCTGCGGCTCTACAACCGCAAATCCCCGAACTGGCAGACGCACTGCTGGCTGATGATCCATGAACTGATCCTCCGCGCCTCCGAACACGTTGCCGGTTTCGCATCGCAGGAAAACAGCGGATTCAACGCGGGCATGAACCGCATCCAGAAGGCGGTCAGCCTCGTAAGAACCTCACCGGTTCCGCCGTCGCTTGTCGACGCCGCACAGGCGTGCTCCCTGAGCGTGAGCCGCTTTTCCTGTCTCTTTCATTCGACAATGGGGGTGAGCTACGGGCAGTTCGCTTTGCGTGTCCGGCTGACGAACGCCGCAAATGATGTAAGGACAGGCATTTATACGCTGAACGAAATCGCCGAGCGCCACGGCTTCTGCGACGCCAGCAGCTTCTGCCACGCGTTCCGCAAGGTCTACCGCTGCACGCCGAACGAATTCAAGGCGCGGAAGTAGCCGCTTTTTCCTCCGGCGCGCCGGGCTCGTCTTTTTCGTTGCCGAACGGTTTGTTTTCCGGCAGCGCGTTCAGCACGCTGCGCAGGTGCCGGATCAGATCGTAATAGCGTTTGTCCCGTTCGTTTTCCAGCTGAATTCCGCCGAGATCCTCCAGCGAGCGGATCACTTTCACCGGCGTCAGATCCTCGAGCGGCATCGCGGGCTGGTAGGCGCGCAGCGTGTTCTCGTTCTTCATGAACACCTCGCTGAGCAGGCCCGCCGCGACCATTTCAAAGAGCACCTTCCGCACGGTCCGGATCGGGATTTCCAGCGATTCGGAGAGCTGTTCGTCCGTGAGCGGCTGTTCCGATTTGCGGAACACCACGGCAATCCGGCTGATGAGCTCCATCGCATAGATGTTCTTCTGAGTCAGACTGAGCTTGTGATCCTCCGGCACCATCTCGTATTCCTTCACGTTCTGGATGGCAAACGAGAGCTCCGAACCCGCCAGCACGATCATCCAGCTCAGGTTCAGCCACAGCAGGAACAGCGGGAGCGCCGCAAAGCTGCCGTAGATGGCATTGTATTTGACGACAATGAACTGCGCGAACACGTAGACCGACTGCACGACCAGATACACCAGCGCCGAGATGAATCCCGCCGGAAGCGCCGCGCGGAAACGTACCTTCGTATTCGGAATCGCCATGTAGATGAATGTGAAGACCGCCCAGACCGCCACGACCGGAACCGCATAGTTGATCAGCGCGTTGATCGCCGTCGAAAACGGTAGCTTCTCCGTGAATCCGTTCAAGTGCGAGGCCGCGAAAACGATGCCGCTGCCTGCCGTCAGCATCAGGAACGGGCAGATGATGAGAATCGCAATGTAGTCCGAGATTTTCCGGATCATCGTGCGCCCGCGCTTGACGCCCCAGATTCCATTCAGTGAAAGCTCAATATTCGAGAGCAGTTTAATCGCCGTCCAGATCAGTATGATCACGCCGACGCCGGCGACAACGCCGCCTTTGGCGTCCTGCAGCGTCTTGTCGGAAAACTCGATGATCTTGTCCGCGAGATCCGGATAGGCGTCCATCCACTCGTAAAGTTTCCGGCGGAGCACTTTTGCATAGCCGTAGCCTTTCGCAAAGCCGAAGATCAGCGCGAGGATCGGTACGATCGAAAGAAGTGTGTAATAAGTGAGCGCGGACGCCTTCACCGTGCACTGGTTCCGGATGAAAAAACGCCCCGTCAGCGTCAGAACCCGCGCCGTATTCAAGAGTGCGCGCTTGCAGAAGGGCATCTCCGTGCTGCGGATCATCCACATTTCCTTGTTCAGATAATTCGTCACCTTGTGAACCATTTCCGGGTCTCCTTATGGATGAAAATTGGAAAAGAAGGGTATTTTGTGCTCTGCATGACCGGCGTTCCCATACCGGAATGCGGCACGGGCGGAACCGTTGAGTTCGATGCCGGGCATCGGGAAAATATTTTTGCTGAATGTCATGATATTGTTTCCTGCGTTTGAATCCAGGCGCCGCCGAGCAGTTCGTCCCCGTCATAGAATACCGCCGCCTGTCCGGGGGTGACGGCGCGCTGTGCTTCACGGAATTTCAGGCGCAGGGTTCCGTCTGGAAGCGGATAAAGTGTCGCAGGCACGCTTCTGCTGCGGTAGCGGATCTTGACCATGCATTCGAACGACTCGCGTTCCGCATATTCTTCTCGGAGAAAGTTCGGATCTGTCAGGATGGCTCCATCTGCGAAGAGTTCCGTTTCATCCGTCGTCAGACAGACATTGCCTGTCCGGGGATCGATCCATTTGACATAGGCAGGTTTCCCCATTGCCACGCCCGTACCCTTCCGCTGTCCGATCGTATAGGCGTGAATTCCGTCGTGCTGTCCGAGAATTTTCCCTTCGGAAGAGACAAAGCTGCCTGTCACGGCAGATGCTCCGAATTTCGCCTGGAGCATTCTCCCGATGGACGATCCGTCCGGCGGCGCGAAACAGACATCCTGACTGTCCGGCGCATCGGCGTTCGGCAGTCCGAGCGAGGAAGCGATCTGGCGGACACGCGTTTTCTCCAGTCCCCCGAGCGGGAGGCGGGCAAACGCGAGCGTCTCCGGAGAAAGGCCGAACAGAAAATAAGACTGATCCTTGCGCGGATCGACGCCGCGCAGCAGATGGATCGAGCCGTCCGGATCGCGGAGAATGCGTGCATAATGTCCCGTGACGAGTCCCGCGCATCCGTGCTTCTGGGCAAAATCCGCCAGTATCCCGAACTTGAAAAGCACGTTGCAGAGTGCGCACGGATTCGGGGTTCTCCCTGAAGCGTATTCTTCCCAGGCACAGCGCATGACAGTCGATTCAAACTCTTCGGAGAGTTCCAGAATGTCCAGGGGAATACCAAGCCGGTCCGCTGCCGCTTCGACTTTTTCACGCGGGAAACACTCCTTTCCGAGTACGGACATGGAGACGGCCCGGACACGGTATCCCGCCTCAAGTGCAAGATGCGCGGCGACGGAAGAGTCCACCCCGCCGCTGAAGGCGGCCATCAGAACGCTTCCCGCCGGAAGCCCGAGGAAGGGATCCTGCGTCATTGTGCAAACTCCTTCAGGAAGCGTTCGGCTGTGACGCCGCGCAGGAACACCTTTTTTTTCCGTGACGTCTGTCCGGCGACAAGCTGCGCGGACGAGGAGGAAAGGCCGAAGAGATCGGCAAAGAAACGGCAGAGCTCCCTGTTTGCCTTGCCGTCCACCGGCGGAGCCTTGAGCGCAATTTTGAGATCCGTCCCGTACATCCCCGCAACGGCCGTCCGGGACGCGTTCGGCTGGACGTGACAGGAGAGAATCACGCCGCCGTCCGCGTTTTTCAGCGCATGAGCGAGTTCCGCAGCGGTCATGGCGGCGTCTCCTGCTGTTTTCTCACGCCTGCGGGGCGGGATCTTCGCCGTGCTGTTCCGGGGTGAGTTCCTCGGGGGTCGCGGCCTCATCCTGCGCCTCCTCCTTCGGAGGGGGGAGATCAAGCAGGACGCGGATTTCCGCAACATCCATCGTCTCTTTTTCCAGAAGGGCGAGAGCAAGTTTGTCGAGTTTGTCCTTGTGTTCGCGGAGAATCTGTTCAGCGCGCTGTTTGGACTCGGTGACAAGGCGCTTGATTTCAAGGTCGATTTCGCGTGCCGTCTCCTCGCTGAAGGACTCGTTTCTGGTGATGTCGCGTCCGAGATAGATGTGTTCGGAGCGTTCGCCGTACTGAACCGGCCCGAGCTTTTCACTCATGCCGTAGCGGCAGACCATCGCATGGGCGATGTTGGTGGCGTTGGCGATGTCCGCCGAAGCGCCGCCGGTGATGTCCGTGAAGGCGATCTCCTCCGCGACGCGCCCGCCCATCGAGACGGCCATCGCATCCAGCATCTCCTGACGGCTGAACGAATATTTGTCCTCCTCCGGAATCATCATCGTCATGCCCAGCGCCATGCCGCGCGGGATGATCGTGACCTTGTGAAGCGGGGTCGCGTGATCGCAGTAGAGCGTGACAAGCGCGTGTCCGGCTTCGTGCCAGGCGGTGAGACGGCGGTCCTTTTCGGAGATTTTGCGGCTTTTGCGCTCGCGTCCCCAGCGGACTTTGTCGCGTGCCTCCTCCAGATCCTGCTGATTGGCGGCCTTGCGGTCGTAGCGCGCGGCGAGAAGCGCCGCCTCGTTGATGAGGTTTGCCAGATCCGCGCCGCTGAAGCCTGGCGTGCTCTTGGCGATCAGGTCGAGATCGACCGAAGGTTCCAGCTTGACCGTTTTCGCATGGACATCAAGGATTTTGCGCCGTCCGCGGATGTCGGGAAGGTCGATGACGATCTGGCGGTCGAAACGGCCGGGACGGAGCAGCGCGGGATCGAGCACGTCCACACGGTTGGTCGCGGCAAGCAGAATGACCCCCTCCTGCGTCTCGAGTCCGTCCATTTCGACGAGCAGGGCGTTGAGGGTCTGTTCGCGTTCATCGTGTCCGCCGCCGATGCCGGAGAAGCGCGAGCGGCCGACCGCGTCGATTTCGTCAATGAAGATCAGGCAGGGCGCGACCTTCCGCGCCTGTTCGAACATGTCGCGGACGCGGCTTGCGCCGACGCCGACAAACATTTCCACAAAGTCCGAACCGCTGATCGAGAAGAACGGAACGCTTGCTTCTCCCGCGACGGCCTTGGCCATCAGGGTTTTGCCGGTTCCCGGCGGCCCGATGAGAAGGGCTCCCTTCGGGATTTTGCCGCCGAGCAGCTTGTATTTCAGGGGGTCCTTGAGGTAGTCGACGATCTCCTTGGTCTCCTCCTTGGCCTCGTCGCATCCGGCAACGTCGTCGAATTTCTTGCGGTGTTCATCGGGCATGATCATGCGCGCGCGGCTCTTTCCGAACTGCATGGCGCCGCCGCCCGCGTTGCGGAGCTGGCGCGAGAAGAGAAAATAGATGAATCCGATGATCAGCGCGCCGATCACAAGGTTGACGATGAGGCTCTTCCACCAGTTTTCCCGCTGGAGAACCTTGATTTCGACGCCCTTGAGTTCCATTTTCTTCATCAGGTCGTCGGTCATGGTGACGCGCGTGGAGTAGACGTCCGGCGTTTTCGCGTCGGATCTTTTTTTGCTGAGGTCGGTGACGTTTTCCGGAAGTCCCGCCGGTTTGTAATCGGGCCTCAGTTTACCCTCGATATAATAGACCTGATCGGATTCCGGCATCATGTTTGCCGTCAGAATGGCGCCGTTGTTCAGTTCCTTTTCAAAGGTTGTCTGGCTCCACTCCTTCACCCCCATGAGAGAGGGATTGAAGCGGAAGATGATGATTCCCGCGAAGGTGATGAAAATCAGGAGCCAGATAAAGAGTGCCGCCGGCGGTCCTTTGGGCGTCTGTTTATCCCGAAACGGTTTCTGTGGACTGTTGTTGTCGCTCATTTTTATCCTGTTGTAAGAGTGTTTGACGGTTTTTACGGCGAAACACAAAAAATCCCTTCTTTCATGCCGGATGCCGGATCAGGGGGATTTTCCGGTTGCCGTGATTCAAGCCTTGAGCACCTGGACAAGCCGCGCGGGGACAAAGTTCGCCGCCGTCTGCGGTTTTTCCGTGGAAAAGAGAATATAGACCAGCATTCCCACCAGCGCCAGAATGACGAGAACCATGATGCCGAGAACGATCAGGAGCATGCGCTGATTCTTTTTGCTTGTCGCATTGGCCGCGCTCTTGGAATAGGGGGAAATCGCATCCATCTTCTTGATTGTGGAGGAGGAGATGACGTTCTTGTTGAGGTCGATTCCCGTCTGGGTTCTGGTCTCCGTCTGGGTGGTTTTGTCGTCGCAGTCGTAGAGCATCTCGACGTCGCCCATCTGGATGATGTCGCTGTTCTGGAGTTCCTGTTCCGTGATCGGGACGTTGTTGACTCTTGTTCCGTTGGTGCTGTTGTTGTCCTTCAGAATGTAGGTGTTGCCGCTTTTGATCAGGGAACAGTGATAGGTGCTGATCGTCGGATCCATGATGCAGATGTCACGTTCTTCGATTCTTCCGACGGTATGCATGTCCTTGTCCAGTTCAAAGGTTTTGCCTCTCAACTGTTCGGATAAAATAGTAAGTTTTGGAACGCCCATAACGACTCCCCGTTTGCTGGATTCAGAATTAAAATAATATCGGTCTACAATATAATTGCATTTTCAGCAGACAACAAGTATTACTTGATAAAAAAAGACGAAAAAAATAATTTTTTTCATCGTTTCCATTTTCCGATCTCAGCGGAGGCGGGGCAAGCTGCCTCTCAGAGCGCCGCGCGAATGGTCCAGGAGCAGAGTTTCCCCCGGTGGTCCATCGCGGACAGAATGTCTCCGTCATGCAGGCGCCCGATTCCTTTCGGGGTGCCTGTGTAGATCAGGTCGCCGGGGAGCAGCGTCCAGTCCCGGGAGATTTCGACGATCAGCCGCGCAATCGGGAAGATCATCTGCGATGTGTCGCCCGACTGCCGGAGCTCGCCGTTGACATAGCCGGAGAAACGCAGGCGCTTCAGGTCGTCCGCCGCCGGATCGAAACTTGTCAGTTCCCCCAGCGGCGCGCTATGGTCGAACGCCTTGCAGCGCTCCCACGGAAGCCCGCGGCTCAGGAGCTCCTTCTGGAGAACGCGTCTTGTCAGGTCAAAGCCGACGCCGAGCGCGCGGATGAAGGAGGGCGCTTCCGCCTCATTCAAGGCTCTGCCGGTTTTTCCGATTTCGACGACCAGTTCCGTTTCGTAGTCCAGATCGCCGTCGGCGGGAAGAACGAGTTCTTTTGTTTCCCGTGTGACCAGGCAGGTCGCCGGTTTCATGAAGATCACCGGATCGCCCTCCTCGTTTCCGAGTTCCCGGACGTGTTCCGCGTAGTTCCTGCCGATGCAGAAGATTCGTTGTGTTGTCATGATGAAGCTGCTCCTTCCGGATGAGTTGCGGTTGTATTGCGGGGGATCATTGCCCGAGCATATCGAGCATTTTCAGGTTTCTTTCGAGATTCGGCGGATAGCGCAGCGGCATGTCGATCCGGTGGGACTTGATCATGACGGACTTGTAATGGGTGAAGGTGTCGAAGGATTTCCTTCCGTGATACGCGCCGTGCCCGCTTGCGCCGACGCCGCCGAACGGGAGTCCCGGGTTGATGATGTGTGTGACGGTCTCGTTGACCGCGACCCCGCCCGACGAGGTGCGCGCAAGAAGTTTCTCCAGATCGCGGAGCCCGTTCGAGAAGTAGTAGAGCGCCAGCGGTTTCGGGCGGCGCGTCACGAAGGCGATTGCCTCGTCGAGCGACTCGATTTCCAGAACCGGCAGCAGGGGGCCGAAGATTTCCTGTTTCATCACGGGCGCATCCTCCGAGAGCGGGCGCAGAAGGGTCGGCTCGACATATCTGTTACCCGGATGGACCGTGCCGCCGGAGAGGATTTCCGAACCGGCAAGCAGCGCTTTCAGCCGTTCGCAGTGTTTTTCATTGATGATGCGCGGATAGTCCGGGGAGTGTTCCGGATCCTCCCCGTAGAAGCGTCGGATCCAGTAGCGGAGGCGTTCCGGAAGTTCCGCTTTCACGCTCTTGTGCACAAGAATGTAGTCCGGCGCAACGCAGGTCTGTCCGGCGTTGAGGAATTTGCCCCAGACGATCCGTTTTGCCGCCAGGTCAATTTTCGCGTCCGCGTCCACGATGCACGGGCTTTTCCCGCCGAGCTCCAGCGTCGTGGGGGTGAAGTGTTCCGCCGCCGCGCGCGCTACGATTTCCGCTCCGCCGGAACCGCCGGTGTAGAAGATGTAGTCGAACGGTTCGGCAAGCAGTTCATTGGTCGTATCATGACCGCCGCAGCAGACCGCGGCATATTCCTCCGGAAAGACCGCTTCGACGATCCTTCGGGAGATCTCCGCTGTCGCGGGCGCCTGCTCCGCGGGTTTGAGGATCACGCAGTTGCCCGCCGCGACCGCGCCGAGAAACGGGGAAAAGAGCAGCTGAAACGGATAGTTCCACGCGGAAAAGATCAGGACGTTTCCGTAAGGTTCCGGGTATATGACGCCTTTTGCGGGAAAGTTCAGCATCGAAACGGCACCCCTGCGCGGGGCGGCATAGCGCTTCAGATTCCGGGTCATGGCGGAAAGTTCATCCAGAATAATCCCGATTTCGGTTGTTCTCGCTTCGAATTCGCATTTGCCAAGATCGCTGTAAAGTGCTGAACAGATCTCCTTATTCCGTTTCCGGATCTCCGCCTGGAGGTTTTTTAGATACTGTTTCCTGAGTGCCGGATCCAGCGTTTTACCTTCGGAGAAAAAGCGTTTCTGTTTTTCCAGTATGTCTTTGAGTGCCATTGTCTGAACCATCCCGTATTTTTATAAAAAATTAATTCTCTAATGTGATGTTCTGCATTGCCCGAAAAAGCTTCGTGCTTTCCTTTCAGTCCCGGGGCGGTCCGGCTGTGCCGTCCGGCCGCCGGAGGCGAAATCCCCGATACCGTGTATGCTTGCATCGCAGTCATTCATATATGGGAGAAGACTATACCTCATGAACGGGAATTTTGCAAGCAGAGGAAAAGAAGAGCCGGGGATACGCCTATGGGGGGGGGATGATATAAGACGCACCCCGGCAAAAAATATTCGAAATGTAAATTACTTGCCTTTTCGGAAAAATCCAGAAGCGGAAAAAATTTTTTTCCCGGTTTTTTCCTATTCTCCTGCAATGATCCGGAAAAGCCGGTCTTCAAAATAGGGAAAGAGCCTCTTTCCGAAATCCATATTGAGGAGGCGGACCCAGTCACGCTCCCGCGATATGGTTATGACAGCGGATTTCCGGATCAGTTCCCGGAAAAGCGAAGAATTTTCCGGATGGACGGATTTTTCCCCTTTGAAGTAGTCCAGGTCAATGTCCAGCAGGAACGGCGTGTCCGGGGGAAGGGGGGCGCGCCGGAGGTTGGCCGCCAGAAATTCCGTTTCCAGGGCGCGGGCGTAGTATGCCGCAAGCGTTTCGCGTTTGTCGTCCGGAGGCGGATCATGGACGATCCGGATTGCCGGGTTGACGTCGCGTGAAAAGTTCACGTGGGAAAAGATGGTCGCGGAGGCGAGAATGCCGTTCCGGATTGCAAAATCGAAATGTTCGTCGTGGCGGAGGTCTTTCAGTGCGTTTTCGATTGCATTCCCGGAGAGGTTTGCAATCTTTTTTTCATGCGGCGTTTCATGGGTTTCGTCGTAGTGCGTGAATGCCGGAAGTGTATCGGTGTGATGGTCGAGTGTGAGGACATGCGGCGCGATTCCGAGTTTATTCCGTTCGAGCGCCCAGGGAAGAAGGGCGTGGTGGTGATCCTCGACAAGATAAACCGTTTTTCCGTTTATATTTTTTTGCAGAACCTGTGTCATCTGAAATATTCCCGTCTCTGAAACACGGAATGATTTTCAGGAATTTTCCGTTTTACACACAACGTTTTTCCCATATTTCCGCTCTTTTCAGAGCATTTCCGCTTGAAGATTTTCATTTCGGGTGTAATCTTATAAAGAAAGGGTAATATAGTTTCCGCATTGCTGCAAGTCAATGGGGAATTCATTCGAGAGGTTATTTTCAACCAACCTAAGGAGAGAATATGAAAGCTCTACTCAAAAGCGGCGCCGTTGCGGCGCTGGTTCTTTCCGTCTGCGGCCTCTTCGCCGCGGAGGGAGCACCCGCCCCGGCGCAGTCCGGAACACAGAACACGGCTAACGCGCAGCAGGAGACCAGCTGGACGCCGTTTCAGCTGGTTTTCATTCCGGGACTGCCCAACAGTTCGATGACATCGACCGTCTACGGCCTGAAGCTCGGCATCCCGGCGACCGGGGGCAGGGGCGTGGTCCGTGGAATAGAGGCATCCTTCCTTTACAGCGGAACCAAGGATGTCGACGGCTGTCAGGCCTCCTGGTTCGGTCCCGCGATTTCGCTCGGCGAAGTCTACGGCGTTCAGGCGACCATGTCGATGGCGCTTGCGAACCGGATCACCGGTTTCCAGGCGGCGGGGCTTGCCTTCATGACGGATCCGTCCGTCGGCTGCCAGGCGGGTATCTCCTCGGTTGCCATGGATGACTTCAAAGGCTTCCAGACCGGCGCGGTCAACGTGACGGCAGGAGAATTCGGCGGTTTCCAGTTCGGCGCGGTCAACATCGTGGCGAAAATCTTCAAGGGCTTCCAGTGCGGCGCGGTCAATATCGTGACCGGTGCGTTCAAAGGTTTCCAGTGCGGCGTGATCAATTTCAGCGCCGACGAGGGAGTCCAGCTCGGCGGAATCAACATCATCGCCGACAGCTGGGTGCCGGTCATGCCGATCTTCAACATCTGCCTCAGCTCCGGCGACAAGAAGGCCGCGGAGGCTCCGGAAGCGGAAAAAGCCGCTCCCGCTAAATAAAGGAGATTTCACGATGAAGATGTTCTTTGCCGCAGTTGCCGCATGTCTGCTTTCGCTTCCCTGCCTTGCGCAGGAGGCGCCCGCGAAAGCGGAGCAGCCGTGGGATTTCATTTCGTTCACCTTTGTTCCGGGGGTGCCGCAGACCGCCGACGTTTTCAACGTTTACGGTGTCAAGGTCGGTGTCCCGGTCGGTTTCGGAAGCGGAACCTTTGTCGCCGGCGTGGAGGGTTCGATCTTCGCGAGCATGAGCGACGAGGTTTACGGTGTCCAGGCGGCTCCGCTGTTCAACTCCGCCAAAAAACTTGAAGGGCTCCAGGCAAGCACGCTGGTCAACAATGCCGACACGGTTTCAGGACTCCAGTTCGGAATTGTCAACTTTGCCAAGGACAAATCCTTCCAGATCGGAATTGTCAACATCATCGAGGATTCGAGCGTTCCGTTCTTCCCGTTTGTGAACTTCCGCTTCTGACGGAGCGGTAATTGGATTTGCCGGGAGACTCCGGGGACTTCCGGGGTCTCCCCTTTTGTTTCTGCCTATGAAAATTCTGATGATACTTACAGAACTTGCGCCGGGGGGCGCGGAGAAGGTTGTCCTTGAACTGACCCGCCATCTTCGGATGCACGGACACGAGGTCGCCGTGGTATCCCTGAAAGCCGAGCCGCCGGAAGACCGCCGTGCCATTCCGGATGATCTGCTTGCCTGCGGTGCGAAGATTTTCTATCTGAATCTCACCAAGACGACATTATGGCGCATCCTTCCGCTTTACCGGATCATCCGCGAGGAAAATCCCGATGTGATTCATGCGCATCTGATCCATCCGAATCTTCTGTCGCGATTTATCAATATTCTGACGCGGAAACCCCTGATGAATACCATCCATTTCGCGGAAAGGCGCCTGGGAAAACTGGGATTTTTTATTCTCGACCGTTTGACGTTTTCTCTCTGTGATATCTGCACTGCGGTTTCCAATGCAGCCGCACGTTTTCACGAGAAAAAATGCGGCTTGAAAAAGAATGCCATCCATGTGGTCTGCAACGGTTCCGATCCGGTTCCGCAGACTGCCCCGGAACAGATCGCAGAACTCCGGAATGCATGGGGGCTGGCGGCCTGCTCGAAAATCATCGGGCTTGTCGGTCGTCTTGATCCGCAGAAGGGATTCGACCGTTTTCTGATGATTCTGCCGCATCTTTCCGCCCGTCTGCCAGCGGATCAGATGTTCGGGATTGTGATCATCGGCGATGGTGCCGAGCGGAAATTTCTTGAGACGCTGGCTGCGGAGGTGCAGCGGCAATGCCCGAATCTGCGCATTTTTCTGGCTGGATACCGGAAAGACGCTTCCTCTTTGATGGCAATGTTCGACCTCTTTGCAATGCCTTCCCGTTATGAGGGATACGGACTTGCGCTTGCCGAGGCTGTTTCCGCTGGGATTCCGGTTTACTGCAGCACGGCGGATTCCCTGCCGGAACTCTGTGCTCTGATTCCCGGACATTCCGTCCTTGCCGATTTTGACCATGAATCCTCGGAGGTCCTTGCACAGAAACTGCTTGACGCTGCTCTTTCCGCTTCCCGTTACGAAGGGAAAGTCTTCATGACGAATGCGCAAATGTATGAGGCTTATTTTGCTTTATATGAGCTCTTATCCAGGAAAGAAAAAGCGCACGGAAGCGTGCAGAAAAAATAAGAGACTGCAAAGCGGTGGAAAAATAATTTGCAAGGCTGATTATGATTCGTGCTCTGCTTTCAGTTCTGCACGCGGGAACTGAAAGCAGAGCTATTGTTTTCAATCTTCGGGAATGCTGCCTCTCATGATTTCCCTGAATTTTTTTTTGTGCATGATCAGGATTATTTTGATACGATGTAATACCTGCATCGGGAGATTGACGATCATATTGAAATTTTTCAAAAATTTGCAGATGAAAAGCAGAAAGTTTTTTGGAGAAAATTCCAGTCGGAAGTGTCCTGAACATTCTTTTTTCTGATCAAGCAGGGACTAAAAGATTATAAGCTATAGAATACAGCCGTAAATTGAAATAAAATCCAAACTTTTTTTTATTTGTGCAAAAAGAGACTTGTAATCTGCTAAAAAGGCTTTTATATTCGAAAACTCAACATTAAAAAAGGAGTAAGACAATGAACCGAAAACCACTTTTTGTCAGTGCGGCGCTTGCTTTTGCCGTTTTCTCTCTTACTGCGTTTGACAATTACAATCAGGCGATTCAAGCAGGAAGAACCGCCACCCAGGCCAAAAAGTTCGATGAAGCGGCGAAAGCCTATGAGGAGGCGGGGAAATTGGCGAAAACCGCATGGCAGGAATATCAGGTGATATTCAGTTGGGCCGAGGCCCTGCGCAGTAAGAAAAGCTGGGCTGAGGCGGAAAAGAAAATGTCCGAAATTCTTGCCAATGACAAGATGACTCCTGTCCAAAAAGCCTCCGCGCAGCTTTATCTCGGTCATTACAAGAACTGGCAGGGAAAGAAGGACGAGGCTCTGGTCGAGTATGGCAAGGTAATTGCCATGGGAACAAAATCCTCTCCTGAGCTGGAGGCATACAATGCCAGCGGCAATCTTTTGAACAGCATGAAAAAATATCCGGAAGCCGTTGAACTTTTCCGAAAAGTTCTGGCGGCGGAAAAAGTGACTCCCTATGCCAAGGGAAATGCCTCCATTGGTATTGCCCGTGCCGCTTACCTTCAGAAGAAATATGAGGAAGCACTCAAGGGTTATCAGGAGATTGCCGCGGATGAAACCATGATTCCGAATCATCGTGCCGAAGCTTACTGCGGGATCGGCAGATGCTATGCCGGACAGCAGAAATATGACGAATCCCTGGATGCCTACCGTAAAATCCCGGCCATTGCCAAGATCGCCCCTTACTACGTGACAAGCTCTTACCGTGAGCCTTTCAACAATCTTGTTTATCGTCAGAAAAAGTTTGACGATGCCAGAAAGCTTCTGGATGAGGCCGAAGCTTCCAGCCTCCTTCCGAAGAATCAGAAAGGATGGATCAGCGATTCCCGCGCGATCGTGGCTGTTCAGAGCGCCAGAGCTGCTTTGCTTGCAAAGAAATATGAGGTTGTCGAAAAAGAACTGGCTGCAGTCAAGTCTCTTCAGGGGCTTTCAGCGAACATGAAATCTCAGGTCGCCGGTCTGGATGTGGAGCTGTCTCTGGCTCGCGGCCGGCAGCTCAGGGCGGAAAAGAAATATGCCGAGGCTGAAGCCTGCTTCAAGAAAGCTCTGGAAGTAAACGGTGCATCGGTTTCCTCCCGACAGAGTGCTCTTCATGAAACGGCGAGAATTCTGATGACTCAGAAAAAGCTTGATGAGGCGCAGAAGTATCTTGACGAGGCGCAGGCGCTTTCCGGACTGGGACCGAATCTGATTGCCATGAATAACAATCTGCTTGCGGATTTCTGCATTTCCCAGAAAAAATACGATGAGGCGATCCAGGCGATTGAAAAGACACTTTCCCTTAAAAAGCTGAATCCCAGCTGGATTGCGAGTTCCTATTCGAAGCTTGCAAGTATCTATTTCTATTGGAAAAAGGATCTTGCGAAAGCCAACGAGTATATCAAGAAAGCCGATACGGTTCCCGGCGCGACCTGGGGTAAAAACCCCGCTCTTGCCAAAGCCATTCAGAAAGCTTTGGATGCTGCGAACAAGTAATGGTTTCATCAACTGACTGAAAAAGGGACTGCGGCAAAACCTCATGGCTTTGCCGCAGTCTTTTTGTCCCCTTCAGGACAATAAAACTACCGGCTCTGCCGGTATGTTGAAAAGAACTTCAGATTCAAGTTGCAAATAAGAACCTCCTATCCTATTTTAGAGTTAGGTTCACCAGCCGAACTCCACATAGAAACAGGA
>CASEFP010000209.1 GCA_949287225.1 uncultured Lentisphaeria bacterium
CCATTGGATAATCCAGAAGGCTGCTGTTGAGCAGTTCTGAAATTCTGTCTGGAAGTTGAGCCAAAAGCAATCCCCATACACCGCGTCCCAGTTCAAGAAAGCTGATTACGCGGCAAGCACGTAATCAATCCTGATTCCTTGACAACTGCTGAAAAGTCACTTGAACAGCATGGATTCGCTGTCATCCGCAATTCGATCTCTAGTGGCACAGCGTATTCAGAAAAGGAATCATTGCCAAAGAATCCTCCCGTTGCTTGTATCCGTCCTGGCCCGCATTTGCGCAACACGCCCCGTAACTTTGCGAACAATTATCTGTCAATTGCGCTTTGGTTCGTGCCATATCAAATCTCCTGTTGTTTATGAAGATTGTATAGCATGAAACATATAATTTTTCAAATATTAAGTAAGCAGTATTGAGGTTAGCCGATGACTGTAACTTCCCTGCGAAACCTGATTCGGATAAACCTGATATTTCCCCGCGATCTCAGCCACGGTCAATTCTTCGCGCTGCGCTTGCGGATCTACACGGCTATTGAATTTGGAATCATACGGCTTTTTCATGAAAAAGGCCTTTCTTTCCCGGTTGATTTAACGGGTATTTCACACCAGGTCAAGTTCAGACAACCGCAGTGCATTACCCAAATCATTCTTCGCGACGGGTCCAGGTGCCGCGGAACCATTCCATATAATCTTTCAGCCATTGGACTTGTTTCCTGTGATTCTCCCGGCAGAACCAGCCGTTCTGCAGAATAATCCAGTCATCCACCGTGCCGCTGCGGATTTCCGCGCTGATCTTTGCGCATTGCAGCTGAAGCATTTCCATGGGGATTGCCTGATCCCAGTCTTCACCATAGTTATGGAGGAAAGTTCCCTGCATGACGGGTTTTCCCAGACTGCGGATCGCTTCAATGTCATAATGATAGAGACTGCGCCAGTAGTGATCGGTGGAAACCCATACCCAGAAATTTAGGACGTCGAAATAATCCAGATAGGGAATCAGTTCTTTTTGGTCCTGTCTGGAATAGCGGACGAGATAAAGTTTCAGAGCCGGATTTCTGCTTTTCAGAGCTGCATGGACTTCCCTGAGTTCGGCTACCGACATATTGGCGCTCGGCCCCACAGAATCCCTGAAATCGTCAATGATTGCTCCGATTACATTTGGATGCGTCAGCGAGAATCTGCTTACGGCCTCGGCTGTTTCCGCATATCTGCCGTGCTGGAGACCGCAGACCACCTGCCGGAATCTCGTCATGTGGGAGAACAATGCATCATTCAGGCTGTCCGCATCGGAAGTTGAATTCATATAAACGGCATTGTCCGCCCGCAGATAGGTCCCCGCGGTTTCCAGACTGCAGTACGTTTCCTGATTGACGAACGGCATGATGCCGGGAACTTCCTGCAGGACATAGCCCCATACCCAGAGTCGGTTGTTCATATCATCTCCTGTGATTATTTGAAATAGATTTCTCCGTAACTGTCCGGATCATGAAAACTGCTCGTTTCGCGGCTGGGAGACCAGAGCAGAAGCTGCGGAACCGCATGAGGCGCAGGAATGTGCTCACGTCCGAAATTGGCGGTCCATCTGGTTCCGCTTTCCGGAGCGGAATCCAGACCAAGCGATGCAAAGGGAATTCTGGCGACGGCTTGCCAGACATTCTTTTCCCGATCCAGGAAATTGCGGTATTCCCATTTCCCGTTCCATGAGAGATCCGGCTTGTTGTACAGAGGATGCAGCGGATCCGCGATATAACCGCGCGCCGCATCATACCATGAATCCGCGACCGGATTGAAAATAAAATGATAGTACCGTTCCCGGTTCCCTTCGATGTCAAGAAGAATCTCAAGGCATTCCTGTTCCCAGGCCGGACCATCACGTCCCAGAGGCACAAAGTTTTGCATTCCCCCTTTAGGCATGGTACAGGTAAAGGCAATATAAAAGGCGTTGCGGTCGCAGAGTATTTTGAAGCGGGTCGCAAGGTTGTTGCCCGGGGATGCCGACTCCATGACATTCCATGGCGCTTTCCGCCAGGCCCCGGAGTTGAAATCCCCGTCCATGGAAATCTTTTCCGCGGATGGGATTTCAAGAATTTTCGGAGCGGCGAGTCCCGGGATCAGATTCTGTTTCCGGATTTTTTCAAGATCCCAGTTGAGCGGAGCGTTGATCGTGGCACGGAGTCTTCCGTTCCCCTGAATGTATGCGGATTCCGCCCGGAACGGGCAGTCCGGCCAGCCGGCAATTGCACGGGCTCCGGGAGCGTTTTTCCGGATCGGATCAATCATACGGTTGCGCTTCACAAGCTCTTCCGCAAGTTTCGCGTAGGTATCTCCGGAAGGATCCATGCGGAAAGCATTGTAGAAAATCACGATCCGCGCCAGATTCCGCGTGTATTCAAAATTGCTGCGGACGAGAAAGATCCGCGCCCGTTCTTTTTCCGTAAGTCCGGGCACGGCTTCCGCTCTTGTCAGATTTTTTTCCATAACGGAGAGGATATCAGGAGTATAGATCATGGAGAGTGCCGTCAGCGGATTGGTAATCGCTCCGGAGAATTTCTGAGCGTTTTCAAAATAGTCCAGACGCTCGTACAATACGGTGAAGAATTTCCGCATGGGAGCTCTTGCCTTTCCGTATGCCGCTGTATAAAACTCATCCAGCAGAGGGCGGATGGTATTGGGGCCGGGAGTGTCGAATCCGCGTCCCCATGCGTAATAGAGGGGACCTTCCATGCCGAACAGTTCGCCGAAACCGCAGCGGTACAGCCCCCTCACGCGGTTTTCATGAAACAGCCTGATCTGATCCTCGCAGGAACGGGGGCCGAATTTTGCCGTAAAACCCTGAATCTGGTAATTGCCCCAGTTGTAAATATAAGCCATGAAGCCGCCCGGAACATCCAGCTGTTTCCATGCCGCGATGTTTTCGGGAGAATAGCTGCACAGTTCAATCATGACATTCTCCGGAAAACTGCGGAAGGTTTTTGGCGGAGCGGCGGTTGGGCCGTAGGAGAGGATCACGACCTTTTTGCCGGGACGCTCCTTTTTGAGACGTTCCGCCAGGGAACGATGGAAAATCCAGAGTTTTTCTCCGGGGGAATCAACGCCGTAAAGAGTGCGGCATGCTTCACACTCGCATGGCATGTAACCGTCCGTCTGCCCCAGTTCGGTCATTTCGAATCCCCGGTCAAGTTCCGTTACCAGTTCACGGTAAATCAGCTCCTGCACTTCGGAATTGGAAATGCAGAGATGACCGGCGTTTGTATTGCGTCTGCCCCCGGACATGGCAAAATATTCCGGATGCGCTTCCGCATACTTCGAACGGGGCACCGCGTCATAATAGGAATGTCCGCCGTGACTGTTGAAATAGGGCGCATGATAGAAATTGTTCGCAATGGAATACGGATTTGTCGGATGTACGCCGATATTGAATTCCAGATTCGGTTTGCGGAGCAGTTCCCCGCATGGCACGACAATATTTTTCCGTTTGGGAACGTGAATTCCGTTTTCGCCGGGAAGCAGGAACTTTACACCGGCCTGTTCCTGAAGAAACGCCGTGACAGCTTTCATTGTCCCGATGGAATAATACGTTCGCTCCTTCCCGATCGGACCGCGTTCATCCAGTCCCGCAAGAATCAGGTTGTTCCCTGCCGTTCTGCGCAGATACTGCCACTGTTTCATGGAGGAAAGCCTGACTCCGCTGTTACGTGCAAAAACGGTATTGCCGAGATAGATCCCTGGTTTCCGGGGATCCGCTTTCCCTTCCGGAACAATTGCCAGTTCCGCTCCGGTCCCCTCCAGGATGCAGTTCCGCAGAAGTTCCGCGCATTCCATCAGATTGCGTCCGGTGTAATCAGACGGACGCGGTTTCTGATCCGGCAGGATGATCTGGTAATTGCTTTTTCCGTTTTTGACAATGGCAAGATGATTCTGTTCCTGTCCCGCATCCGCCAGGCGGCATGCAGATGCGGAAATCAGAAACAACGGCAGAAGGGAAAACAGCTTTTGTCCAGGTTTCATTCTTTTTTTTCTCCGAGTTCATGGATTCTGATATGATCGACCCAGGCTTTGCCGGACGCATTGCGGAGAGTCACGTTGAAATACGAGGTGTATTTCTGATTTGTGCCCGGTCCGGTCACAATCTCATTGCACTGTTTTGTCCACGGCATGGTACCCGTGAGCGGTCCGGCTGGATACCAGCGGTTCACTTCGTCAAAACAGGTGCTGATGACGCCGCCTGATCCATGCGGAACAACATTTTCCAGTTTGACATAAAATGTGATCCGGTAACGGGTGTTCGGTTTCAAGTTCGGAAGATTCTGCCATATCGAGGTGCTGTGGTTCCCATGGCTTTCCAGGCGCATGGATTGTCCGCCGGTGAGGAAAACCTTCCGATCCGGATATGCCCCGGCCTCTGCGGTTGCGTAGAGCGGACCGAACCAGGGTTTCGCATCACCGGTAAAATCCCCGTTGACAATGAGGTTGCCGTCCTTTTTCCCTGAGAGGGAAAGGCGACCGAATGCGGCGGGATCCAGGATCTTGGAATCCAGAAAGAAATTCCAGCGTTCCGTGATCCGGCCGTCTTCCCTGCGGATTATGTCGAAAGGACAGGAGGCGTCTCCCGGTTCCGGAAGCTGAATCGCGCATTGCCGGGCGGGGAATGTGATCCTGCGCTCCCCGATCAGAAGCTGCAGTTCCCGGGGAGGAACGCCGTATGCCGAGAATTTCAGCTGTCCAGCTTCGCGGGAGATTTCAACACGCCCGTGAGACACATCTCCATCGGGAACTCTGTACAGATATGCGGACACCGTTCCTTTTTCGGGCACTGCGAGAATCCACTCTTCCGACTGGCGGATATTCTTGTGATAATTGCGGCTCTGTTCCAGAAGTCCGCCGAGGAATTCGCGTCTCATCAGACGGATGCGCTTCCGGGCAAGTTCCGTTTCCGCAAGCTGTTCGGCTTTTTCATATTCGTCTTCCATCGTTTTGAGTTCGGAGGGGGGATAAATCCGGTTCCAGATCTCATATTCGCTCGGATACTGGTAGAAGACCCCCTGTTCATTTTCGATGTAACGGCCCTGAAGTTTGAGAAGCCAGTCTCTTTCAATCCGTTCAAAAATCCGTTTCATGGCGGGAGCTGCTTTGCCGTACATCAGTTTATAATGTTCCTCCAGGAGCGACACAACATCCGTTCCGGTATCCCACATGATCTTTCCGAATACGTAATAATTCAGATAATGATAGAGGTAGCGGTCCGTATCCGATTCCATATAGGCGCCGAAGATCCGGTCCGCACGCGCACCGTAATATTCGCCAATGGCACGCGGAGTCGACGACGGGATTCCGGGAAGCCGGCGCGATCCGAATTTTCCCGCATAGGTCCAGAGCCAGACCTTGCGCCCCAGTTTTTTGCTCCACGCGTCGATCAGAGGATCACCGGAGACAGGATTCCAGGGACCGCGCACGCCGACCATGACCAGAATGTTGTCCGGCAGCGGAAAATCAGGCACGCGGTTGTAGGGCCAGTATGCCATCTGCGTGATGAATCCGCCGATGCCCTCCTTTTTCAGGCGTCCGGCGATTCCGGCGGTCATTCCCCAGATGTGATCGGATATTTCCCTGTCCGGTATTCCTGGACGGGGCCGGGTGTTTTTGATCTTCCGGCAGAGAGGGCATTCACACATGCGGAACCCGTCCTGCGGCATAATGTTGAAACAGCCCTTCTGACATGCGCTGGGATCCCATTCCGGCCTGCCATACTGATTCACGGCATTGCGGCTTGCCATGCTTTTCCCGCTTAAAAACGCCTTTGCATCCTGGTAGATTTCCTCCACAATCCCGCTGTTGAAACACAGATACGGATGACGGTCCCCATGCGTTCGTTTTCCGTCAATGATTGAAAAATATTCCGGATGCGTTTTCGCAAAACGGCCGTGGTAGTTCAGGGCAAGAAGACCGTGGTTGCAGGGCAGATACTGTGTTTCATGCCTGGTCCGGTAAAGATTGAGTGTTTTAGCACGGACTCCATTTTGTCCCCATTTCAAAGATTTGTCAAACCATTCCCCCTGATACCAAGTGAAAAGACGAACCGTATAGTCCGGACGCTCCAGAATATCCATCCGGGGAATGGACAGTTCCGAATACTTCGGTATAATGGTGCCGAGTTCGCCGGGGAAGTAAAAACGGATTCCGAGAAAACGTTCCAGAAAATCATAAACGCCGTTCAATGTGCCACGCTCAAAATAATTGGCCCAGATGCTTAACTGGTTGCGAGCCCATTCGATATTGACATCCGGGTTGTCGCGTCCCGCAATGTAAAGCGTGTTGCCCGCGGAACGGATGAGGAACCCGTCGCGGGGGAGCTTGTCCGGGTTGATCCCGGCTTTACGGCTGAACGCGTTGTCCCCCAGAACGATGGATGTTTTCTTCCCGGAAGGCCGGTTCACGACTGCAATCTTCCTGCCGAATGACGCGGACAAAATATCCTGAAGCTCCTTTGCTGCAAATCCCGTAACGGAAGAAGCCTGTTCAGACACGACGATTTCCAGACAGGGGATTCCATTGCGGATCAGTGGAATTTCCGGTTCGGTTCCGATGGAAATCTTCCGGGGAGAACTCTGAAGTTGAGCGGCCAGAAAAATGGGAGCGGCGAAAAGCAGTGCCGTAAGCCGCAGGACATGTTTCATAAGTATGACTCCTGAATCTTTTGTGTTCTGAATCTATGAGACTACCAGAGAGCGCTCCACGGCGTCACCAGTTTTCTTTGATAGCGCAGTTCCTGAACCTTCCTGCCTGCCACGTGAAAGTCCGCGAACAGCAGATTTACACTGCCTCCATGCCGGAAATCCAACCCGCCATCAGAAGCGGAGGACCCGTCTTTGAATGGATAACACCAGTAGTTGAGTCCGAGAGGAAAGCATTGCTGATCCAGCGTGCCCAAGGAACTTCCAATTCCATCTGATTTATAGAGCTTCTCACTCGGGACCGGGACTCTTGAAGGTTTGTTCCAGACAAAATTGTAATTGTTTGCCTCATTGGGCAGATTTCCTTCATGCTCATGCGTCATATTGGTATTGAGCGTATAGGAGCGTTTCCGTGAAACATCGGTTGTGGCGTAGTTGATTCGGACATGATCGGATGGGCAGATGAAGATTTGAAACGACGCAACAGTATTTCCACTTTTCAGATAGGGCGGAATTTCCGTATAAAACGGAGCGCTTCCCGTATTCAGACCCGGGAAGTATCCGTTGTTGTCGCCTCCATACATGGCGACCGCAAGACCAATATTTTTCAATTTGTTCAAACAGCTGATGGAATGGGCTTTCTTCCGTGCGCTTCCCAGCGCGGGCAGAAGCATTCCCGCCAGAATGACAATGATCGATATGACGACGAGAAGTTCTATCAATGTAAATAAATATGCGTCGCGCCGACAGGATATGGCTGGGCCGGAGGGGAGAAGAATCGTTTTGTTCTCTTCTTTTCTTGAGAGGAAGTTCAGGCGGCCAGGATTTTTCATGATGAGGCAGTCCTTATTAATTGAGTGTCCGGATGCTGTTTCGTTCCATAACGGTATGCGGCGTGATGATTCTCCGCATTTCTGCTGTTTTTCTAAACCAGGAATCCGGCTGGCAGACCATGTCCACCGCAAGACGTCCTGCGTCATGATAATGCATATCAACACTGGCCAGCGGCGGATCCAATGCCTCGTCACCTGGATAGCCGCAGAAGCCCATGACAGAGACATCCTCCGGAATCCGGATTCCGATCCTGTGCATCGCTTTCATTGCGTACATGGCAAAGAAGTCGGAAACACAGATCATTGCCGTCGGTTTTTCTCCGGCACGCATCAAGCGCGCGATTCCTGCGGCAATTTCATTCTCGTCATATTTCGTCTGCAAAAGAAACGCCTCCGGTGTCCGGCAATCCAGTTCTCTGAGAAATGCGAGATATTCCTCCTGCGTGTATCCCCGGAAAGCGTCATCCGAATCGAATGTCAGCGTGGCAATTTTACGATGTCCGCGCCGGCGCAGGCATCGGACCCCGTCGGAAAACGCGTTCCGGAAATCGGGATGAATCACCATGAAGGGGGTCGTCTCATTATCCCCGGTAAGACCATGGGGCATGACAACCGGAAGACCGGTTTCCCGGAAGAACGCAAGCTCGGGTTCATCTCCCCGCATGTAATATCCGTCAAAAATAATGCCGAAATAGTCATGCCGGAACTGGCGGGCGAGACTGCTTCCGGCATTGCTACGGATGAAAGCCAGAGAGAGCCGGTCCACTTTGAGGCGCCGTTCCCCGGCACGTTCTTCGACGCCGGGGGAATAATAGTGATAGGGAGAAGCAATATCGCCGCCAATAAAGACAAATAATAATTTTTTCCCCTGTTCGGCGAACACACCGCGGCCTGCTTCGCGCCGGACAAGACCTTCCTTTTCCAGATCGGCCATGGCATCCGTCACGATCTTGAGACTGACATTGAATTCATCCGCAAGACGGCGGACGCTTTCCAAGCGTTTTCCCGCCGGATACAAATTATTCTGTATCCGGCTCCGGAGATACCGGGCGATCTGCTCTCTTTTGGAAATGTCAGGCTGGATATTCATGAATTTATTTCTCTTCAACCATCTGCACGTCATCAAACCACGCCGTCCCTCTGGCGTTGATGATCATCAGAGAAAGCGAAAGTTCCGGAGCGGCTTTCGCGTCTGTGGTATATACGAATTCGTAACGCTTCCAGTCCTCCGTTCCCGTAAGAGCTCTGGCAGGAAACCATTTGTTGCCTCCATGCCAGATGTTGAGGACCGCGCCGCCGAACCCCTGCGGATTGTCCGGTTTGATATCCTTGTATTTCAGATAATAACTGATTCTGTATTTTGTACCCGGTTTGACTCCCTTGAGCGTCTGGACAAGTCCCACATTCGGGCCTTTCGGATTGGACAGACGGACGGATTGCCCGTTTTTCACGAAGGCGCTTTTATCCAGTTTCACCAGATCAGGATTTTGTTCGAGCTGTTTGAAATTGGTCAGCCATTTCCCAAACAGGTTCTGTTTCTGTTCCACCTGGAAGGTGCCGTCTTTTACGAGAGACTGCGGACGGCTCGCATCATCGGATGCCTGATGGATATTGCCGGCAAATGCCAGCCCGGAAATCAGAAATGCAGTGAAAAAGAGCAAACGCCTCATGTGATCCTCCTTCGTTTGTATTTTTTGATGATTTTCAGAACTGTTTACTACTGTATATTATAAACAAAAACTTTATTTTGTCAATAGGCGAAAAGGCAGAATCGAATGATTTTTCATCAAAAAATATGAAGGATTTCCAAAAATTAGACGCCGGAGCAGGGATTTTCTCCGGAAAAGGCCTTTTCCAGATTCTGAGAATGTTTCAAACATCACGATGTAATTTTACACAAGAATCATTTTTATACCAGCAACGTTCCAATTTTTTGAAGGCATGTGGATTTCTGTTCCGGCGTCAGCGGCTTCGGACAGATTGCCGGAGGATATGCCGCCGCGGTATCGGCCTACTCCAACACCGGAGATGCCGTCACGGTGACACTTCAGGCTCTCTCCTCCGAAGAAACCGATATGACAAAA
>CASEFP010000210.1 GCA_949287225.1 uncultured Lentisphaeria bacterium
GATGCTCTACTGCCGCGCATTCGCCAAAAGGTATGCCGGATGTCCCGAAATTCTCGCATGGGAATACGGCAATGAACAGAACTGCGCGGACGAATGCGCATCTCCCGAAACTGCATGGGTCTGGCTCCATGCCCTGGCCGGTGAACTGAGGCTGCACGATCCGGATACCCCCGTCGCTTCGGGAATGCACGGACTGGTGAATATCGCTTCCGGAAAACGTCCCTGGAGCATTGAGGACAATGCCGATGCCGTCGATCTCCTCACGACACATCCCTATCCCCCGTTTACGCCGGGATGCTTCCTGGAAAGTCCCACGGATCTGCGCGCCAATCTCCATGCCACCGTTGAGAGCCGCTATCTTGCGGATCTCGGACACCGCCCCACCCTCTGTGAAGAGACTGGAACTCTCGGAAACAGCGCGCTCTCCGAACCGCTGACCGCGGCATTCCTCCGAATGCGCCTGTACAGTCTGTTTGCAAATGGTCTGGAAGGCTGTCTCTGGTGGTGTTACAGCGATTTCCTCTGCGGAGAGGAACTCCCCTACCGCGATGTCCAGATGGAAAACGATGGTCTTGGACTGGTCCGCACGGACGGACGACCCAAACCCGCCGCCATGGAAATGGCACAATTCCGTTCCGTGGTGGAGCGCTTCAGCGGACGCATGCCGGAACCGGAACGCAAAACAGCAATTCTTGTCAGCGATCTCAAGGACGACTGGCCGGGACTCTATAATTGCTACATTCTTTGTGTCCAGGCGGGACTGGCTCCGAAATTTGTCCGCCCGGACCGCGATGATCTGACACCTTATGAACTGCTTCTCGCGCCCTCTCTGCACGGAAGCATGCCGATCTCCGTTCCCGCCTGGAAAAAAGTCGCCGACGCGGTCGAAAAAGGAAGTGTGCTTTATGCCTCCGGAGACGGCGTCAGTTTGAACAACATGCGGGAACTCTTCGGAATCAGGGAAATGGAAAAAATCCCCCTGTCCGGAAAGCATACTGAAATTCAATTCGGAAACACTGTCAGATGCGGTATTTCCGCTGAATTCCGGAATCATCTGCATTCCTACGTATCCGAACCGGCGGCATGGTATCCGGACGGAACGCCCGCCATGCTGAAACACCATTGCGGAAAAGGAACGGCCTTTTATCTTTCCGTGCCGCTGGAAGCCTCTCTTGCCAGTGAAGCGTTCGCTTTTGAGAACTCCGAAGCCTGGAAAATCTATGCGGAACTGAAAAAGACGGCAGACCTGACCCCGCCTGTCGATTGCCCGGATCCGCAGTGTGAACGCTTCTGGTGCCAGGATCAGCCGGGGCACGGCTGGCTGACGATCATCAACCATCGCAGAAAAGCGGTGGAAAAGGGCCTGGATTCCACCCTGCCGGTCCGCTCACTCAAACCGGCGGCAGGGAAAATGGAAGTTGCAGACAGAATGATCCGGATCGAGGCTCTGGAGGCGGGAATTCTGGAAATTGATTTTGAAATCTCATAAGCGCTCATGAGAAATCATTCCGTTTTCCGTTCCACAGTGGGCCACCGGGCGCGGTATCCGGATCATGAATTCCTTCTGATTCTCCGCCGTTTATTTTCCCCGTTTGTGAACCGGTACAAAAAAACACCCCTGCAACCTGCAGGGGTGTTCCGGATCAGAATCCTTACTTGATCTCAAGAGAAATATCCTTGATCTCAGCCGTGGCGTTCTTGTTCCCCCAGTTGACCAGCATAAGCACGGAAACTCTCGCCGTTCCCGGAGCGAATTTCGCATAATTAAAGCCGACTTTCAACAATCCTTTTGCAGATCCTGTGAAGGTCTTCCAATCTCCGGTCAGCTGACCATATTTTCCAGTGTACATATATCCGCCGCCGGAATGCTGGCGGACTTTGGTTCCCGCAGGGAGATCGACCTTGAGCGGTCTGGAAAAGGTCAGCGTCCAGGCATCACCTTCCTGTTTCATCTCTTTGAGAGGACAGGCCAGATAATTGCGGTTCGGCAGATCACTTAAGGAGGGATCCGAATTGTAGACGAACCCGGACCAGCTCCGGACTTTCCATTTCGAACCGTCCTTCACTTTTATAACCGTATCGCCTTTTTTTGCAGGAGCAACCAGCTCGGTGTCCGTCTGCGCTACAATACCGGTCATGGTAGATTCAATCTGTTTCCCATCCTTGTCATACAGGCGGAAGCCGAAATAGAACATGGATTTTTCCGTTCCACTGGTTTTCGCCATGGCTTTCACGGTATAGGTCTTGGCAGGATCAACATCAAATGTCTTTGTGGAAACCATTAACGAACTGCCTTTCACCGTAAATACCCCGTCAGCCAGAGTGGCACAATTTTTAGGGGACATTGTCCAGTCCGCCAGTTCGTTGAATGTAGTCGTCTGTGCCGCAAGCGTTCCCATAGTGAACAGTGCCAGCGCGCCGAGCATCATTTTCGTTGCCTTCATGCGTGCATTCCTTTCTGTTTGTTTTTGTCATTGTGAAGCGAGCCCTTTTCTGATTATAAGCGGGAAAATGTGTTTTGGCAAGAGGTAAAAATTTCTTTCCTTGAAAAATATCCGCTTTTTCCAGAAAAAAAACATTTATAAATATAGCGATATAATTAAATTCCCTTCCAGCGGATTGAGGTGGATACAGGAACAAACATGGAATCCGCTCAAAAATTCCAATGCAATTTCCATATTCATCGCCTGTCTCTGAAAAAAGCTGTTTTTCCTCCGGATGAAACTTGAAATCCGTAAAGCGGGGTTTATGTTTAGACAGCACTCGAAAAAGGAGGTGTAGCTATGGAAATCACTGTTAGCGGAAGACATTTCGATGTCACGGAACAAATCAGACAAAAGGTCATTGACGCGCTTACAGCGAATTTTGCGGATCTGCCGCTGAAAGTCATTTCAGCAACTGCGGTCCTGGATGTCCAGGGCAACAGGGCAACCGCGGATATCGTCGTAAACATCAAGAACCTGACTGCGAAAGCACAAGTCGAAGATTTCGATCTCTACAAGGCGATTGACGCCGCCGTCCTCAAAGCCGCCACACAGGCACGGAAATATCTGGACAAGCGGCAGCATCACAAGAACGGCGAGACACTCGTCGAGCTTGAAATGAAAAATGCAGCAAAAGCCGTTTCCGAAGAATAAATTTTCATCAGCGGAAGGCCCCGGAATGACATCGTTCCGGGGCTTTTTTTTGGACATTTCCCATGAAGAAATCAGGAGCGTTCTCATCGGAAGCATTCCAGATTTCTCCTTCCGCGGATCAGGCAGATCCGCGGACTGCCGCTTGGGCAAACGGGAAACAGCCTTGTCTTCCTTATTTCCCGGAAGGAAGAATTTGTCCGTTGTCGTCAGGATCCTCGACGCGTTTCTCCAGATCAATAAAAAGACGCCGCGCGTCATGAATGCCGCCGATCAGGAACCATACCGTTGAAATGATTCCGACAATGGCGGGAATCACCAGCGATGTGATGTAGAATTTAATTGTCCACCATTCATGCGGCCACGGGCTGATCGCATTCCAGATGACAATCATAATGAAAACAATACCGATCTGATAAACGATCGAATAGCCGAACACGGAATAGGCAATGATCCTGTCGCCGAGGGTATATTCCTTTGTAATGCCGATCAGCTTGCTGAAAACATTGCGGATCGTCCACGGTTCTGCGGGCGGCTCCACGTCGTCCGGATCCATATAGATGCCGCGATGCAGGAGTTTGTCCAGATTGAACGGCTTGTAGGTGAGATAGGATCCGATGATATATCCGCCGACGGAAAGAATCATGGAAATAAAATAAATTTCAAAGGAGTTGATCGGAAATTTCACCGGGTCCATGCTCCATGCGATCCAGGGGTTGAACGGCGAGGAGATGGTTTCAAGGAATGAATTCAAAGGCTCCACCAGACCGTTCTGTTCCAGAATCGGATAGATGTTTTTCGCCCAGTTCCGCTGGAAAATCAGTCCGAGAAGCGATGTCCCCGAGCCGAAAATAATCGCGCACCATGCTCCGGTGAGGTTGCCGAAACGGCTGTAAAGCCCGAAAACCATGATCGGCCCCGCACCGCCGAGCCAGACCGCGCACATGATCGTCGTAAACATGTTGATGTAATCCAGCTGGGCAAAGAAAATGGATACGATCAGGAAGAAAACCGCCACACCGACGCTCGTCAGGCGCAGCAGCAGAAGATGCAGATCCTGCGGCATGTGCCCCTTGAACAACGGCAGAATCACGTCCTGCATCAAGGTCGAGGACGCATTGAAGATCCGGCTGTCGTCGGTTGAAATCAGGAGCATGATCATCAGAAGACAGAAGAGCCCCAGCATACCGACGGGGAAGATCTTGCTGACCACGGCGGGCATCATCATCTGCTGGTAGAGCGAACGGTATTTCTGGAACTGGTAACGCGCCTCCGGGGTGTCGCCGAGCGTTTTTCTCACTGCGGTGAAATAAGGCGTATCCGGATTGTTTTTCTGGGAAACTGGCGCCTCCCAGACCTCTTTTGTCAGCGTCTGCGGAATCTTGTGAATTTCATCGATGACCTTTGTTTTGACGGCATTGTCGGAAATGACCTCGTCCAGAATCTTCGCGGAGAGCTCCTGGCGGACCTGCGTATTGGAGATTTTAAACCGGTTGTCGGGATTCGCAAAATGCGGGCTCGTCATGAAGACGATGACCACAATCGCCAGCAGAAGAATCATCATGTAGGCGAAACCGTTTTTCCACGATCCGAGCACATTTGCCATTTTCTGTTCATGCGGCGTTCTCCCCGATCCGCTGGTGTCGTTTCCGATCCATCCGGCGCGGTTCAGGACCGAACCCAGAAGGGTCACAATCAGCGCGAAGATGTTGAAATCGCGGAGCTGCGAGATGTCATAGGGATTCATGAAACTCTGCCCGGGGACGTGATTCCACATGACAGGAGCAATGTCATCAGTCCACGAGAAGTTCAGGATGATGTAGCCGACGATGATGACGAAAATCGGGTAGCTGAGCAGTCCCTGAAAGCAGTCTGTAATCAGCAGCGAGATGCGTCCGCTCGGCCAGATGAAGACCATCGCTAGACAGAGGCAGAGGGTCACAATGATGATATAGCAGGGCAGGTTGATGCCGAAAATCATGATATGATGCGGCAGCCCGAGGTAATAGATGAAGAAGTTTGTCGCGATCGCCGGTCCGATGGCGTTTGTCACCATTTCGGCGATTGTGCGCAGAACTGCGCAGAAAATACGGAAAAACTTGCTCCCGTAGCGCAGTTCCAGAAACTGGCCGATCGAAAGGCATCGTGTCTGCCGCCAGCGGTAGACGCAGTATCCGGTCAATGCCATGAACACTCCGACCGGCGCCGTGATCGCCGACCAGAAACTGACCGCAAAACCGGTCTGATAATATTGTTCCGCTCCTGCCACAAGCGTAATGACGGAAAGACCTGCTGTCAGGTCCCCCACAGAGATCACATACCGTCCCGCAATTCGTCCTGCAGCGAGAAAATCCACCACGCCGCGCGCATACTTCCGGGAATAAATCGCCACGCCGATCAACAGCACCATCGGGATGATCACGATCATCCAGTCCAACCATGTCATTTCGTTTTTTTTTCCTTTCTCTGTTCCGGCCCTGTCATGTTTTTGTTGTATTGTTATAAAAATATGATATTTAAAACCTTATAATATACACCATATTGCTCGTTTTTGCAAGTGGACGCATTTTTCCGCAATCATGAACGGCAGATCTCAATTTCATATGGAAAAATGCATCGGCAGGATTTCCGGGAAATAAATTACCCCGATACGAGCGTGTGCTCTGCATCGGGGTTTTCGCCTGTTACGCAGGTGGAACGCGGCAGGACTGGAAGTCCTGCACAAAGCAATTTTTTGCAATGCAGAGCATCGCACTATTAATCTGAATTTTTATGGACAAAAAAGAATCTTCCGCAAAGATTGACGGCGAAAGATTCCCTGTGATACCTTGAATCCTATTGCAGCGGATTCAGGATTTTTCCGGAGTCACACGCACAAATACCTGCATGGAGGATTCTCCCCGGTTCTGCCAGAGCGCATACGGTATGAAGCACAGATCGACATCATGGCATTCCGGCGGGGTATTCCTGTAAAGAGCATCGGAGGAACTGGTTTCCTCTTTCGCTCTGCAGCGGATTGCGACGGTATCTTCCGGCAGTCCCGAAGCCTTCCCCAGATGGAACTCGGGAACGGACGGCAGGATCACATTCGGCAGGGAAACACCGGGATTGTCCACACTTTCGAGGCAGTAGACAAGCGGCCCGCGCTGAATCGCGGCTTTGCCGGCATCGGCGGCGATTTCAGGATGCGGGTAGATGACTTCCGGCTTCATTTCCAGCTTCAGGGTGACTCTGTCGCCGCTCTTCCATTCCCGCGTCATTTTCAAGTAAGATGCTTCCAAAACCTTGTCCGCCGCCACGCCATTCAATTCGACGGACCAGTTCGCGCACCAGCCCGGAATGCGAAGCGCAAGCGTAAAGGCTCCGCCGCGCGCAATCGTGACAGTGATATTGCCGTCATACGGGTAATTCCCGTCGATCCGGACGTCATAAGCATCGTTGGAAATCCGAGCGGCGGCAGGAATGTCGATACGCAGATATTTTTCCCCCGCCTTGCAGCAGAGCATGCCGAGCTGCGGGAGGAAACGGCAGTAGTTCGTCGGACAGCAGGAGCAGCCGAACCATTTCTGGCGTTTTTTACAAGTGACGCCGTGTTCATGCGTCGCATCATTGACCTCCAGAAGATTCGCATAGAAGAATTCATCACCGATAAGACTGATTCCGCTCAGACCGTTGTTGTAAAGCACGCGTTCAAGCACATCGGCGTATTTTCCTTCTTTTGTAACGTCAAGAAGGCGTTTTGCGAAAAATGCCAGCCCGATCGCAGCACAGCTCTCTGCGTAGGCGGTATCGTTCGGGAGCCCGAAATCAACCGTGAAGGCTTCCCCGATGCTTGTGGAACCGATTCCGCCGGTAATGTACATCCTCCGCTGAGAGAGATTGTCAAAAAGACGGATTGCGGCATCAAGCAGAGTGGAATCCCCCGTTTCGACCGCGACATCAACCATGCCGCAATAGAGGTAGACCGCGCGGACCGCGTGTCCGACAGCCTGTTCCTGCTCGCGGACGGGCTTATGCGCCTGACGGTTCGGCAGCTGTTCCGGAGCCAGACTTTTTTCCGTCTCCAAAAAATAATTGGGAGCTGCACCGCGTTCATCAATGAAGAACTTCGCCAGATTGAGATAACGTTTTTCCCCTGTCGCCCGGTAGAGCTTGACCAGGGCGAGCTCGATCTCCTCGTGCCCTGGATAACCGCGTTTCTGTCCGGGCGCGGGACCGAAGGCGGAAGCGATGTAATCGGCATAGCGGCACATTGCTTCTAGAAACTTGCGGGAACCTGTCGCCTGAAAATGTGCCACAGCGGCCTCGATCAGATGTCCGGCGCAGTAAAGTTCATGCCAGTCGCCCAGATTGCTCCAGCGTTTTTCGGGTTCCACGACTGTGAAGTGGACATTCAGGTAGCCGTCATCCTGCTGTGCCGAGACGATCAGATCGACCAGTTCATCGAGTTCCTTTTCCATCGCGGGGTCGGGATGGATCATCAGCATTTCCGCCATGCCTTCGAGAACCTTCGCCACATCGGAATCCCAGAAGACATGCGGGGGATTCGGATCGCCTTTTTTCCATTGGAGACGGAACGCGTCGATTCGTCCTGTCTCCCGGCAGCACTTGAGGCTGCTGGGAATCGTGACATCATGTCCGGTTTTCTGCCGCGGCGCAAAAACGGAATCGCACAACAGAATCTGCGCGGAATGTATCTTGTCTTTCGTCATAACACAGCACTTTCTTTCATTGTTCAGTTTCACATTGCAAAACGCAATCTTTCGATTAACGCAAAAAACTTCAAATTTGCAGATACGGTGTCCTAATCCTACCGGGTGCGAAAGACAATACCGGAATTTCCATGGACTTCATATCTCATTTTCTTTTTTCCGCTTGCTAATACAAGCGTACCGTTCCCGCTTGCCTCGCATGAAAATACTCCATTTTCATAAACAGCTTCTGAAAGGGAAAGGTCTGCCGGCAATACTGCCGTTACGGGAATTTTTTCCAGAGAGGCGCAATATTTCTTCTCCAGATGAATCCGGCAGACGGTTCCTCGTCCGGAGTTGACGAAAGTTGCGGGATATCCCGGAATCAATCGTCCTTTTTCATCATAGACATGCGGAATACAAAGATTATTTTCCCCTTTCCAGCCGAATTCACCACTGTGAATGGTCAGAATTCTTTCCTGCCCGAGAAGCCACCCGCTGTGAATTTCAATCGGGGTAAAGGGATACATCTCAGCAGTAATGGTCGGACACGCCGCCTGGTTGTTGTAATGATAGTAGAGTGCTCCATTCTTCATGGCATTGCGGATATCCGCCATGCAGTCTTCAGGCGTAACGGAATAAGTCAGCATGTCTCCGAGCTGAATCGGTGTGTAGAGGTGAGAGAGAAAAATCCACCAGGAATTGTAAGTCTCTTCGAAACGCGGGAATTTGAATTCCCTTTCGCTGCGGGTTTCGGGAGAGAAATTCGCAACAAACTTTTTTCCTCTCTGATTCAGAATATAATCCATGACATTTCTGTTGAAATCGCGTTTCAGGAGAGGAACAAAACCGATTTTCCGGACAACATTGCTGTCGCGGTCAAGCTCCACGGAACAGCCGTCCCACATATTGAAGGTCACAAATTTGCGGGTATAGGTAAATTCATCATGATAAATTCCATCAATATCAAAATTGTCACAGAGATATTTCAGGAATGCCATGAAGCGTTTCCCATAGGCATTTTCCGCTGTTGGAACAAAAAAACGGTAAGGCAGCTCTTCAAGCGCATTTCCGTTCGGGAGCGTCAGCGCGCAATCCGCATATTTTTCCGCATCTCCGATTTCCGTGGACCACTGGTTGTGCACATAAATAAACCGCTTGACATCCGGCGTATATGCCCGGGCTTTTGCAAGCATCTCGCGAATGAACCCTCGCATCGGTTCCACAGGAAATTCAGCGGGAACTGCGGGAAGAAGGCGGCCTCTTGTTTTTTCATCCATCAGAGCCGCACCATGAACAGAGCAGTTCCGATTTGCATATTCCCCGCCAAGGTGGGACCAGTAGAGCACGCCGAGGGAATTGTATTTCACTCCGGTTTTCCAATGAAACTCCCGCGCCTTTTCCGGAGTCCATGTCCGGAACACATTCAAAGAAAGATGAAAACCTCCCTCAATCGGGAAATTCACATCCCAGTCCCGTCGGACTTCGTTGACGAAATCGAAATAATCAGCGGACATCGACGGATACACCGACCATTCCACGGTGCGTGTCTCTCCGGGAGAAAGGGCAAACGTTTCGGTTTTGATTCCCGCTCTTCCGTTATCGCAGTACTGAATATTCTGGACTCGGAACACATCATCCTGTGCGAGAAAAGCGATCCCCTGCCGGCTGGCGGGAGCAGCCAGAAATACGCTCGGATTGCGTCCTCCGGAACAAGATTCACTGTCCGGGGAGGGATTTCCCGCCAGATAGATCGGATCAAATGGAGCAGAACCGGTTTCATAACAGATTTTCAATCCAATCAGTTTATCTGTTTTGTTTGCAAAAGTATCAAAGACGTCAATTCTGTTTTTCTTTTCCAAAATCCTGCGAGAAACAGAATACCACGGAGTCTCAAGTGTATTCCTTCCCCCCATCCGGAACCATCTTCCTCCCGGAGCGGAAAACCGGGAGATGAGCGGAACAATCAGCTTTCCAAATTGAATCTGCAACGTTTCGTTGTTCCGTTCAAGAGTGTAATGCACAACAGGAATCTCCCTCATCCGGATGAAATCGTTTTTTTCTCTCTGAGGCGGCATCTGGGAACGGACTTCTGGAGCATGCACGATTTTGAAATTGCGGACGACAAGCGCTGGGGAACGTTTCAGCCCCAGGCTTTTATAGTATCCTGTCAGCTCCGATCCGAAACGAATCTTTATCCGGTTTTCCCCGTCCCGGCGGAGAAGATCCGTAATATCCAGAACAATCCGGTATGCCTGCGGATCAGTCGGCTGAAAGCGCTTTTTGGCAAGTTCGTAGTCCGGAGAATAAAGGGAATACCATTTTTCTCCGGAACAGACTCGATAGATTCCATGATCCAGATGCCGGGCAGTCCGCGGCTTGTTCAACAGACGGGTGTGATGCCGGGACGCCATGGAGGAAACAACATTCTCGTTCACAAAGATCTGCCAGCATGGATTCCAGCCTCCGAGACGCGGGAAATCAATACGGTGTTCAAATTCCACTGTAACCCTGCCGGATTTCTTCCATTCGGGCAGTGTCCACTCCCGGTTCTGCCGCAGGCGGATGAAGCATTCTCCGGGATCATCCACAAGGATTTTTTCCGCAGCGGAAAGGGCGGATCCTGAAATCAAAAAAAGCAATATCAATTTTTTCATGAATCCCGTATCCCAGCTTTTCCTTATCTGCAATAACTGAAGAAATTGCGGTCCACATAATATTTCGGATCGCGAAAGCGCATCAATTCCTGCTCGGTATTGGCGGCAACATGTCCGTCCGCAAACGCAAGATTTGCTTTTCCGGCATGGCGGACTGCGACATATCCATTAAAATCCTTGAGGATAATATAAACCTGCTCATCCCTGTTCATTTTCACGCTGTCGGAATAGACTGGCCAGTCAACAGGCTTCTCCACAGCCGAAAGAACAATTCCCTTTTTCGAGTTGTTCTGAAAGCGGTCCGCCATGCCGTAGGTTTTAGATGGATCGCCTTTCCATATCCGCGGCTCGGCGCCGGGACAGAGAAATTCCGACGGAGCGTTCATTTTCAGAAGCGGGAAATGTTTTCCCGCCGTCATTACACTCGAAACCCAGGTGCGTCTCCCGTCCCACGCAGGAGGAAGCGCTTTATAATCATCACAATACGCCGCAGCGGATTTTATCAGGACCTTCAAGTTGTTTCTACACAGGAATGCTGCATTTTCCGCTGAAGCAAAACGCAAAAGAGAAATTCCCGCACAGCTTAATGCCAGAAAGACAAACAATGTGAGAAACAACTCGGTAAGATTGTAATTTCTGCGATTCATTTTCAATTCCTTGTTTTTGAATATTTTACTTTAGAATAAGGCAATCCACTGGAAATAGTATCCGGCATCTGTATATCCGTTGCCATACACCCCGCTTTTATAACGCTGTATGATATCTCCGCTGGACATGCTTCCCGCATGTCCGTCGCCAAATAGAATATTGGACATTTTTCCATGCCGGGCGCTGAGGGCGCCTCCCCAGTCCACATCAATCCGATAGTACTGCTTTTTGTCGGCATTTCTGGGAAGAGTCGGATTTTTTGAACTGGTTTTGCATTGAACGCTGTCCGCATAAAGAGGATATTCGCTTACTTTCTCTTTGAGCAATCCGAGGCTCAGTGCAAGAACTCGTCCATCGCTGTACTGTTTATCAATCCAGGGATCGCTCCCGTAGGAAACACTGTAGTCATCCAGAATAAAACCATGGGAACCGGAAGTATTGGAGCCGGGACATAGAAAAATCGCAGGTCTGCCCGGAGAGGGTTTTTTGATGTAGCCGTTTGCAACATAGTACCAGGACCAGAAACGCCCTGTCCCGTTTTCCAGCATATAATTCGGAGAAATGAACCCGTTGTAATCAGAACTGTAACTTGTTGCGGTCAGGTTCAGCTGCTTCAAATTTGAAAGACAGGATATTGTCTGTGCCCGCTGCCTGGCTGTATTCAGGGCGGGGAGAAGCATCGCAGCAAGAATCGCGATAATCGCTATAACGACCAGAAGTTCTATTAATGTAAAATTTCTCCGCCCCCGTCTTTTTCGATGAACAATATTCATTGCACATCCTTTCCATGTTTCACAATATCAGAATGAAATTTGTCTGTTTTGATCGCCATGATCCGCAACGTTATATATATTATAACGGAATCTCCGGGATCCGCAAGCTGACGCATCGGTAGAAAAAGGAGACGATTCCGATATTTTCCTTTATCATACTCCACAATTCAACAAACTATTTCAATACCAGAAGATTGATTTTCAAAAAAAGACTTCTATATTCCCGGAAAGAAAGAGATAAAACCGACATGAAAAGGAAATCACTGTCATGCGGATCCATCTGAAGGCGCACAATGGCGGCCGACTTGTCTCGCGCGGACACGGACGGCATCTCTCAAGGATCATCAGGGACTGGGAACTCATTTTCGTCCTGAAAAGCCGCCTGGAAATGTTTGTCGGAACCGAAAGTTTCGATATTCCTGCGGAACATTGCCTTCTTCTGCGCCCCGGAATCTATCACGGCGGAAGAAGTGAATATACCCCGGAACTCTCTTTCTTCTGGATTCATTTCCTTCCCGCAGACGAACAGTCGGAACAGATTCTCGGATCACTCCCGCGCATGTTCCACACCGGGAATCCGGCACGCCTCAGCGAGTATTTCCAGCAGTTCCTCTCCCTTCAGGAAGACGCCCCGGATGATGAGGACGGCCGGAATCTTCTGATGGAACTGATTCTTCATGAGGCATTCCGCAAAACAAACGAAAACCCCGAGCCGCGCAAACTGCCGGCACTGATGCAGGAACTCCGCAAAATGCTTTCCCTGCGGTTCCGTGAACCGTTTTCCACCTCCCAGCTCGCCGGGGAACTCCAATGCAATCCGGATTATCTCGGAAGACTCCACCGAAAGTATTTCAACGAATCCATCACCGACACATTAAACAGGATCCGGATCATCCACGCAGCGGAACGGCTCCGCTCCACAACACAGGGCATTGCGCAGATCGCCTACGAAGTCGGATTCAACGATCCCGCCTATTTCCGCAGACGGTTCTTCCAGTGTTACGCGATGTCCCCGCGCGCCTACCGCAGACTCAAAACACAGGAATATGTCAACACCGAATAAGCTCCGGGCTTTTCTTTCCATGTTTCCGTGCTATATTTCCGCACCATGAATACGAACTCGGACGCACCGGAAACTGTTTTCCGCAGAATCAGGGAAATTTTTCCAACGCTGCTCCTCCGCGACCAGGCAAGGCTCCGGCGGCGGATGCGCTCGTTCGCGTCCTCAAAGGACACTGCCGCGCTCGAATCGTTCCGGAATTATCTGGAGAAACTCTCCGCGCATTCGCTTCACCGCTTTGCAGATTCTCTCGTCTGCAATTTTCCGGAAGAGCTGCCGATCAGCGCGAAAACAGGAGATATTTCCGAAGCGCTGAAACGGCATCAGATCGTGATCGTCTGCGGCTCCACGGGATCGGGGAAAACCACCCAGCTCCCGAAAATCGCGCTCAAAAACGGTTTCGGGCGCGTCGGGCGCATCGGATGCACCCAGCCACGCAGGATTGCCGCCTCCGCGCTGGCGCGGCGGGTTGCGAACGAGACCGGATGCGTCTGCGGCGCGGAGGTCGGGTACAAAGTCCGGTTTGACGATCACACCGCGCGCAACACCGTCGTCAAATTCATGACCGACGGCATTCTTCTTGCTGAAACACGCGACGATCCCGATCTGCTTCAGTATGACTGCATCATTCTCGACGAGATCCATGAACGGTCGCTGAACATCGACTTTCTGCTCGGTTACATGAAACTTCTCCTTGCGCGGAGAAAAGATCTGCGCGTCATCCTCTCCTCGGCGACGCTGGACGCGCAGCGCATTTCGGAATTTTTCGACAGCGCGCCAGTAATCGAGGTCGAAGGCCGTCTTTTCCCGGTTGAGGACTGTTTTCTGGAACCGGAGGAGGACGAGGAACTGCCCGAAAGCGTCGCGCGCGGCATCACATTCCTTACAGAACTTGACGCGCGCGGCGACATTCTGGTTTTTCTGCCCGGCGAGCGCGAAATCCGCGACTGTGCGGAACTTCTTTCCGGGCGCTTCGGCGCGCACAGTGAAATCCTGCCCCTCTTCGGGCGTCTCAGCGCCGGGGACCAGCAGAAGGTTTTTTCCACGGGAACACGGCGGCGGATCGTTCTGGCAACCAACGTCGCCGAAACATCGTTGACGATTCCCGGCATCCGGTTCGTAATCGACTCGGGACTCGTCCGCCTGAGCCGCTACAATCCCCGCACGAGAATTCAGGAACTGCGTGTCGAGCCTGTTTCGCAGGCAAGTGCCAGACAGCGCCGCGGGCGGTGCGGGCGTCTGCGCGACGGAATCTGCGTGCATCTGTACAGCGAGGAATCTCTGAAGGAATATTCCGAGTTCACGCCGCCGGAAATTCAGCGTTCGTCCCTGGCCGGCGTCATTCTCCAGATGGCGGCATTGCGTCTGCCTCCGCTTGACCGTTTCCCGCTGGTCGATCCGCCCGCGTCACAGCTGATCCGCGAGGGAATGCAGGCGCTGGAGGATCTTCTTGCGATTGACAGGAGCGGACGTCTGACCGAATGCGGATGGCGCCTTGCGGAAATTCCGCTTGATCCGCATCTTGCGAAAATGCTGATGAGCGCGGAACGTTTCCGCGTACTGCCGGAGATGCTCGTGATTGCGGCCTTTCTGAGCATCGCCGATCCGCGCGAACGACCGTTTGAACAGGCAAAGGCGGCGGATGACGCGCACAGGAAATTCATGCACGAGGATTCCGATTTCATCGGGATTCTGAAACTGCACGATGCTGTGGAAAAGACGCTGGCGGAGCGCGCCTCGAATCAGGCGCTGCGACGTTTCGCGCAGAAAAATTTTCTCAGCTACCGCCGTCTGCGCGAATGGCGGAATCTGATCGAGGACCTGAAGGAGATCTGTTGCGAAAACAAGTGGAGTTTCACGCGAAGAATTGATCTGGAGCACCTCTCCGCTGACGCGCTCCACAAGGCGCTGATGAGCGCGCTTCCGCGCCAGATCGGCATGTTCGACCGGGAGTCAAAACTCTTTTCGGACATGAAAGGGAAAAAGTTCACATTGTTTCCGGGTTCCGCGCTGGCGAAGCGGAAGAATCCGCCGCAGTGGGTGCTCTTTTTCGCGCTGGTCGAGACGAGCCGCGTGTTTGCGCGCGGAAACGCCCTGATCCGCCCGGAGTGGCTCGAACTGGTCGCGCCGCACATCTGCTCGCTGAGCTACGACAGAATCCACTGGGACGAAACCAGCGGCTTCGTCTACGCCCGGGAGCGGGTCACGGCGGGACAGCTTCTGATTCATCCGGGCCGCCGCTGCCACTATGCGAAGGTGCGTCCCGATGAGGCGCGCGCGGTGTTCATCCGCGAGGGTCTGGTTTCGGGACTCGCCTCCGCGCGCGGGACATGGCTGGAGGAGTTTTCCTATCTTCTGGGGGAACTCAAAAAACTTGAAATCAAGATGCGCAGGCCCGATTCCATTGTCAATGCCGAGGCAGTTTTCCGCCACTTCGACGAAGTGCTGCCGCCGGAGGTTCATTCGGTCAAGGCACTGGAGGCCGACTGGAGGAAAAACCGCCGGAACTACGCGCCGGAACCTGAAGCGATCATGCTGATCCCTTATGAGGAGCTGCGCGAGGCGGATTTCCCCGATTTCATCGAATCTGCCGGGCAGCGTTTCCCTCTGCAGTACAAGTTTGATCCCGGCGAGGAGGAGGACGGTGTCTTTCTGGAGGTGCCGGAAGAGGATCTGAATCTGCTCGACCCGTATCTGATGGAATATTCCGTACCCGGTTATCTCGTCTGGAAGGCGGGCTTTCTTCTGCGCTCGCTGTCAAAGAGTCTCCGGCGCAATTACATGCCGCTGGATGATACGGCCGAAATGTTCATGGACGATTTCCGCGCAGGAAAAATCTTCACAGGACGGCCCTTTTCCGAGACGTTCGCTTCCTGGCTCAACGACCATTTCGAAGAAACAATTTCGCCGGAAGTCTTCGACGCCATCGAACTGCCCGAGTATCTGCGGATGAAGCTGGTGGTTCTAGACGCAAAAGGCAAGGTGCTTCATGTTCACCGCGAAATGCCCGGAAATCTGGCAAAGGATTCCCGGGTCGGGCGGAACGTGCAGGCGGCGGCGCAGTGGAATCTCACAAACTTTCACGACTGGCCGGGCACGGAGGTCATGCCGCAATCGGTGCGCCTCTCGAAAGAGACGGAACTTGCCGCATATGTGGCGCTGGTGGACGAAGGCGAAACACTCGGGCGCGCGCTCTTCCTGCGGAAAAGCGAGGCGGAATATGAACACGCCCGCGCGATTCTCAAACTCTGGCGCATGCGCCTCCCGCAGATTCTCAAGCCATTGCACGCGATGATGAATATCCCGCACGCGATGGAACTGAGTTTTTTCCTGAAATACCGCGACTGGAAGGAGAACGCGCTGGACAACGCCGTCAGAAAAGCGCTCGGCGGCGATCTGTGGGAAATCCGTTCGGAGGAGATGTTCTATCTGCGTCTGGAGGAATCGCGCGATCAGGCCGCCGCCATAATCACGGACTTCATGGACGAGCTCAACGGCGTATTCCGCACATACAGCGAGGTCATGACGCTCCTGCGGAAACTGGATGAAGGGTCGGAAACGTATGAAGACATCGAAGAGGAACTGCGCTTCCTTTTCCGCCCCGGTTTTCTGAAGACGCCGGAGATATTTGAACGATCCGCCCGGTATCTGAAGGCGCTGAACATCCGCATTCAGCGCGCGATCGCCTCTCCGCAGAAGGACCGGACAAAAGGCGAAAGCATTGCGCCGTATATCCGGAAGTTCCGGATGGGTTTGGAAATGGTGGAATCGTTTGAACGTTCGGACGACCTGCGCGCCTACTGCCTGCTTCTGGAAGAGGCGCGGATTGCGGCGTATGCGCCGGAAATGCGTCCGCTGGTCAAATGCGGCGAAGCGGTTCTGAAGGAGCGCTGGGAAGCGCTCCGTTTTTCCGCGGACTGATTTTTCGGGAACAGAAAACCTCTTACAGTGCCGTCTGATAGACGTAGTCGTCCATATAGTAGCCGCTGCCGATGTCGTTCTTGACCTTTTCCAGAAGTTTGAAGCCGTTCCTCTCGTAGGCGCGGATTGCGTCCTTGTTCTGCTTGTTGACGTTCAGGCGCAGGAATTTGTAACCGGCGGCGCGGGTTTCGGCAATCGCGTGCTGAAGCATCTGCGAACCGATCCCCCTGCCATGATAGGCATAGTCGAGATAGAGCTTGTGCAGTTTGGCGATGCCGTCGCCATAGGGGCCCCAGGAGAGAAAACCCACAGGCGTCTCTCCGTCGCAGATCAGTTCAAAGCGGATTCCTTCGGTCAGTTCGCGTTTCGTCACGGAAAGATCGTACATCATCTTAAGCATATAGGCTCTCTGCTCCGGGGAAAGAATGTCCCGGTAGGTGCGCGCCCAGATTTTTTCCGCGAGCTTCTCCACGGTTTTCAGTTCCTGTTCCGTTTCGGCATTCCGAAAGGTCATACTCATTGCAGCAGTCCTCCTCACAAATACGCTTCGGCGAGATCATTCCAGAAGGCAAGACCCTTTTCCGTCGGGAAAATTCTCTCCGGCGTCTCCTGAAGCAACCCGTCTTTCTGTTGTTTTCCGATTATTGTACTCCACATTTCGCGCCACGGCAAACGGGAAACGCGGGAAAATTCACTCTTTTTCCATCCGCGCACGGTGCGAAGCCCCATGATGAACATCTCGCCCAGACGTTTTTCCTCGCTGATCACGTCCGGCTCGGTCGCCTCCCCGGCGAGCCAGCGGGAAAGCGAGGGAATCTCCGTAAAGCGCACCGCCCCGTCGAAAGAGCATGCCGCCGGGCCAAGTCCGAGATAAGGCTCCGCGTGCCAGACATTCTGATTATGGCGGCATTCATACGGCATCGAGGCATAGTTGGAAATCTCATAGCGCGGCATCCCGTGCGCGGAGAGAATTTTCTGTGCCGCCTCCCACATGGCAAAGGAGAGTTCGTTGTCCTCGGGCGGAAGTCCGCGTGCGGCAAGTTCTGTACCTTCCTCAATGCTCAGCGAGTAGGCGGAAAGATGACGGATCGGATAGGACAGCGCCGTATTCAGTTCCTGTTTCCAGTCCGCCAGTGTTTCGCCGGGTATCGCGTAAATAAGGTCAAATCCGATGTTTTCGATTCCGTTTGCGCGCAGAAGCTGCAACGCCGTTTCCACCGCATGTACATCGGAAGAGCGCCGTCCGATCTTCTCCCGGAAATCGGGACGGAACGACTGGACGCCCATACTGACGCGGTTCACATGGCGCCCGAGGATCTCCGCCTTTTCCGCTGTCAGGCTCTCCGGATTGCATTCAATGGAAATTTCCGCGCCGGGCAGAAACGAAAAGCGGTGCTCCAGAATCCGGAAGAGACGCTCCAGTGCGGCCCGGGAAAGCGCGGTTGGGGTCCCCCCTCCGATGTAAAGCGTATCCAGCGGGAGTGTCCGCGCCGCTTTCCGTGCCGCATCATCCTCTAGACGATCCAGCCATTGCGTCACGGAAGCGGGATTGACCTCCGGCTCGGAATAAAAGGCGCAGTAGGCGCATTTCCCGTTGCAGAACGGAACATGCACATAAACGTTCCGGCAGAGACGCGTATTCATGATTCCAGCGCGTTCAGAGCCGCAAGAAACACGTTTCTGTAAGGGATCCCCTGTTCGCGGGAAACTCGCAGACATTCCTCGTATTCGGGTTTTGCGGAAATGACCTTGCCGTCGAGAAACGCGCGCTTGACATGGATTTCCGTGCCGCAGGGAAGTTTCACCGTGACCGTGTCCCGTTCCAGAATACGCCGTTCCGTGCGGCGCACCCGGATGCCGAGAGTGCCGCTCTCCCGGAAGAGGGTCTCCGTAAAGCGGTCGAGATCGGATTCCATGCAGAGAATGTGCAGGACAAAAGCGGGCCGCTGTTTCTTCATGACAGCGGGCGTCATCCAGACATCGCGCGCACCGTCTGCCAGCAGCTTTGAAGCAAGCGCGCCTGCGGTTTCCGGAGTCACGTCATCCAGATTCGTCTCCAGTTCAACGCATGTTTCGCTGTTCCATGCGGCGCATTCGGCGGATTCGATCAGAGTTGCGCGCAAGGCATTCGGGCGCCCGTTGAGTTTCCGGCTTCCGAAGGAGACGGATTCGGCGATGACTTTTCCTGTGATCGGGCGGTTCTGTCCACCGGGGAGGGTCGTCAGGAGGGCCGCACCGGTCGGAGTGATCATTTCAAAAGGTTCATCGGTCTGTGTGATTGCAACACCTTTGAGGAGGCGAAGCGTGGCGGGTGCGGGGATCGGATAGATGCCGTGACGGCAGCGGAAGGTGCCGGTTCCTTCCGGCAGAACACCGAAGGAAATGGAATCAATTCCGAGCATGACGAACGCCCAGCAGGAGCCGAGAATATCGACGATGGAATCGACCGCTCCGACTTCATGAAAATGCACATGATGAGAGTGACAGCCGTGAACTTCGCCTTCGGCGTGTGCCAGACGGTGAAAGACTTCATGCGCCAGTTTTTTTGCCGCATCGGGCATCGGAGCGTTGTCGATGATCTCGGCAATTTCGGGAAGAGCGCGTTCCGTTCCGGAATTTTCCGTGATTTTCACTTCCAGTTTTGCGCCGTTCATTCCATAATCGGAAAAGGGGATCCTTTCGATGGTGAATGCGTCGCCGGGAATGGCGGTATTCAGCCCCTGTTCAATCTGCTTCAGATCGGCGCCGAGGCCGCCGAGGGCGGAGAGAATCATGTCTCCGGCGGCGCCGCCGACACTGTCAAAACGAATGTATTTCATCTGTGCCTCCTGATAAATCATTATTCTGCGCGCGAAGCTGCGCAACTAAAAAAATAATTTGCAGCGCAAATTATGATTCGTGCAGGACTTTCAGTCCTGCCGCGGTCCAGCTGCGCAAGCTGGTCGCGCAACGCGCGAAATAAAAATTTCATTTGCGCAACAACGTGCGCAAATGAAAAACTTTTAAGAACGTGAGGGCTGCGCGCCCTCACACTCCGCGGCAGATGCAACGCACCTGCACCCGGCAAGCAGGCTTGCCGTCTTTTTTTATCATAAAAATATTATTTTTTATTTTTTTTGAGGAATACCGCGCCCAGCCACGGCAGCCGCAGGCGGATATGCTGTTCCTGTCCGTGATACAGCCCCTCCTCGGTTTTCATCACTCCGGGATTGGTCAATCCCGTCCCGCCGTATTCCACAGCATCCGAGTTGAACACCTCAACCCACTCCCCGGCAAACGGCACACCAGTCACATAATCGTCCCGGACCACCGGCGTCAGATTCAGAATCACAACAACAGCTTCCGTATGTTTCCTGTTCCAGCGGATATAGGAAAGGATCGACTGCCGGAAATCCCCGCCGTCCAGCCACTGGAATCCCCCATCGGTGAAATCCACCTCCCAGAGCGCGGGGTTCTCCCGGTAAAAACGGTTCAGATCCGCGGAAAGACGCTTCATCGCCGCATGCTGCGGATAATCCAGCAGCATCCAGTCAAGCCCGGCATTGCTGTTCCACTCAATCCACTGCCCGAACTCGCCGCCCATGAAAAGAAGTTTCTTCCCCGGATGCGTGGTCATATAGGAAAAGAGCGCACGCAGATTCGCAAACTTCTGCTGATAGTCGCCCGGCATCTTGTCCAGCAGCGACTTCTTCCCGTGAACCACCTCATCATGGCTCAGCGGCAGAATGAAGTTCTCCGTAAAGGCATAAAGCATCGAAAACGTGATCTTGCCGTGATTGTAGCTGCGGTAGATCGGATCCAGCGCAAAATATTCCAGCGTGTCGTGCATCCAGCCCATGTTCCATTTGAAGGTGAAACCGAGCCCGCCGAGATAAGCCGGACGCGAAACCCCCGGCCACGCGGTGGACTCCTCCGCCACCATCATGATCCCCGGGAAAAGCTCGTGCGCCAGCTCGTTGAGACGCCGCAGAAACGCAATCGCCTCCAGATTCTCGTTGCCGCCGTATTTGTTGGGGATCCACTCCCCCTCGTTGCGCGAGTAGTTCAGGTAAAGCATGGAGGCCACGGCATCCACCCGCAGACCGTCCACATGGAATTTGTCGAACCAGTAGAGGGCGCTCCCGATCAGGAAGTTTTTCACCTCGTTGCGCCCGAAATTGAAGATATAGGTTCCCCAGTCCCGGTGCTCCCCCTGACGCGGATCGGCATGCTCGTAAAGCGCGGTTCCATCAAAACGCCCGAGCCCGAAGGAATCTTTCGGAAAATGCGCGGGGACCCAGTCGAGAATCACGCCGATTCCTTTCGCGTGCATGTAATCGACGAAATAAGCGAAATCCTCCGGCGAGCCGTAACGCGCGGTCGGCGCATAGAATCCCGTCACCTGATAGCCCCACGACTGATCCAGCGGGTGTTCGCAGACCGGCAGGAGCTCGATGTGGGTGTAACCCATCTCCAGAATATAGTCGGCGAGCGCATGCGCCAGTTCGCGGTAGTTGTGGAAGTCGTCCTTCTTTTTCGGATCCAGCTTGCGCAGTCCGGGCCCGCGCCAGGAAGCAAGATGAACTTCATAGATATTGACAGGGGAATTCAAAATGTTACGTTTCGCGCGCTGTTCCATCCAGTCGCCGTCGCTCCAGGCAAAGGGCGTTGCGGCGGGGACTCTTCCCGCATTATTCGGGCGCAGTTCGGTACGCTGCGCATAGGGGTCGAGCTTGACGAGGATGTCGCCATTCTTCGTGCGGATTTCATATTTGTAGAGATCGCCTGGCTTGAGCGACGGGATGAAGAGTTCCCAGATGCCGGAGGAGCCCATGAGCCGCATCATGTCGCGCCGTCCGTCCCAGCAGTTGAAGTCGCCGATCACGGAGACCCGTTCGGCATTCGGCGCCCAGACCGCAAAGAGAACGCCTTCAACCTCGCCCATGTGATGGGGATGCGCGCCCATGACTTCGTAAATCCGATGGTGTTCGCCGGAATTGAAGAGGTACATGTCCATCTCCCCGACGCCGGGAAGGAAGTGATAGGGATCCTCGGAGGTGAAAGTTCCGCCGTCGGCAAAATGTTTTTCCACGGCATAGTCGAAATGCTTCTTTTTACCGGGAAAGATTTTGACGAAGAGTCCGGCGTCCGCGACTTTTTCCATCGGGAATTTTTTTCCGTCCGCAAGCAGGAACACCTCCTGTGCGACGGGATCGTAAACTCTGACAACAATACCGTCTTTTTCGGTATGCATTCCGAGAAGGGCGTGCGGATCACTGATCCGTCCCTCAAAGAGTGTCCGATACGCTTCGGAATCAAAGGCGTCATTTTTCGCAGCGGCTTTTTTCATGATCATCCTCCTCTGTATCAGACTGCATTATAGCACTTCTTCGCCCAAACAGCAAAGAGGAAACCATTTTTTCCGCTTATTTTTCCGGAATAAAATTGTTCCGGAGATCATCCGGACGGGAAAATTGCGGAAAAGTTGGCGGAAAGGCTTGACAAATGTATTACTTTGTATTACCTTTAGAAGTTTTTGAATCACGGAGGATGCCATGAGCGAAAAAAAACAGGCTGTCATCACATTCAAGGCCGAGGGAGAAATGCTCGCGGCGCTGAACAGGATCCCGAACAAGTCGGAATTCATCCGAGCGGCCGTGCTGAACGCCCTCGACGAAACATGCCCCTTCTGCGGGGGCACCGGCTTTCTGAACGAAAAACAGCGCAGACACTGGAAAACATTCGCCAAATTCCACACCCTGAAACGATGCGGGAAATGCGACGCGCTCGAAATCGAGTGCATTGAACATGAACACGGAAAGGAACTGGAGTGCTGCCGATGAAAAAACTGTTTTTCCTTTGTCTCTTCCTGGCTGCGGGGATGACCGTCACAGCGGCGGAATCGCGGAACATCTACTGCACGACGTTCCCGCTCTATCTGTTCACACGGAACATCACCGACGGCTGCAAAAACGTCAATACCGAACTCATCATCCCGCCCGGAACCGGGTGTCCGCACGACTACGCCATGACGCCGCGCGACATGCGCAGGCTCGGTGCGGAAAATCTGATTCTCGTGCGCAACGGTCTCGGACTGGACGATTTCATACTCAAGCCGCTCCGGAAAATGAACCCGAAGGCGCTCGTAATCGACACGTCGCGCGGAATCGAAACCCTCGGGCTCCACACCGCGTGCCGACACGGCCATGAACACCATCACGGGCACGGGGAACGCAATCCGCACCTCTTCGCCAGCCCGTTCGAGGCGATCTCCATCGTCGGCAACATCGCCACCGGACTTTCTGAAGCCGATCCGGCAAATGCCGCGCGCTACAAGGCGAACGCCGCCGCCTATACGGAAAAACTCCGCAGACTGTGCACCGATTTCATGGAATGCGCACGCAAGTGCCAGTTTGAAAAACGGAAGATCGTGACCCAGCACGGCGTATTCGACTATCTCGCGCGCAATCTGAAGCTCCCGATCTTCGCGACGATCACAGCTGAACCCGAATCCGGGATCACGGCTTCGGAGATGACCGCTCTCGCCGCAAAGCTCAAGGGACAGAACATCGACGCGATCTATACCGAACCGCAGTATTCCTCGCGCGTCGCGCAGACGCTCGCGAAAGAGTGCGGGATTCCGCTTGCCAGTCTCGACCCGGTCGCGAACGGCCCCGCGGACGCCCCGATGGATTACTACGAATCGACGATGCGGAAAAATCTCGAAGTGCTGGGAAAGACGCTGAACAAATGAACGATCACGAACAGAGATGCCACTGCGGAAACCATGTGGCGATCCGCATCCGGAACCTGAATGTGAAAATCGGCGCGGTTTCGATTCTGGAAGA
>CASEFP010000211.1 GCA_949287225.1 uncultured Lentisphaeria bacterium
GGGGTTTCTTCCCGGGGCCAAGGATCGCTGACCGCGCAGAAACGGAAGAATGCGTGAGCATTCTTCTCGGGGTCAAGGGTCGCTGACCCTTGTCGAGGTCCAGCGTCGAAACGCTGGTCGCACGGAGTGCGAAATCCCCTGCCCGGAGCGGTTCAGACCGCTCAGTGACGAGAACTTTTCGGAACGAAAAGTTCGAGAGCTCCGGGCTTATCCATTGAGGCGCAAGAATGCATAGACATTCTTTCGCCTCCTTCATACACATTCATCACGAGAGCTCCGGACATTCCCCCGCGATCATGTGCGGGCGGTACCGGCATCTCTTTTTGTTTGACTGCGCAGCTTCGCGCGTTTTTTTACTTGCTTCGCAAATTATTTTTTCTGCGCAGCTTCGCGCGCTTTTTTTGTTTCGCACTTCGTGCGACCAGCTTACGCAGCTGGACCGCGGCAGGACTGAGAGTCCTGCACGAATCAAAATTGCTGTCGCATTTTTTTTTTTTGCGCAGCTTCGCGCGCTTTTTTTTGTTGCTTCGCAATTTTTTTTAATTGCGCCGCTGGACCACGCCAAGGGTCAACGACCCTTGACCCCGAGAAAAATGTGACGCATTTTTCCGTCTCTTAATGAGTTCCGTTTTCAGGGACGTAGATGATCTCTCCCGTTTCCAGGCGGTAGGCAATGCCGACACGCTCCCCTTTCCCCGAACCTGTCGTCTTTTCCGACTTGAAGCGCGAGATTCTGTTATCCTTTTTGACGATGATCTCCATATCCGGCTTCCCCGCATTCTTGACATAGGTGACATCCTGCGAAGTCAGAAACTCAGTCATCCGGCTCTGAATCACAAACGCCACCATCAGCGCAACAGCAAACACCATTGCCGCATCAAAAAGATTGATGAGTCCGCTCAAAGGATCACAGTCCTCATCCCCGTCAAACGGTTTATAACGCGGCGTTCTCCCCATGGGGCGTCTCCTTTCTCAGATGAATGTCAAGCGCATAACGAAGTCCGGCAATCTCATCGGCAAACCAGTGTTTCTTTACAGAATAAAGCAGAAGCCCCACTCCCGCGACAAAAATACCCACAACCGTCGTCCCGAATGCAATCTGCATATTATATGCCATCGAAGCGACATCGCCGGAAGCCAGTCCCGCCAGCGCGGGTCCCATCGGGATCAGTGTTCCCATCAGCCCCAGCATCGGACCGATCTTCATCATGAATTTCGCCCGTTCCAATTCGTGTTCGTAGTTCTGGGAAAAATCGAAGATCAGTTTTTCGCAGTGAATCTCATCCCAGTTCATTTCCGCAAGCGCTCCAAGATGCCGCGCGAAAATCCCCTGCCCCAGAATCGACGGGTCAATCCGCTGGTCGCGCCGCAGCAGCTCCATGATCGCCTCGCGCCGCTTCCGATGGCGCAGAAGCGTCAGCCAGGTCGAACAGAAGCCGCCCAGTTCGATCAGTGCAAAAATCATCGCTGCAAGCAGCAGGACAATGTCCGGAAGCATGAAGCTGCCGGACACCCAGTTCAGAATTTCCGTTACATAACGCATTGTTTTCTGGATTCCTTTTCCTTTTTATGAAACTTTTTTTCCTTGAATCTTCTGTAGAAATGAATCGCCGCTCCCGAGCAGAAAACGCATCCTGCGAGAATCCCGAGAATACTCAAATCCCGGAGCGGCTCCCACTGTGCGCCACATTCAGCCTGTGCGGAAAACTCTCCCTCCGCCGCAGCTGGCAGGAAAACAGCCAGAAGCACCAGAATCCATGTCGCATTCAACGCGGCCGTGATCTTCTCCATGATTCCGCGCCCGGTAAGGAACGGCAGAAGTTCGCACATGAGCGCTCCGGCTGTCACAAGAAGCAGTGCCGTGCCCCACATGATCGCATCGAAGTCATAGCGGATCAGCGTGTTGAAAGCGACCACCTCGACATACATCGCCCCCGCCGGAAGCAGAATGGATGGAAGAAGCGCGGCGTATTTCCAGAAGCGGTTCACTCTCCCCAGTTCGCGGTTCTTCAGAAGTGAGAACCCCAGCAGAAGCGCCAGAAGTTCCTGAATGACGATCAGCGCACAGAAATCCCGCAGATTCGCCGGATCAGCCAGAAACGCCCCGATTGACTGGAAGCTCGACGACGCCAGACGCTCGCGGAAAAAGAAAACCGGCAGGATCGACAGGATCAGAATTCCCCATCGGTAAAGGCGCGGCAGCAGTGTCAATTTCAGCATGCTCTGCACCCACGCCGCGAACAGGATCATCAGAATGAAAAGATCCAAACTTCACCTCTCCGTATTAGTTAAGGCTAATTTTTATTGTTCCATGTTTCCGCTTTCGAAATACGCGGGAAAAAGTCTGTTTCCCTGCTTGGAACATCGGAACAGGAAAGGAATATATCACAAAGCAAGAAGATTTCAAGCAATAAAATTAGAAACACCTAATTTTATTTAAGTTTTTTTATAAAAATCTGTCCTTCTGATTTTTTGAGGAAATACAACAATTGCTGCGCAGCCGGAAGCGGGGAAACAAAAGAAGCTGGCATATAAAAACAAAGGGGCCAGAATTCTTTTCCGGATACGCTCATGCCGCAGCGGAAAGGAATTCAACGAAGCCGCGACGGCTGTTTTTCATACAGCAGCCGCCCGGCAACGGAATGCCCCGGAGAAGCGGGGCGCAGCTTTCCGCTTACAACTCCGAGAGGCGGACAATTCTGCCTTCCGCTGCACTGCGGATCGCGGCAAACGCAATGCGCGTGGCACTGACCGCATCGTCAACTCCGCAAACTTCGCCGCGCTCTCCGTTGATCTGGTCAATGAAATGCTCCAGAGCATGTGCATGCCCTTTGTCGGGGTCCGCGACAAACTGCATTTCCGGATTCCCGGCTCGCGCCGCAGCTTCACAGGCGGCGCATTTTTTCTCGAACCAGCCGGAAATTCCCCCCTGAACGCCGATTTCCGGCAGTTTGTCGTAAAGATACGGATATTTGCGCACCGGTTTCTCTCCGGGAATCCCCGCGGTGCGAACCTCGCACATGTGATCCACAACCACGATCGCGCCGTTTCCCATGATCTCATAGAGCTCCTTGGGATATCCGAATGTGCCGTTCGCACAGAGATTCAGCGTGGCGATTTCGCCGCTCCGGTAGCGGATCATAATCGCATGATTCAGCATTCCTGTTTCCATGGCGAACACCTCCTCGGGTTCGGCCGCCAGGAACCAGTTGCACAGATCGGTGAAATGGGTCATCTCAAACAGCATCGGCCCGTGCGGCGCCTGCGCGAGATCAAATACCCAGCTTTTCCAGCTGTACCAGTCATCGTTGATCCGGACATTCATGGAGGCTCGTCCGTCATCGGCGCGGGCGGGGCGGTCGCTTTCTCGGTCCCAGCGCCAGGCGCATTGACACTTGCCGCGCATGTGCGCACGAAAGATTCTCTGCGCGTCGATCATCGCCGGACTGCTCCTCCGGTTGTGTCCAACACAGAACGGAATTCCACTTCGATGGACGATTTCCTGAATCCGGTAAACCTCCTCCAGATTCGTGGCAAGCGGTTTTTCCACATAAACGGGTTTGCCGTATTCCGCCGCGCGCGCAATGACCAGAAGGCGGAGTTTTTCCGTCGTGGCAAGGCAGACGGCGTCCACCTCGGGATCGGCGATGACCGCTTCCCAGTTGTTTGCCGTATGTTCTGCTCCGTATGTGTCGCGGCAGATTTTCAGTGCCGCATCCGAAAGATCACAGCAGGTATGAAGCACGGCTTTCTGAGAACGGGCGATGTTGGGAATGTGCTGGCTCCGTGCAAGCGCTCCGCATCCGATAACGGCAAAATTGAGTTTCTTTTTCATTTCCGCTTCTCCCTTTCACGATATTTCTGAGTATATAAAAAATATACCATGTTTTAAGAAAAAGGCAAATCCCGTTTGAAAAAACAGAGAAAAAAGAATATATTGAGAGGATATGAAAACCAAATACCAGACACTCTACGATACCATGCGGACGCGGATTGAGAGCGGATTTTATCCGCGCGGCGGCAAGCTTCCTGGTCAGAATGCACTTGCCGCGGAATGCGGCGTCTCCCCCATTACAACAAAAAGGGTTCTGAATGATCTGGAAGCGGCGGGATATATTCTCCGCCGTCCCAGAAGCGGAAGCTATGTCCGCGGGGAATTGCGCATTCTCCGTGAAATCACAATTCATATCGGCAGAACCATCGAGAATCCCTCCGCCTGGCTCGGGGATTTCTGGCGCGGAGTCGAACGCAGTGCCGCCGAATTGGGCATCCCCGTCCGGATCAGCAGGGAACTGCCGGAAGCGGATCCTCTTCACGGACTGATCCTGATCGGCGCGGAAGCGTCCGATGTCAAGCTCCTGAAACAGACGGGGATTCCGCATGTGGCGGCAATCACCCCTGCGCCGTTCGCAGCATGCCGCGCCTCCGTCGATTATTCCGCCGTGACAAAGGCTCTGGTGGAAGCCATGCGCCATGCGGGATGCCGGAATCTCTGTTTTCTCGGCAATCTTCAGCATGCCGTCCATCGGATGGCTGCGCATGCTTTCCGGCGGACGGATTCCGGTCCCGTTCATTCCATCAATGACCGGAATGCAGGCAGAATCGCGGAAAAACTCCTGAATTCGGAAAATCCTCCGGACGGAGTCATCGTCATGGGGGCGTTTCTGCCGTTCTGTCTCTTTCCGCTGCTGATGGAACACCCGGCCGTGAAACTGGGGGTCTATACGGAGAGCCCGGCGGTGCTGAACCTGCACCGTTATGCCTTTCTCGCGCATTATGAACTGGAGGAACTCGGTCGGATCACATTCCGTCTGCTTCATGATACGGCATTGAAAAAGAACGAAGCGGGGGAACTGCGCTGTCCGCCGTTTGAAATTCTCCCTCCGGATTCCCGCAGATGAGGATCATATCGTCTTTTCAAAAAGGGAGAGCGTTTGTCATCCGCCTCCGGAATTGCACGCGGAGATACCGCGGTCCGTGTGTGTTCTCGTCCCGGATGAGTGCATGATTTTCGCAAAACGGAAAAAGTATTGACTTGCCTCATCGGCCATTCCTCCGTGATACTCGCCCTCCTCTTGCGGAAGCCTGTGGCGCGGATGAAAATACTCCACAATGTGAAATCCGCAGCGATTCACGTAAAAATGGATGTTGCGCTTTTCAAAACAGGGTGTGAAGGTCTCCCAGACTTCAGTTTCCGGATACAGAGCTTCCATTCCGTTCCAGATCGCCTGTCCAAGCCCCCTGCTCTGCACTCCGACTTTCACAAAAAACAAATCCAGATGATTATACTGTTTTTCCCGGTCGATTCTGACAATCGCACCGCCGCACAGCATACCGTCCACGCGCGCGGCATAGGCAATGGCTCCGGAGGATTGCAGGGATCGTTCGATGTCCTGTTCCGGCAGCACCGCGCCGTCGCAGGGACCGAACACCTGTTCGTAGCCGTATTGAAACGCCTTCTGCATCTCCCGCTTGAATTCCGCAAGGTCTTTCTCCGCCAACAGTTCCAGCCGAACACCACTCATTGTACAGTTTCTCCTCTGTTTTTCCGGGATCCCGGCAGTTTCAGCGCGTCATGAAACTCTTTTGCGTAAAAAGCAAGAGCGTCCGCAAATTCCGGAGAAAACTTTGCGCTCGTCTTCCGCATGGCCGCTTCCTCTGCGGCATGGATATCCGCCAGAATGTCCGTGGCAAACGCTTTTCCCTTCTCCGTAAAGCGCAGATAACACTCCCGGCGTTTTCCCGGAACCGGTTCCAGTGCAATCCAGCCGGCATTCCGGCATTCGCTTGTGATTGTATTGATGGTGGAAAGCGGAAGAAGCCAGTTCTCGTGCAGTTTGCTCTGGGAAAGCCGGTCGTCATCGGCAAGCGCATACAGCAGAACCACAATATTCGGCTTGAGAGCCATCGAACGGCTTTTCACCAGATAGGCACGATCTATCCGGTTGGTCGCATCAATCAGTTTTTTGATCCGGGAACGCATTTTTTGTCCTCCAATATTACGAATTCGTATTTTTAAAATAGAAATTTTCTCCTGTTTTTCAAGGGGGGTTCTAAAAAAAATCATCTTTTTTCATCCGCCGGTGGAGGCGGAATCCTCCCGTGCAGTGAAAACACCCCTCGTTTCAGGGAAATGGTCGGCACGGGCTAGACGCGCCCGGATATTTCGGAAAGGTGGAAGAAAAATGCCCTCCTGAGAAAGAAGCGCAGGAGGGCGGACGGCTACTGACACAGAGGATTGCGCGGTTTGCGGAACAGAATCGCCGGAAACCTTACTGCGGGGGGTTATTCTTTTTTCTGACCGTTGGCAAAATACGCAAGCAGTTCAGGTCGGAGTCCGGGGATGTCCATCGGAATATTGCCGTGACGCATGGAGTAGTGCGCAAGGGCGCCCGCCGCGACGGCGTTTCTTGCCGCGACCGGGGAGACCACCGGTGTTTTCCCGTCCCGGACAAAATCGAAAAATGCCTTGACGATATTCGGGTCGGCTCCGCCGTGACCGCCGTCACCGGACTTGAGATGGTAGACGATGTCCGGTTCGGAACGGGATCCGCGCCGGGTCCAGACATGCACCTGGCAATCGCCGAAATCACCGATGTTTTCGACACGTCCATGAGTGCCGATGAAGGTGTAGTTCCGCTCGGAGTCCGGCGCATACATGCACTGTTCATAGGATGCCTGAACGCCGTTGTCCAGCTGCATCAGAATCATGCTGTGATCCTCGACATCCAGCCGGGGATCAAGGCCTTTCAATTCAAGGGGCGGCCAGCATTCCGGCTTCCAGGAGGCTTTCCGGTCGGGGGCCTCGCCCTCTTTCAGACGGTCTTTTGTGCGATTGTAGACGGAAAGTTTTCCCATGCCCGTGACACGGACGGTGCTGCTGCCGGCCAGCCAGTGAATCACGTCAATATCATGTGCCCCTTTTTGAAGCAGGAGCCCGTTGCAGGTTTCCTGACGCGCGCACCAGTGGCGGAAATAACAGCTTCCGTAGTTGATGAAGTGACGGACCCAGGCGCATTGCACCTCTCCGATGATTCCCGAATCAATGACCTCCTTCATTTTCAGAATCGAGGGCACATAGCGCATATTGTGTCCGACAAACAGTTTGGCTCCTGTACGGTAAGCGGTTTCCAGGATCCGGTCGCATCCTTCCACGGTAAGCGCCATGGGTTTTTCCAGATAAACCGCCTTGCCGGCCTCGAGAGCGGCAACGGCGATCTCCTCGTGATACTGGTCGCGCACCATGATGCAGACAACGTCGACATTACTGTCGGCGATCAGTTCCTGATAGGAGGAATACAGATGCGCCTCCGAATCCGGATGTTCCCGCCGGTAACGCTCCAGCATTTCCGGATTGCGGTCACAGACTGCGGCCATTTCCGCCCGGTCCCGCGGATAGTTTCGTTCAATGAGAATTGCGCGGAGTGAAAAGTCCGCGCCGATCAGACCGATTCCTGTTTTCTTCATCTTTCCCTTCCCTGTTTCCGCATGAAATCCGTGCGGAGCGCGACCGCGTTGCCGCGGAAGAATTTTTCCTGCTCCTCCGGCAGTCCCCAGCGGTAATAGAGTCCGCCGACAAATTCGAAATAGAGTTTCCAGAATTCCGCCAGACGAAGCGCGCGTTCGTTGGAGGCTTCGATTCCGTAGAACTCATCTGTGGCGAAGTGCATCTTTTCATTAAAGAAGCGTTCTGTTCCGTCGTGTGCGCGCCGGTCCAGAATTTCCCGCAGCGCGTCCACGGAACGCAGATAGCCGCTCACATCGCAGCGGATGTTTTTATAGTAATAGAGGTTGTGCTGCATCTCCTCCAGATACGGATACCCCTGGTGGCCCGCGATAATCCGAAGCTCCGGAAACGCCTCCGCGATGCCGGCCAGATGAATCGGGCGCATGTTGTCCGGTCCGAATGCGTGCGGATGCGCGGGATCGTAGGGCGAACCGTGTGCGATCAGGCCTGTATGGAAGAGAATCGGCATCCCGAGCGCCTGCGCCCGTTCATAGAGCGGATAATAAGCCTCATGATTATAGGGGTGGAGCTGCTTGTAGGGTTTCAGGCCGACAAATCCCATCTCCCGGAGACGGTCGATCTGTTCCGGTGCATCGCGGTCCAGATCCAGAAATCCGAACGCGAGGAAAAAGCCGTTGTAGCGGCGGACTGTTTCCAGGAGCTCCTGCCGGGTGGCAAAGCAGACATCTCCCAGACGGCCGACGCCGGAAAGGTCCATCAGCCAGATCTGTTCGAATACGCCGGATTCCGCGATCCGGTCGATCCCTTTCGGATCATGCGTCAGATGTGCGTGCGCATCAATGAATTTCATCGGAACGGCCGTCAAATGTTGAATTTCGGTGCTGTGGCGGTTTTGACATCACTCACGATCAGCAGATTCCGATGATGCCGCGCATGAGTGACCGGGTAGTCGTCGCCGGGTTCACCGAGCGCGGCGATGCGCAGCACCGTGTTCGCCCAGAAGAACTCCTGCGATTCGTTGCGTGTCATCAGAAGCATTCTGCGTGCGGCAAGACACTGCTTCATGCCCATGGTGATTGCGCGGCGCGGGAAGTTCTCCAGATTTCCTCCGACTCCCTTGTGGCGTGTGGAGTCGATCGTCCGCGTGAACTCGTTGATTGAGAGAATGCGCGGATCTGAATCCCGGACGCCGGGTTCCGGTTCGTTGAATGCGATGTGACCATGGATGCCGATTCCGCCGTAGCAGACTTCGATCCCGCCGGCGTCTTCGATCATTTTCGGAAGATCACGCAGATTTTCCGGCGACGGGAAGATGATCTGCTCGCGCGGCATGAGGAGATCCGGGCGGATCCGGTTGAAGAGCAGCGGCCCGATCTGACCGCGGAAACTCAGGGGATGTGTCGTCGGAATCAGCTGATCGTTGTCGTCGCAGTATTCGTCCATGAAGAAGAAGCGGACATTCTTCAGGTTGAGATTCAGATAGTTGATCTTTTCCGCCATGATCCGGTAGGGCTGCGTCGGTCCGACCGGCATGATGAAAGAAACGATGCGGTCGCCTTCCGCCGCCTTCCGGAACTCCCGGACCATCTCGTCCGCGAGAAACTCGTAGACCTCGTCCAGCGTCTCCAGCACCTTGAGCTGTCCCGCCGCCTCCCTGACGAGCTCCTCCACGGACAGACTCAGAATTCTTCTCACTTCTTCGGACCGTTTCATGATCATTATCCCTTTCCTGACCATACGCCGTGAATAAAACACCGCGTATTTTCTGTTTTTCCGTCAATACGGATTTTGTTTCCCTTGCAATGATATTATATGCGTGTATTGTAAGAAACGGAATCACACTTTTGATGCATTTTTATCACAAATGACGCAAAGGCCGGAAAATATGGGAAAAATCAGAATCATCAGCCGTCCCGATCCCAATTCAGTGCCGGATTTTCCGGAACCGTTTCATGTCCGTTCCGTGGGATGCAACGAAAGCGACTGCGGCTGGAGCGAATCGGTTTCCGGACGGAAAAAACAGTTCGTTCAGCTCTTCTGGACGGTGAAGGGATGCGGGCGGATCACGTTCCCGGAGTGCGAAATCCTGACCCGCGAGGGAGAGGTATTCTACCATCTTCCCGGCGAGGATCACAGGCACAGAACCGTCGGACGTCAATGGCATTACCGCTGGTTCACATTCGATGGAGAATATGCCGCGGATTTCATTTCCGCTTACGGATATTCCAGGAATTCCCGGTATGCCGGCGAGTGCCCCGTCAAACTCTTTCTCGAACTGGAGCTGCTGCTGAGGGAACGCACCCCCTACGCCCGGCGCCATGCCGTTGCCGTCGCTGCGGAGATCCTGGCGCTGGCGGGAGGCGGATTCACAGACAAGAATGCAGGCAATGTCGTCCGGCGCTTTATTGAGATCGCACAGGATTCCGCCCTGGAGACCCGTTTAAGCGCCTCCGCTCTGGCAAAAGAGCTCGGGGTGCATCGCACGACCCTCAACCGTCTTTTCCTGAAGGAAATGGGAATGACGCCGGGCAGTTACCTGCTGGAACTCCGGATCCAGCACGCACTCTCGCTTCTGCGCGAGACGGAACTGCCGATCAAGGCTGTCGCCGCCGAATGCGGGATGCCTTATGCCGGGTATTTCTGCCGCCTGATCCGCCGGATTACCGGCCTGACGCCCGGAGCCTACCGGAAACAGGGCGGTGTGGACTGAACGCTGTATCCGCAAAAAAAACTTGTCCCCGCCTTGAAAAAAGACGATGGAAGGAATATTGTTTCCCCTCAATGCTGGCAAATGAAAAAACATATTCTCTCCGCGGGAGAGATAAAAAAGGAAAATTCATGAAAACGTTACCCCGCACAAGGTTTTTCAAACAATACTCACCTCTCAAGCTTCATCCCGGCGTTCCGGAAATTTCAGGTGATGTTTCCCCGCTTCTCCGTCTTCAGGTGGAAAAGTTCGCGCGCAGGATCCGTTTTGCTTTTTCCGTAATCCCGGAGACTGCGTTTCAAAGTGCTGTGCGGGAGCTCTTTCCGGATGCTTCCCCCGTGTCGGAAGAAGCGTTTCTGCTGACCGTGACAAAAGAGCAGGTTGCAATTGCGTCGCCGGGCCATGCGGGGATCTTCTACGGATTTCAGGCGTTTCTGATGGAAACGGAGGAAAACGGATTCCATGAACTTGAACTCTATGAAGCTCCGCTGCTGCCGGAACGGGGCCTCAAGCTCTATCTTCCGCCGCCGACGCAGGAGGGGCTGGCGGAATTCCGGAAAATCATTGATCTGGCTGCCGCCTGCCGTGTGAACTTCATCATGCTGGAACTCGGCGGCGCGCTGGAATATCACTCGCATCCGGAAATCAACGAGGGCTGGAAGGAATACGCCGCCGTCATGAATGAGTATCCGGGAAAGACCATTGCCGTGCAGAACGGGTTTTCCTGGCGCAAAAACTCCATTCATACGGAAAACGGCGGAGGCATGGTGCTCCCGCAGGAAGATTTCCTTGCCCTGGTGCGGTATTGCCGTGAACGGCATATGGAGGTCGTTCCGGAAATGCCTTCGCTCTCCCACAGCGACTATCTTCTGACACGTCACAGAGAGCTTGCCGAGCGGAGCGCCGACCCCTTCCCGGACACATGCTGCCCCTCCAATCCCGGATACCGCAAACTGTATTTCGATCTGCTCGACGAGGTCATTGCTCTCCTGAATCCGCGCAGAATCAATATCGGCCATGATGAATACTATTCCATCGGTCTGTGCCCGGAATGCCGCGGGCGGAGCGCTCCGGAACTTTATGCAGAAGACATCAATTCCATATCGGAATATCTCCGCACAAAAAACGTGAAGACAATCATCTGGGGAGAAAAACTGCTGGATTCGCACTGGAGAAACGGAGAACCGATCGGCGGTGCGGCCGCTCCGGCGGAACGGGACAAGGAAGCGCTAGCTGCAACCCATCCCGCGATCCGTCTGCTGAATCCCGGAATTGAAATCTTTCACTGGTACTGGGGAGTTGACCGGCATCTGGAAGAAAATTTCGCCGCGCACGGCATGGATTACTGCTTTGCCAATTTCAATGCGGCGGCCTTCAAGGACTGGCGCAGACGGATTGCAGCAGAGCATGCAAAAGGGGTCTGTGTTTCCAACTGGGGACAGACCTCCCTCCGGACGCTCCAGAGAAACGGCGTGCTCTACGACCTTGTTTACACAAGTTTCCTGCTCTGGAACCCCGAATTCGGATCGGAGGATTATCCGGATCTGGATCTTCTCACCATGCGGCGCCTTTACCGTCTCGGCGCCCCGGGGGGCGGGGAGAGTTCCCGTCTTCTGACGGTCTGCCACACGGTTCAGACCTCTCTGCGCTTTCAATATTTCTTCGACGGATATCTGCTGGACGAATCGAAATATTTTCTCGGGAACCATGTCTTCCGCTCCTCCGACGGAAAAATCCATCGTTTCCCCGTTGTTTTCGGAAGCAACATTTCCAATACCGATGCAAATCCGGCTCGGAACGACACGCCTTTTTCCATCCGGGACGCCTATGAGTTCGATTCCCAGTATCAGGAGATCGCATATGAAACTTATCCGGAATGCGACAGCAACGGAAAAATGTGGTATTCCTGCCGCTACCGCCTGCCCGGAGATTGTCCGGATCTGGAATATCTGCGTTTTGAAGCAGCCAATGCGCTGGTCCCTCCGGTCCGCATGAAGTCCTTCCGCGTCCACACGGAGGAACTTATGCCATGGAATATGGAGAAATGACGGAGCTCACCGCCCGCAGTCCGGTCCGGGCGCCTGATTGTTTTCGGTCTGCGGGGACAAATTCCGCATCATGCCGGAGGTTTTTCCGGAATTAAAACAGCGGAACTTTGAAAGATGGTGTTGTTTTTTCTCCGTTTCATGCTAAAGTTTCATCAGACTGTCGCGGTAAAACCCTTTTGCGGATACGATCCGGGAAATCAGAAAAGATGAAAACCTTCCATGTTATCGACCCCTTTTTCCGTTCAATTGAACGGGTGAAAGGAAGACTCTTCCGTCCGTTTGAACCGATGTTCTACCTGAAACTGGCCTTCATCGCATGGCTTGCCAATATGGGGCAGTACGGCGCGGGATTCAATTACAAGTTTGATCAGGAGAATTTCAACGCCATCCGCAGGGCCCTGACAAGAGAGCAGGCGGTCACGGAAAAATCGCCCGTGCTCCAGGCGGCGGACAGAAATACCGATTATCAGAAGGTCACTTTCGAGCCATCCGGGCAAAGGGCGCAAAGCTCCGCGCAGCAAAACGCGGACGCAAATCAAAATCCATCCGCCGCCGCAGCGGACATGGACGAGGATGAGCCCCCGCCTCCCCCGGAAACCGTTCTGACGCCCACCCTTTCCAGTGTTTCCGTACTGCTCGCAATCCCGATTCTTCTGATCGGAACCGCTCTCATGATACTGATTCTATGGCTCGCATCCCGCGGGCGCTTCATGTTCATCAGCGCGCTGACAGATTCTTCGCGCGAACTTTCCATCGCGGAAAAATGGAGGGAAAGCCGCGCCCCCGGCAATTCCTTCTTTCAATGGATGCTTCCTGCCGCCTTCGGCACGATGCTGTTCACCGCCGCCATCGGCCTGGGTTTCTTCTGCATCCTGAATCCGATCCTTGGAATTCTGCAGACGGATCCGGTTTCCGCCGCACTGGCTCTCTCTTTGTTTCTGACGTTCTGTCTGCTGCTTCCGGTGATCTTTGTTCTTGCGACCTTCCTTGAATTCGGGCCGCTTCTCATGCTCCGCAGGAAAATCACGGTCTGGCCGGCATTCAAACAGATTCTCGCGCTGATCTTCTCTCACATTCTGCCGCTTCTCAAATATTACATCTTCCTGATCGCACTCTATCTCGGAGTCGGCATCTGCCTGCTGATCGTCATGGTGCTTACATGCTTCCTCTGCTGTCTCTGGCTCGCGATTCTCTATCTGCCTTTCTTGTGGGTGCTCCTTTTTCTGCCCCTTCTGACGCTGAAACAGTATTTTACAATGGAGTTCGCCAAACAGTTCGGGGACGATTACAATGTCTATCTCCGGGACGACCCTGCTGCACGGAAAGAGCTTCCTGCCGGACTTCCGGAAGCGGGCACACCGGTGGAATAAAGGATCCCGGAGCTGACACGCGCCGGGGATTTGGCCTCCGAACCGGGGTCAAGGCTCGGAATCCCTTGACCCCGGGAAAAATGCGGAGTATTTTCCCGTTGCCTTTAATTTAAACGGTGACCCCCGCCTTTTCGAGAATCGCCTGCACTTTCCTTACATCGACATCACGCGGAAGAATACCTTCCTTCACGGCGACGGCGGCGGCCGTGCCGACCCCCTGCCCGATATTCAGACAGATCGGCATGACACGGTAATTGGAATGCGCCTTGTGGGTTCCGGAGATGTTGCGTCCGGAAAGAAGGAGCGAGTCGATTTTGACCGGCACGCAGGCGCGGTAGGGAATCGTGTAGGAGCCCTTGGAGCGGAAATGCTTCTGTGCGCCGTGCTCGTCAAGTCCCGGCCCCTTGAGACTGTGAATGTCGAAGTTGAAGTAGTTTTTCGTAGCGATCCAGTCGTCGAAGACACGCGCCTCGAGAATATCCTCGGCTGTCACGGTGTAAAGCCCCTTGAAGTGACGCGTTTCGCGCACGCCGACATTCGACGCCGCCGCGACCAGATAGCACTCCTCGTAGCCCGGCGCGTATTCGCGGAGGAAGGGGATCATTTCGTCGATCTGGCGGCGGCAGATTTTTTCCGCCTCGGTCAGCTGACGGACGTCGGTGGCGTCGACGTTGATGACGTTGGTCATGTTGACGCAGACCTCGCCGGGAATCCGTGTCGCGTAAAGAAGCACATGTCCGGCGGGATGAGTCAGGATGGATTTCCCGAGCGACTGGATTTCCCCCTTCGGCACATCGACATACGATTCAAAGCTCGGCGGGAAGATGGCCCGCTTGTAATCCACTCCGCCGATCCGGAACATCAACGTGACGGGCTGGCAGATGTGATCGCCTTCCCGCCCGAGCTCGTATTCCGCCCCCGCGCGTGCCGCGACGTCGCCGTCGCCGGTCGCGTCGATCACCACTTCGGCAAGAATCGCCTCGCGTCCGGATTTGCTCTCCGTGATGATGCCCGCGACGCGGTTGCCTTCCATGATCACGTCGGCAATCTGCGTATAGAGCTGAACTGTCACGCCCGCTTCATCCATCATGGAAAGAAGCGTGCTTTTCAAACATTCATGCGTGATGCACCAGCTGAATCCCTCGTTGGGATTTTTCGGGAGCGATTTGCTGTCGCAGGCGCGGTGCATGATCTCGTCCACCAGCGGCGAGGTCGAGCCGCCGCTCCAGTGGGACATCATCCCGGAGGTCGCCATGCCCCCGAGCGCGTTGGACTGTTCGACAATCATGACTTTGGCTCCCGCGCGCGCCGCTCCGAGCGCCGCCCCGATTCCGGCGGGCCCGCCGCCCGCAACCAGGACTTCCGTCTCCGCAATCACTGGAATGTTTCTCGCCGGTTCCGCATACGTCTTCATGGCATGATCCTTTCATTTGATTCCCGGGAAAATGGCTTCCCGTGCTCTTGTTTCTTTTTTTAATTATACGACAAAAAGAAGAAAAATCCTTGAATTTTCAATGAAAAACTCTTAAATTATCAAAGATTTCATCAAAGAGAGGAAAAAACGGCAATGACATTTGTCGAACTGCTTCGCTTCTGCGAGAAAAAGACCGGCGCCTCGGTCAGCGTCGAAGTGCGCCATCCGGCGTTCTACCGCAGGGAAACGCTGAAACTCACGCCCGACCAGTATCTGCATCATTCTGAATTCTGCCGCGCCGCCAAGCTCCGCGACGGAAACGCGATGTGTTCGGCAAACAAGCAGAGAAGTCTGGAGGTTGCAAGGTGCGGGCGCTGTTTTTCCGGCTGCTGTCCGCAGGGAGTCTGGGAATACGCCTCACCCGTGCTGTTTCGCGGGGAACTCGCAGCCGTCCTCTACTTCGGCGGACTCCGCCCGGAGGGGAAGCGTGACGCGGAACTCCCGGAAGCCGTCCGCCGCCTTCCGTGCGCAACAGAGGAACGGCGGAAAAGCATCCGGAAATACAGCGCATTTGCCGCGGCGTTTCTTGCAATCGAACTGGAACTCGCCGCGGCCTCCGGCGAAACGGACGGCAAACAGCACGGGGAAGCCTTTTATCTCGAAAACTGCCGGAACTTTATCAACTGCCACTATCTGGAAAACATCGCGCTGGCGGATCTCGCCGATCTTCTGAAGGTCAACGCCAATTATCTCGGCGCGCTGATCCGCAGGAAAACGGGAAGCTCCTTCCGGGAACTCCTGGCACAGCGGCGGATCGAGGAATCGAAAATCTACCTGAAACTCCATCCGCACCTCACCGTGACGAAAGTGGCGCGCCTCTGCGGATTCACCGACAGCAACTACTTTTCCAGCGTCTTCCGGAAACGCTGCAGCCAGACGCCGCTGGAATACAAAAAGGCGAAAAGCTCCTGAGAGAGAGGAGGCGCTTCCGTCAGAGGAGTTTTTTCAGAAGGTCCCGCACATCATCGTCGGACATCGGGCGCGGATTCTGCTTCATGCTCGCGCTCCGGCAGTTCTTCACGATGAAATCGAAGTGGGATTCGTTCAGACCGTATCCGGAAAAATCCGCGGGGACCTCCAGTGCGCGGCAGAGTTCCAGCGTTCCGTTGAGGAAATCCTCCGCCGTGGAGCCGAATCCGCAGGCGCGGGCAATCACGGCATATTCCTCCCGGCACGCAGGCAGATTCCAGGAGACGACCGGAGGAATCAGTATCGCGCACGCCTTCCCGTGCGGCACATGCAGGAGCGAGCCGATCGGATGAGCGAGTCCGTGGATCGCTCCGAGCCCGGTCTGGGAGAACGCCATTGCCGAAAGCAGACTGCCCTCGCTCATCTCCGCGCGATAATCGAGAACGGAGGGATAGATGCAGGCGTTCCGGAGATTTTCGCGGATTTTCCGGATCGCCTCACAGGAGAGCGCGCGGGAAACACTCGAGGCGCGCGGAGAGGTAAACGATTCAAACGCCTGAACGAAGGCGTCCAGTCCGCTTGCGGCGGTCTGGGGCGGCGGGCAGGAGAGGGTCAGAACCGGGTCCACGAGCGCGAGATCGGCGACCATCGAAGGGTGGCGGAGCGATTTCTTGATCCGGGTGGACACGTCGGTGAGGACCGCGTTGTTCGTGATCTCGGCGCCCGTTCCCGAACTGGTCGGGAGCGCGGCGAAAAAGAGTCCCTTTCCGGGAATTTCCTTTGCTCCGGAGAAATAATCCGCGCACCGCCCCTCAAGCGGAATCAGCGCGGCGGCGGCCTTGGCGGCGTCGATCACGCTCCCTCCCCCGACGGCGACGACGCAGTCGGCGGAGAACTCGCGTCCGGCGCGGATCAGGCGGTCCACGTCCTCCAGCGGAGGTTCGGGGTGAATCGCGCTTTCATGACGCACGGAAAATGTTCCGAGTGAACGAGTCAGGGTGTCAAAGTCGGCGCTTTCGGCGAAATGGGAGCCGGTCACAAGGAGAATGCGTTTGAAAGAGGCCAGTTCGGACGCGAGACGCGCGGCAGCGCCGATTTCGAAACGGATTTTCGACGGATAAGTCAGAGTAAAGGGTGCGTATGCCATAAAGGGATCCTCCTTGTTTGTTTCCGAATTGCATAGTCTAGCACGGGAAACGCATTCTTGCAAACCGGATTGGAAAAATCGCACCCCGAAACGTTTCCTTTCCCATGGAGAGGACGTGCAATCTTTCGTTTTTTTGGGCGGCGGGCTTGATTCTGAATGATTCCGGGACTACATTACGTCATGATTTTTTGCCATGAAAACAGGACAACCAAGAAGGAGAAGAAAAAATGGATTGCACCGTTTCCGCACTGCAGAAAGCCAGAATGGCCTACGCACCTAAACTTCCCGCCGCCTTCAAGGCCGGCGCCAACGTCGCATGCACGGAGGGTGAAAAGCTCGCCGCGTTTGCGGACACCGAGAAAATCACGGCGAAATTCCCGTCCACCAGCAACATGCCGCTCCTGACCTTTGCGCCGGGGAACGGGGAAAAGATCGCAAAGCCGGTCAATGTCGCGGTCATTCTCTCCGGCGGACAGGCGCCCGGCGGACACAACGTCATCGCCGGTCTCTTCGACGGCCTCAAGTCCCTCCATCCGGAATCGAAGCTCTACGGCTTCAAGGGCGGCCCGAGCGGTCTCACGGACAACAAATACATTGAAATCACCGCCGACTTCCTCGCCTCCTACCGCAACACCGGCGGCTTCGACATGATCGGCTCCGGCCGCACCAAGCTCGAAACGACCGAACAGTTCGAGAAAGCCGAAGCCAACTGCAAAGCCCTCGGCATCACGGCGATCGTCATCATCGGCGGCGACGACTCCAACACGAACGCCTGCCTCCTCGCGGAATACTACAAGGCGAAAAACGCCGGAATCATCGTGGTCGGCTGCCCGAAGACCATCGACGGCGACCTCAAGAACGCCTACATTGAAACCTCGTTCGGCTTCGACACGGCGAGCAAGGTCTACTCCGAACTCATCGGAAACATCGAGCGCGATGCGAATTCCGCGAAGAAATACTGGCACTTCATCAAGCTGATGGGGCGTTCCGCCTCCCACATCGCGCTGGAGTGCGGACTCCGCACGCACGCGAACGTCACACTTATTTCCGAAGAGGTCGAGGCGAAGAAGATGGCGACGGATGAAGTCGTCACGATCCTTGCCGACTCCATTGCGAAACGCGCCGCAAACGGCGACAATTTCGGTGTCGCACTGATTCCCGAAGGTCTGATCGAGTTCATTCCGGACTTCAAGAGCCTGATCGCCGAACTCAACGACCTCCTCGCGAAAGAGGGCGAAGCCTATGCCGCCCTGGCCTCCAATGACGAGAAGGCCTCCTTCATCGCCTCCCGCCTCTCCGCCTCCTCGGCGGCGGTCTTTGCAACCCTCCCGATGGAGATCAAGATGCAGCTCACGATGGACCGCGACCCGCACGGCAACGTCCAGGTCTCCCGCATCGAAACGGAAAAACTGCTTGTCGAACTCGTGAAGAACAAGCTCGCCGCCTGGAAGAAGGAAGGCAGATACAACGGCAAATTCTCGACCCAGACACATTTCTTCGGCTACGAGGGCCGTTGCTCGATGCCGTCCAACTTCGACGCGGACTACTGCTACAGTCTCGGCTACAACGCCTCTTCGATCATCAGCACGGGAAAAACCGGCTACATGTCCTCGGTGCGCAACCTCACGGAACCCGCTGAGAAGTGGATCGCCGGCGCCATTCCGCTGACCGCGATGATGAACATGGAAAGACGTCACGGCGAGGACAAGCCCGTCATCAGAAAGGCGCTGGTCGAACTCGACGGCGCACCGTTCCGGGAACTTGCGAAGAACCGCGAAAAATGGGCGGTCGAAACCTGCTACGTCTATCCGGGCCCGATCCAGTTCTTCGGCCCTGCGGAAGTCGCCGACATCACGACGATGACCCTTGCGCTTGAGAAGGGAAAATAATCCATGACCGAATCGTCAAAAGGAATCGACGTGGCGCACATCGCGACTCTTGCGAGACTGCGCATTGAGCCCGCGTCCGTTCCGAAACTGCAATCCGAAATGGAAGCGATCGTCGGCTACGTCGAGATGCTCTCCGAACTGGACGTGACGGGCATCGAGCCGACGGCGCATGCCGTCCCTCGCTCAAACGTTCTGCGCGATGATGCGCAGGGTGTTCCGTTCGGGCGTGAAACGATGCTCGCCAACGCGCCGGAAACGGTCGACGGCGAACTCATCAAGGTGCCGCAGGTGCTGCCCGGAGGAGAGATGTCATGAAGGATCTGCATACACTCACGCTCCGGGAGGCTTCCGGACTGCTGGGGGACGGAAGCATCACTTCCGCGGAACTCTGCGACGCGTGTCTTGCGCGGATCGCGGAAGTGGAAGCCGATGTTCAGGCGCTTCTCTCGCTCAATGCCGACGCGGTGCGCGCTCAGGCGAAGGAGTCCGACGCCCGCCGCGCCGCCGGAAAGGCCCTCGGTCCGTTCGACGGAATTCCGGTCACGCTCAAGGACAACATCGCGGCGAAAGGCTATCCGTGCACCTGCGCGTCGAAAATCCTGAAGGGATTCGTTTCCCCGTATGACGCGACCGTCACGGGCAAGCTCAAAAACGCCGGGTTCGTCCTGATGGGACGCGCCAACATGGACGAGTTCGCGATGGGCTCCTCCTGCGAAAACAGTGCGTATCAGAAAACGAAGAACCCGCGCAATTACGCCTGCGTTCCCGGCGGATCAAGCGGCGGATCGGCCGCCGCCGTCGGAGCGGATGAGACCGTGATCGCGCTCGGTTCCGATACCGGCGGCTCCATCCGCCAGCCCGCGGCGTTCTGCGGGATCGTCGGCGTCAAGCCGACCTACGGGCGCGTCTCGCGCTTCGGACTGGTCGCGTTCGCCTCGTCGCTCGACCAGATCGGCCCGATGAGCAAGAGTGTCTACGACTCGGCGGCGATGCTCGACGTGATCTGCGGAATCGACCCGAAGGATACGACGAGCCTGCCCGCTCCGGTGCCGGAAGGCGGTTTTGCAAAGGATCTGGAAAACTTTGAAAAGGCGCCTTCTCTCAAAGGGCTCCGCATCGGCGTGCCGAAGGAGTATTTTGAAGTGGAAGGCATCTCCGACGGAGTCAGAAAGGTCTGCGCGGAAGCGAAGGAAAAACTGCGTGCGCTCGGCGCGGAGTTCGTAGATATCAGTCTTCCGCACACGAAATATGCGATGGCCTGCTACTACATCATCGCCCCGGCGGAAGCCAGCGCGAATCTCGCGCGCTTCGACGGCATCCGCTACGGCTACCGCAGCCCGAACGCGACGGATCTGATCTCCACCTATCTGGACTCGCGCGGCGAAGGGTTCGGTCCGGAGGTGACGCGCAGAATCATGCTCGGCACCTACGTGCTCAGCAGCGGCTATTACGACGCGTATTACGTCCGCGCCCAGAAGGTCCGCACACTGATCCGGCGCGACTTCACGGAGGCGTTCCGCTCCTGCGACGTGATCTTCACACCGGTCACGCCGGCGACCGCGTTCCGCTTCGGGGAGAAGTCCGATCCGATGCAGATGTATCTCTCGGACGTCTTCACGACGGCACTGAATCTCGCAGGAACCTGCGGCATCAGCGTCCCGGCGGGAACGGACGAAACGACAAAAATGCCCGTCGGCATCCAGCTGATCGCGCCCGACCTTGCGGAAGACCGCATGTTCCGCACCGCCCGAGCCTTTGAACTGGAACGGGATAAACACTGATCTTCACGGGAAGAGAGAGGAATGCAGAAAATCCCCTCCCCTCTCCCGAAAACACGGTTGCCAGACAAATCCGGAATCTTTCCCGATGAAAGGTTCCGGATCATTCAATTAAAAAAGGAAACGGCAGATGAAACGGATCGCAATCGCGGGGTGCGCCCACATCCACACTCCCAATTTCGTAAAAATCCTGAAGGCGCGGGAAGATGTGAAGGTCGCCGGCGTCTGGGATCACGATGCAAGGCGGGCAAAGGAAAACGCGGATATTCTGAATACGAAAGTGTATGCTTCCGACGCGGAAATCTGGGACGATTCCTCCATTGACGCGGTCGTGATCTGTTCGGAGACGAACCGCCACCGGGAACTGGTGCTCCGCGCTGCAAAGACCAAAAAGCACATGTTCGTGGAGAAGCCGCTCGGATTCGCCGGACGGGACGCGCTGGAAATGGCCGACGCAATCGAAAAGAGCGGCGTTCTTTTCCAGACCGGCTACTTCATGCGCGGCAATCCCGTGCATCTCTTTCTGAAACAGCAGATCGAGGCGGGCGTATTCGGCACGATCACGAGAATCCGCCACTCGAACTGTCATTGCGGCTCGCTCGGCGGCTGGTTCGACACGCAGTGGCGCTGGATGGCGGACCCGGCAATCGCCGGATGCGGCGCATTCGGAGATCTCGGCACGCATTCGCTCGACATTCTGATGTGGTTCCTCGGTGTCCCGGAACGGGTTGCGGCGGACATCCGCACGGTGACAGGCCGTTATGGGGCTGACTGCGACGAATCCGGCGAAGGACTGCTCCACTTCCCGAGCGGCACGGTCGGCACCCTCGCCGGGGGCTGGGTCGATCTCGCCAATCCGGTCACCTGCGAAATCAGCGGCACGGAAGGTCATGCCGCGGTCGTCAACGGCCAGCTCTATTTCAAGAGCAACCATGTGACGGGCGCGGACGGCAAGGAACCGTGGACGGCACTCCCCGCCGAATGGCCGCATGCGTTCGTTCTCTTTCTCGAGGCGCTCGCGGGAAAGAAGGTCAAACTCGTTTCCGCACGCGAAGCGGCGCTGCGCAGTGTCGTCATGGAGACACTTTACAAGGCGGCGAAACATACGAGATGGGAAACCGTCGCGTTCTGATTGGCGGCCGCTGCGGCGTCAGATGGGAGTCGGAGCGCAAAAAGAAGGATTCTAGAAAAAATGATGAAACACCTTGTTTCCGGACTGCTCGGCGCGGCGATGTCCGCCGCGTTCCCTCTGCACGCCATCGACGCGGATCAGGCGATGCCCGCCATCGACGCGGCGAAATGGTATACACGCACCATGTCGGTTCCCGCGAAGGGGCTGGCGGCAGTCATCCTGCTTGACATCACCTCGGATGACGCGGTCAACACGCTCCGGATGCTGGAAAATCTGGATACGGAACTTCCGGATGTCAAGTTCGCCGCCGTTGCCATCAATCCGGTCAAGACCACGGACGCGGTCGTGCGGGACAACGGCCCCTTCCAGATTCCGCTTGCCGCGGACAACAATCTGAAGAGCCGCAATCTGTTTGCGGAAACCGAATCGCTGTTCCCCTACGCGGTGCTGGCCAAGGACGGCAAGGTCGCCTGGTCGGGTCATCCGACAGAGCTTGAATCGGTCATCCGGAAGGTTGCCGACGGCTCCTTCTCCGTCTCGAAACAGAAACAGATCGAGGCGATCCGCCAGGAGCTTCAGATGGCGATTCAGGCGGGTCTGCCGGAGGTCGTCTCCAACTCCGCGGACAAGATTCTCAAAATCGCCCCGGACGACCGGATCGCGATTCAGGCAAAACTCTTTGCCTTCAACGCAAGAGGAAAAATGGCGGACGCCGTCAAGTTCATCCAGGAGATCTGCGACAAAAATCCGAAAGACGCCAAACTGCGCATGATGCAGCTGGATCTTCTTCTGAACCGGGGGGATACCTCCGCCTATCAGAAAGCTGTGAAAAAGGCTCTCAGTGATTTCGAGAAGACATCCGACAACAGCCTCGTTTTCCTGAGCGCCTACGCGCTGGAAAACGCCCCTTACGGCGTGCTGGATCCGGCAATGATGCTTGACGCTGCACAGAAGGCATATGACAAGGTGAAAAACAGCAGAACCCCGCTGGGCGCCGTCGCACGGGAAACTCTCGCCCGAATCCAGGCGGAAACGGGACATGTGGAAAAAGCTGTCGCATTCCAGGAAGAGGCGCTGGCAAGCCGAAAGGGAACACATCTGGAACAGGCAGCGGCAAGCCGCCTCGCTTATTATAAAAAACTTGCCGCGATGAAATCCGCGGGAAAATAACATGCCGGAATTCCACTTGATTTTCCGCTGGAAAACATTATATTAAACACAACACCCAATCTAACACAAGGGAGAACGATAAAATGAAACGAATGATGGGAGCTCTTGCGGGAGCGTTTCTGGCAGCCGGAATGCTTTGCGGCTGCGGCGAAAGTGTGGACGAGAACAAGCCGATTGCCGAGGTGCAGGCGGAGGCCGCAAAACTGGATGCCAAGCAGCTGGAAGCGAAAATCGAGGCCTGCAAGAAATTCATCGAGGCCAAGAAGGTTAAAGCTGACGCCCTGGCAAAGAAGATCGGGGAAATTCCGCTCAAGGACATGCTCGGCGACGAGGCGAAAAATCTGAAGCAGGAAGCTTCCAAAATCGCGGAGTCCGTCTCAAAGGTCACCGCCCAGATGGACGCCTATGCCAAGGAACTGAAAAACAAAGGCGCCGCGAAATAACCGCCGTTCCCGATGAGACAAAAGCGCATGAGCCTTCGTGTTCATGCGCTTTTTGTCTTTTTGTCCCCTTCAGGACAATAAAACTACCGGCTCTGCCGGTATGTTGAAAAGAACTTCAGATTCAAGTTGCAAATAAGAACCTCCTATCCTATTTTAGAGTTAGGTTCACCAGCCGAACTCCACATAGAAACAGGA
>CASEFP010000212.1 GCA_949287225.1 uncultured Lentisphaeria bacterium
ATATTTACCAGGATTCGCACAACTATAATCCAACTTAACGGAAAGGAAAAACCGGAAATGGGTAATTTTAGAAAACAACCGACACAACCTCAAATAGGGTGCTAAAAATGGCTATTTCAAAGAATTATGGGACGGCACTGTAATATTTTGATTATAATTATAGATAAAAATAATTCATTAGTGTATTATCTGATAATACAAAAAGGTGATATTGATGAACACGCCACAGGGAGGAAAACCGTTAAAAACGGATATCATTGTGCATTATCTTCTGAGCAGAATAAGCCGTTCCGGGACGGAACCGGAACCGCTTCCGACCGAAATGGAGCTTTGTAATCGGTTTCAGGTCAGCCGGGTGACAGTCAGGCGTGCCATACAGATTCTGGAAGATGATGGAGATATCATCCGTCTGCCCGGCCGCCGCGGGGCTTTTACGAATCCTGCCGCAGCCAGGTCTGTCCCTCACGCCGCGGGTGTCATTGTCGCTTCCGGTTCCACATTTTCGCTGGATCATGACAATTCAATGGCATTGAGCGGTTTTTTGAAGAAAATGAGTGGCAATGACAGCGTTCCCTGGTATTATTTTTATCTATCGGTCCGCCCCGGCGAAGATATCGAACCGCTGATTGCGGCACATCATCTTGAGGCGCTTTTATGGCTGAGCCCCGCAGCGGAAGCTCTGCCGGAATTGAAAAAACTGGCCGACCGTCATTTCCCGGCGGTTTCGATCGGTTATCCTTCCGATTCCAATTATCCGGTTCCGGCAAAGAACACCATTCTGCGCGATTTTTCCCTTTTCGGGAAGGAACTGGCCGGAGAGATGCTCAGGCAGGGCTTCCGCTGTCCCGTGTATTGCGGAAACCGGAACATCACTTTTGAATCTTTTCAACGGATTGCAGCGGAAAACGGACTTGACATCCCGGCTGAAAATGTAATTGAAAAGTCCGCCATGATCGAGGAAAAGCTCCCGGAGATCCTGAAACAGAAGAACGTTGATGTCATTTATTCCAGCGGCAGCGGATCACGTTATCTGGCTGTCCTGCGCCTCCTTTCCTCACATCCGGAATATGCGGGGATTACTCTGCTGATGGAACGCTCTCCGGCAACCGTGCAGCATCAGAGGGATTTTCCCGGCGTGAAGATTGTACTGTTGTCGAAAGCGACAACTTCCGCCTATATGTATCGCGCAGGCGAACGTGCCGCTTCCATCTTATGGCGTCTGTACCGTGAGCCGTGGTCGGAATTTTCTCCGATCGTGCTCTGAAACATGAAACGGAATCCATGAAAATTCCTGATACGGAGGAAAGAATGAGCAGAAAATTCCGGAGTCCCGCAAACGTGCTGAAGAATATGTACTGTTTCACGTTAATCGAATTATTAATCGTTATATCCATTATTGCGATTCTGGCCAGCATGCTGCTCCCGGTTCTGAGCAGCGCAAGGGATATGGCGAAGAAAATCACCTGTACAAACAATCTGAGACAGATGGGCAACTATGAGTTCAGCTATATTCACGATTACAATGAGTATTTTACACCTTATTATAACAGCGTTCTGAGGAAGATCTGGAGCCAATTCCTGCAGGATGCCGGTTATTTCAGAATTCACAAGACAATCGGGGCCATGTATTGTCCTGTATTTGTTCCTCCGGAACAGCTGCGGGAGATCAATAATGCCAGAAATCCTCCGAACGGAACCACCCCGGCCATTTACGGTTTGAATATAAAAGTCGGCAGCAATGGGCTCAGGCTGAAGGACTATCTTTCCAGCAATCCGGTTCCGGCATCACAAGATCTCTTTTCCGATTCGGTGAGCGTGACTGAAAATCTTCAGTCCTACAATTATACCGTAGTTGACAATGCCAACAAAATTCTGCATTTGCGGCATGCCAGGCAGGCAAATCAGTTTTTTGCCGACGGGCACTGCGAATCCCGCGGAATCAGTAAAATAAGAGAGGGCTATCCGATCGGTTCAATCAGCAGTCTGACCTTTGCCTATCCAGCATATGGAAGATAATGAAACATATCAAACAACAGGGAAATGAAAGGAAGAGATTACATGCTGAAAAAAGGATTCGCGCTGGCGGCGGCGCTTATGGCCGTTCTATCTGTTAAGGCGGATATACCGCTTGCCGAAAGTGTGATTGTTCATCCCGACCGGATGGAAATGTATGAAAAGACCGCAGTGGATGAACTTGCAGTTCATCTTGAACGGCTTTCCGGAAAAAGGCCCGTTGCGCTTCCCGAAAGCAGAGCGGGGGAATGGCGCGGAACACGTATATACGTCGGGGACACAAAGGCGGCAAAGGAAGCAGGAATTCACTGCGGGACAATGATTCCCCATCAATACCGGATCAAAACCGCGGGGGGCAGTCTTTTTATTGCGGGGAATTCACCGGGGGCAACCTTGTACGGCGTTTATGACCTGCTTCAGAATCAGCTGGGAGTTTACTGGCTCGCGCCTGAATATACACATTTCCCGGAAAAGCCTGTGCTGACCGTCCGGGAACAGGACCGGATTTTCCGTCCGTCGGTGGCAGTGCGGGATATTTATCACAATCAGTTCAACAATGTCATTCATCCGGATGCCAAGGAACAGTGGACACTCTTCTCCCGGAGAAACGGCATTTACAAGACCGTAGGCAACCTGCCGGGAAGCCGTCTCTCTTATGCACCCGGCAAAGTATCCCACACATTCTTCAGGTATCTGCCGCCAGAAAAATACTTCAGGGAACATCCGGAATATTTCTCCATGCTGCCGGACGGCAAACGGGAATACCGGCCTTACGGACAACTCTGCCTGAGCAATCCGGACGTCCGGAGGATTGTATTTGAACAGCTGGTGACCTGGATCCGGAATGACCGGAAAAAAAGGCCGGTAAACTACCCGACACTCTATGATTTCTCCCAGGAGGACAACACAGATTTCCTCTGCTGCTGTCCGGAATGCAAAAAACTGATCCGCAAATACGGCTCGGATACCGGCCTGCTACTGGATTTTGTCAATGAGCTGGCGGGGAAAATCCGGAAGCTCTACCCCGATGTCTATATCCGCACTTTCGCTTATGTCAGCACCAATAAACCTCTGGAAACCATTCATCCGGCGGAGAATGTGGTAATCTTCTATACCGATCTCTATAGCAAATCGATCAACATGTATCCCTTGACGCATCCGGCAAACAGGGGACAGCTGGAACTGCTCACCAGGTGGAGCAGGGAAACACCGAATCTGGAATTGTGGGATTATATTCTCCCCAGCGATGCGCCGTATTCAAGTGTGCGTGCCGCGGCTGCGGACGCCGTGCTGATGCATCGTCTAGGAATTGATCGCGTGACAGTGGAGTCCGAATTCAGCTCCCGCCGTCCGCTCTGCTTCCAGATCCTGCAGTATTTTGTTGAAGCCCAGGTGCTTTTCGATTCTTCGAAAGATCCGGAAAAACTGATCCGTCTCTTCATGGACTCCTATTATGGACCCGCCGGAGGAGACATGCTGGCTCTTCTGAATTATGTCGAAAAGATGCAGCAGGAAAAACCGACCATCAGCCAGATTGCCTGGCATAGCAGAATTCTTGCCCATTACAGCTATGAATTTTTGATGAAAAGCCGTGATTTCGTGCTGCGTGCCATGAAGAAAGCCGGGAAAAATCCTGCACTTCGCGGGAGAATCAGCCGTGAACTGGCAATCTGGGATTACGCTCTGCTCAAGAATATCAGGAATGCTCCGCAGGGCAAAATAGAATTTTCTGTGATTCTGGAAGAATACCGCAATGCGATGCTTGCGGAAATTGATTACCGTCTGGACCGTCCGAACAATAAACAGAAACGGCGTCAGGAGCTGAAGAATGAGATTGAGCTCCTGACTCTGGTTTTCAAAGATCTCCCTCCTGAAATAAGCAGTATTCCACCTGAACGGATAAAATATCTTGCCTATCCGCACTTCATCTGGGGGCGTGACGGCAAAATCGTGAAAGATCCTGTTTCCTCGATGGCAAAGAGTATTCTCTGGCAGCCGTTCGACCCGGCAAAGCATGAGCGGGAGCTGATTACTCATAAGGGCAGAATTCCGGTCGGAGTCTATGACCGGATTCTGAAACGTTCATATCAGGCCCGCATGGAACCTTTCAGCGATGAAAAATACCACTGGGTGAAACTGTTCCGGGTTCATCTCGGTCCGGACAGTATCATCTGGCTGAAAAACTGGCATGCCGGGTTCATAATGAAGGATTTCTACACGATCAGCGACGGCGTGGCGGAAAAGGACGATCCGAATATTTATGATGTCTGGATCTCCATCCGCTATGAAGGGTCCGCATACAGCAGGGGTTCCGACAAAGCCAACGGCATTTATATGGATCGGGCGCTGCTGGTTCCCGCCAATACCAGAAACCCTTGACGGAGAAACACGAGGTGCGGAACATGAAGGATTTCTTACAGCTGATCGCGTGTCTGTCCATGCTGCTCTGCTGTGCCGCATTTTCCGGAGAACCGGTTCTGGACGGCTTTTTCTTCCTGACAGACCGTCATGGAGAGCCGTTGAACTGGAAAATAATTTCACCAGATCAGGGAAACAAGGAAGTCCGGCTGTTTTCCGCTCCCGGCCCCCCGGGGAAAAAAGTCCTGCATGCGGAAAATTCCGGTTCCGCACCTCTGCTGTTTCAGATTTGTCCTGTCCGTGCTCGGGGACGTTCCGGCGACAAACTTGTTCTGAGTTCTCAAGCATCCGGAACGGGGGAATTTTTTCTCCGGTACTATGATAAGTCCGGACAGCTGACAGGATGTTCTCCCGCAAAGCTCCTGGCATCTCCCGGAATGCCGGAAATCCGGAGCACTGCCATTTCTCTAACCAATGCTCCTGCCGGAGAAACTGTTTTCTTTGATCTGGTATTCCGCGTACCGGCCGGGGGAAAGATGCGCTTATCAGGAATTTACGCGGCATTGGAGGAGTCTCCCGTCCGCGGAGAGATCCCCTTCCCCGTTCACTGGCAGGTTTTTGCACCGCTTCCGGACCAATTCAAGCCGTCGCAAGCCGATCTTGTAAAGATTCCCGCAACCCTGAACGGCGTGAAGCCCCATGCAGGCGAACTTCTCGACGGCAGAATGGATCTGACATCCTTTCTCGGCGGGAAAAGCAAATCGGGAAAGTGCGCCTGGCTTTATGCGCCTGTCCATGCACCGTGCGACAGCGATTATACCTTCGGCTGTGCCGCGGACTGGTGGATGACATTGTATGTAAACGGCATTCCTCAAATTGACACCTCGGCGGTCGGCAACATCAAATATCCGTTTGCCATAGACAATCATGTGGCAACCGTTCGTTTGAAAAAAGGATGGAATCTTCTGGCTGTGAAATTCATCTCCAGGGCATCCAGTTCTGTATTTTACGCCGGAGGACCGGAAGCTTTACGATGTCTGACTCCCCGGATACGTTTTTCCAAGGTTCTGTGGCAGGAGGATTTTGAAGGCAAAACCGTTACCTGCACCGGGAATCCGGAACGGAAGACCGCTTATGCGGCGACCGGAATCCTTGATGCGACGGGACAGGGGGTATTCCGGACATCCTCCTCCCTGCGGATTGAACCGCCGTCCGGAGTGACTTTGATTCTTCCGGATGATGGTGCCTACGGTGCTGCCGGGCTGCGCATCCAGGAATTCAGCAAGTCGGCTTCCTCCGCACTGGACTTCCATTTTTCGGATGCCGGCGGGGATATGGTTCTGTCCATCGAAAACCATGTATCCGCCCCCCGGATTCAGCTGAAGCTCTCTGCTCCCGGCATAACCAGGCAGTATTCCTATCCGCGTCATCTGTTCCCGCTGGAAGTGACCTTCTGTGCACGGAAAAGCGGATCCTGCAGTTTGATACTTACGTCTCTCAAAGATCATTCCACCCGGATTTTCCAGGAAAACATTGCTTTTTTTGCCGGCCGCGGATCACTCCAGCATTATCTGACACTCCGGAGTTTGTCCGGCAAAACTGCCGCTCTGGCACTGGATAATTACCGGATCGGGTTTGCCGAAAAGGAGACCGCTCAGCAGGATATCCCTTTGCAGATCCGTCATACAGAAACTTTTGATCCCGTGAAAGCCGGCTGGAAACTGGTCTTTGAGGATGATTTTTCCGGAACCTGCCTGAATGAGAAGCTCTGGTGCGTATCTCCCGCTGCGCAAGCCGATCATGTTTCGCTCCGGGACGGCAAGCTGGTGATCAGAACGGACTGGAACCGTGATCGGACAGCCCTTGAAACAGGAAAAATTTACAGTCGGCAGGGATTCCTGTACGGTTATTTTGAGGCCCGGCTCCGTTTTACCCGTCAACCGGGCTGGTGGGCGGCATTCTGGCTGTATGCCGCGGCGGTTTCCAATTCCATGCATGATGGTGCGGAAATCGACATATTTGAAGATTTCTACCTGCGCCCCCATGCGGAACGGCCTCGCTTTCTGCTTGCGCATTGCCTGCATTTTTATCTGGATGGGAAACTGAAGAGTTTCAATTATAATTCCGAGCTTCCCGGATCCAGGGATGACTTCTACACCATCGGATGCAAATGGACTCCGGAGGAGATATCCTGCTATCTGAATGGGAAAGAGATTCGCAGCAAAGCCATTCACAGTCCCTACGATTCCGTCACATTTGATGCCTGCCGGCATGGAACCATAGCGGTTCCATTGAATCTGATTCTCAGCGGCCAATGCCGGGCTACCGGCGGCGATCCCTCCCAAGGAGTGTTTCCCGAGGAGTTTCTGGTCGATTATGTCCGGGTGTATGCTTATCCGAATGCCGAAGCGCCTGCTGCAGTGCTCGGGGAAATCGGTTCCGGAGGTTTTGCCGTACGTGAACGCGCCACACTGGTTTTTGACGTATCTGCACAAGCTTCCGCCGGCTCCTCTGTAAGGAGCGTATCTCTGTTTGATTCAGGTTTTCTCCTGGAGACGAAAAAACAGCCGCCGTATCGTTTTCACATTCCGCTGACGAAAGCATATTATGATCTTACCGGTTATGTCAACCCCGGATATTCCGGACGGGAAATTGCCTTTGCTCCAACTTTTCACGATTATGCCGCAATGGTTCAGGATTCCAAAGGAAGAACAAGACTCTCCAATGTCATCCGCAAATGGGTTGAACCGGACTCGGAGAGCAGCCCATTCAGAGGCAGACGGACGGAACTGCCGGGAACAATACGGCTTCCGGAATTTGACGAAGGCGGACGCGATGTCGCCTATCATGATACTTCTCATGGAAATCAGTTCCGCAGTGCCATCTTCCGCAATAACGAGGATGTGGATACGGACGGAAACGTCATCAGTTACCTCTCGCCGGGGGAATGGTGGAAATATTCCGTGCATATCCGGAAAGCCGGCAGATATTCGGTCAAACTGCGCTATGGGACAGCTCCGCTCAATCAGACCATCAAGCGCCCGCATGGCCTGATCCATCTGCTGGCGGACAGCCGGCCCGTGGGAAATTTTACTCTGCTTCCCGCAAAACATTCTGTTCTCTCCGATGCTCACACTCGCTCCGACGGCAGCCTGATGATAAAAAAAGGCGGTCCATCTTATGTTACCGTTGATGCCGAAGCATCGGCGGTGGTCGATCTTCCCGCCGGCAATCAAGTGATCACCGTGCTGTCGGATTGCAGCGGATTTAATCTGGCGGATTTGACTTTTACCGAGCTCAAAGAACAAGAATGTATCCCTGAATGATATATTGACATTTTATGCTGTGTCAGCTCCGTTAAATGAACGTCCCCGATGCAGAGCATACGCCCGTATCGGGGATTTCTCCTGCGGCGACCAGCTTACGCGCCTGGAGCGCATCAGGACTTTCTGAAAAGCACGAAGCTATTCAGGCTTTGAAAAACCGGCAGGAACGCAGATCTGGAAAGCCGTCATGCTGCAATGCGGAATCACTGGGGGAACGGTAGTTCGGAGTGAGCAAAAAATGCAACGGCAAACCCGTTTTCAGCAGGCGTCTTCCGAGTATTCCAGCGCGAGCCGATCCGCAAACCGCAGACTCCCGCGGGAAACAGACCTTTCCCCGTAAAAATCTGCCTCCCATCCAGAAACATCAGATTTTCGCCTTCTTCTCCCCGTGCAATATACCAGCAGACCGTATGCCATCCGCGCAGCAAATCCAGCTTGCCGGAAAACTGCGGATTGCTTCCGGGACGGGCTGCCAGAACATGCTCGCCGCTCCAAGGCAAACTGATGAAAAACAATCCGGATGTGACAGAGTTTTCCACAGAATAAAGGCCAAGCTCAAAGGGATCGCTTTTCCCGCCGGGGGCGAAAAAACGGACCATGAACCAGCCGGATGGATTGCTGATGTTCCAGCCGCCGAGCTGGTAGCATGCGGAGAATGCCTGACCGTTTTCCGAAGAAAACACAGCGGGGCGTCCCGCTTTATAAGCAGTTCCATCCAGTTGAAACACGGTTCCGTCCCTGCTCCATTCCGCAGGGAAAGCAATTCCGGCATTTTCCATCCGCCAGACATTTTTCTGATAAGGTGTTTCCGGAACAGCGTGCGCGTTGAAATCCGACGGCGACGAAAACGAACTGAAATCCACGGGCGCGCCGAAAAGCCCGGCAGAAGCCAGCAGGCTCAGACAAAGATACCTTTTTTTCATGGTTGGAAATCTCCCGTATTGATTATTTTTTCCGTCTTTTTTCCCGTCAGGGAATCTGTAACAACGATTTTCCATTTTTCCATACAAACATTCAAAGGCAGATCAATGTTTTCCTCCCAATTCGCGGTCAATGGGGAATTCTGGCGGAATCCGATCAGTTCCTTTCCTTCCCCGTTATAGATTCTGCAATGAAAAACACGAGGTGAAGCAGCCGATACACGCAGCAGAAATCCGCCTTTTTCCGGATGAATCATCACATTCGGCACCGTCTGTTTTTCATTGGAAAGGAACAAAACAAGCACACCGAAGGAGGGATCCCCGAAAGAATGTCCGGAATGCAGCGGATCATACAGATATGCCGGGTGTTTCAGGAAAAGACGGAGCCTCGAATGCGGATGTTTGGCCGGAGCGGGTGCCGTTCCGGTCATCAGCGCACCGGAATCAAAAGGCGTTCCTGTAATAACGATCAGGCGATCCTCAGAGTTTGGGACACGGTAAATTCCGACAGCGGTGCCGGTGGCGTCCATTCCGTTGCAAAGGCGGGTGATCCGGACCGGAACGGGAAAATACCTGCGCAAAGCCGTAAGCATGGCATTGCTCTCCGCACGCGGCAGGAAATTGCAGAAAACGCCGCGGCCCTTTCCTCTGCGGGTTTCCATCAGCACAGGAATCTTTCCGCTTGATCCATTTGCAGCCGCATTTATTATTTTGACCACTCCTCCGCGCGGGAGAACTGCGTTTTCATTTCCAAGCCGCACCTCGGAAAAACGGTAATCCGGCTTTCCGACCGCCTCCACGCCGAAAATATTCCGCATGAATTCCGTGCCGGAAGCTTCTCCTGTGCCGGTGTACAAACCGGGATTCAGATCGGCAATCACGGTTCCGCCCCGCAGCTGAAAAGCTTCAATCTGTTTCCGCGTTTCTCCGGAGAGAGCGTAACACATCGGCAGAATCAGAAGATCGGCCTTTTTCAGTTTTTGTTCCAGATCCGTTTCCGACGCATAGAGAAAATCCGCACCCAGCGCATTCAGAGTCTTCTCCCATTGTTCCTGGGAGCGGAACCAGTTATTGTAAGAATCCGCATTGCGCTTCCCGCGGTTACTCCAGTTGAAGGGCTGCGTGTCACCGGATTCCAGCCAGGCAATGTTCATTCCCGCCTGCGAGTGAAGGAGAATGGTTCGGACATTGTCCCGTTCCATGGCATTGACTGCATCTCCGAGGCCGGATGTCAGCGGCTCCACTACCTCTTTTATCATGGCTTCCCGGAGACCTCCGCAGCCTGCCGCAGTGAGGAATCCTTCCCGGTCGCCGCGATCCGCCTGAAATGGATTGTACATCATAAATCCTGTTGCCCCCTCCCGGAGGGATCGCCAGACCTGCGCCCGGACAGAATCCGCGCCGCGATCATAAACTCCGGCATAAAAAATCCAGGAAATCACCGGTGTGCCGGGACGCCGGAAGGAACGGATATAAGCGGAAGGTCCGTAATCCTGTCCTCCGGAGCGCAGCGGCACGATCTTGGAGGGATCGATTCCCGCGGCGGGCGTCATCCATGTCCAGTTGGGCTGCCCGGTTCCGGACGGGCATTTCTCCGCCGCAAACGCTTCGCATGCCATGCTGCTGAGAGAGGCAAAGACATCATCCATGAAAAGCCGGAATTCCAGATAGGACGCGTAATTGCCTGTCCCGCGCACTTCCGAAGAAAACGCGGGCGTCAGCGTTTCAAAATTCCGGAACCGGGTTTTCCAGACGGCATTGAGTTTTTCAATCCTTCCGTATTTTTCCCGCATTTTATTCCGGAAACGCGTCATGCATGCGTCCATGCGGCATGGTTCGGAATCCGCAGGATGAACCCCTGCCCATGGTGCGGAAAGCGTCATTTCATCGCCGATCGCCCGCAGCAGCGGAGGATTATCGCGGATCAGGCGCGCATAGAGTTTCGATTCTTCCCGCAGAGCCTGTTCCAGCTCCGGTTCGCTGATACAGCCGTTCCGCCAGTGTTTGCGGACAGGATCCGTATAGGATTGCCGCCCGTGTGCCCCGAGTTCCTGGATCGCTTCCAGAATCCGAGGACCGTTGTCAACAGGACCGCCCCAGCCGTCTGTCCAGAAAAATCCGTCAGCCATTGCATAATCTCCGCCGGTCGGCCAGCAGTTTTCCATATTGATGCCGACACGACGGAATACTTCGCGGAAGGCGGGCCGGTAATGAAGAGGGAGCCAGAGATAAGCCGCCGCGTAATAACGCATCGGGTTTTCATTTTTGAGAAAACAGAGTACAGACTTTTCTCCATTGAAATGCAGTGTCAGGGAAGGCATCCGCACTCTGCCTGCCGGAATGGCGATATGCAAAGTATTTCTGCCGGAATTCAAACGATGCTTCCCGCGATAAAGCAGCTGTCCTGCGGGGTCATCGGCCGTGATTTCAATTTCACCGCCGGGACTGATTACTTCGGCTTCCAAAACATCCCCTTTCCGGAAGGAGCGGTTCCTTACTGTCACACTCCCGATTTTCCCTGGCGTGAGAATCGCCCGGGTTCGAAACGCCGTGACTTTTCCCGCGGCATTCCTCTGCTGCAGAGTCTGGAAGCAGAGCGTCCCCGGATGCGGCTGTGCAATCAGATCTCCCCGTGCGTCATGATAGAATTCCCTGCATCCCGCTGTTCCGAACGGCGGCGCCGGCAGCCACTTTCCGGCGGCCAGGGAAAGCAGTTTTGCATAAAGAGCGGAATGGAAATCCTGCCAGTTGAAGTTCATCGCATCCCGGAACCCCCGCATATCCAGCGCAAGCCAGGCCTCATCCACGGGACACCAGATCCCCGCCCGGTAAAGGAATCTGCTTTTCGCCCGCAGATGAACGACACGCCCCTTTCCGCAGCGCGCCGTGTAAATCCCGCTGAATCCCCACTGCCTGAAACGAGGCGGATTAATCTCCTGCATGGGCAGTTCCCCTGTCAGGTTCTCCTCCATTGCCCTCCCGTATGGCGGGGCTTCCGGTCCGCTGAGAAACAGAACCCCGCCGCCTTCCGCCACATAGACGCTCACGGGGTGATCGGAATCCCTGAGATATTTTTCCGGATTCCCCGGAATCAGCAGGGCATCATATTCCCCCCGCAGCAGACGGGCGTTGACCGTTTCCGGATCGAAAGTCCGGTCACCTTTTATCACATCAACCCGGTAGCCGAACTGATGGCGGAAATCTTCCGCCGCCAGATCAATTGACAAATCATTGGCAGGGGAAAAGAAGAGAATTCTGAGCGGTTCCGCCGGATCGGGAGCAAAAGCAAAAGGCTGTCTGCGACACAGGCTTCCGGCAATCTCCGGCAGGGGAGCGCGTTTTCCAAGGGTGAGCCCATTGCGGACACGTCCGGAACGGAGCGCAAGATCATTGATGATCACTTTGCCGCCTCCGTTGGAAAGAAGACGGAACGCGGCCACTCCAAACGCCTCGGGCGGACGCTTGAAAACAATCTTCTGTCCCGCGGAATTCATCCGGCAGTTCTTTGTAATCCGTCTTCCCGTGGCGTTTATCCAGTCCAGCTCAAGACGCAGCCCGTTCTCGGGGAAAGGGCCGATCACGGACATCGAAAACTCCAGTGAGTGAACACTGCGTGCAGGTTTCCCGATTTGACGGGACAGCAGGATTCCCGCGTCCTTCCGGGAAAGCTCCAGCACCAGATCCTGGCTGTAACGCGTGGCCTCCCGATGTTCAAACTTTACCGCGGGATCTATTGTCCAGCCGGGAAGTCCCTTCTCATCCAGAGAGCCGCCTTTCAAAAACTCCCCGGCATATCCGCACAATGTGGCGGATAAAAGCAGAACGGTCAATCCATTCTTCCGTGACATGACTTTCCTCCCTCCCGGATTTCATATGCTCCTGTATTGTGATTGATCGTCACGACACTGCCGGAAGCGTAGGCGGCACGCTGCACGGAACCATCCTCTTCCAGATATTCATGACTGCTCATTTCCGAGTAGAAGGTCCGGTCATTGAGTCTGCTCATTACCTTCAAAGCGGAAATATCCGCTGCGTCCGCATCAAGAGCGACGTATGGAATTCCGGCATTCAGCAGACCGGAAAGATACGGAATGCTGGACTTGTCATGTCCCCAATCTCCGCGTATCCGGCGGGAGGACCACGGAACCACGATCGCATCATGATAAACCAGATTGAACAGAGGCAGTGGCTGGCCGAAGACAGGACCTTCGCCGGGATTCGGATACAGCGGCCATGGCGCATGATGCACCAGATCCAGATGCGGTACCGCCCAGTCTCCGGGCTCCTCAGAACTGACCACCCCCCAGCTGGAGCGGACAAAATCAAAACAGCGGGCGCGAAGTTCCAGACACTTCCGGCGCGACACCCGGTGGGCCGGGTCGAAACATTCGTCCGGAGGGCAAACTGCGAAAACATCCAGATAAGCCCCGTCGAGCAGCAGCCCGGAACGTTCGAAATAAGCATGATTGCGCCGCAGATACCATTCGGAATATTCGGGGCAGAGAACCCCAGCCTTTCCGCCGGCCCAGATTTCCTCGAACGTGTGACCGCCATCCACATTGCGCACCAGACGGCGTGGATCAAATCCCTCCGCATCCCGGTAGCTGTCGCGGTATTGCTGATGCAGAGTGAAAAGCCAGCCGCAGTCATGGCAAAGTGAGGCAAGGCGTTTCAGACCGCGCAGCCCGCCGCAACGTCTGTTGACGGGAATCGAGTCCGGTTCCAGGTTGTCGTAGCCCCGATTTCCCCATCCGTCCAGATGAACGCACAGGTTCCTGATGCCAAGACGTTTCAGACGTGTGAATTTTTCCGCGAATTCCCGACAGGAAATCACAACATCGTTTCCCTCCGGTCTGCCCGGTTTGTAATAAATGCTTTCCGGCTCATAGTGATACCACAGTCCGGCATGAAGCAGGCATCCTCCCCGCAGTTTTCCCACCTTCGGATTGCGCGCTGCCTTTTCCCGCAGTGAAACGAATTTTCCCCTGTCCATGATGAAATTCCGGTAGGATTTTGCCAGCGTCACATAATTTCCCCTTCGGAACGTTCGTATGCGGCAATGCCGCGGATAACGCAGTTTTCCCAGGGATGACACGAAGACTGTTTCAAGCAGGGTCTTTCCGCCTGAACGGTGCCGCAGGCGGATTCCCGCGTCTTCCGGCGTATCCAGGATCAGCATCGCGGCGGAATCCCCGGACTCCATGCCGATCCACGGCATATAGAGCGAGCGTCCGTAACAGAGGGCGAAATCGGCGTCTTCCGGATAATGGGAAATCTCCTGAGGCCATTTTTTCGGAATCCGGATGCCCTGCATGAACGGAACAACCGCGGCATCCATCCCGACGAATCCGCCCGGATAATTCAGCATGCAGACGGAATCGCGTCCCTCTTCGCGGGGATTGATTTCAATGCGTATTTCGTCCGTCAGGAAATCCAGTCCGATAAAAATTTCCAGCTCAAAGTCATAAGAAATCCCGTCTTTGTAAAAATCAGAAAAGTGAATCCTCCATCCAGCCGCCGATGCGAAGCGTTCCTGCGTGGTTTCCCGATGTCCTGCGTCGCTCCATTTCAGCGCCGTCTTCCGATCCCCGCTGCGGACGACCAGCGGTGCACGGGTTGTCCGCAGCATTACGGGAAATCCCGCGTCCAGCGACAGATTCATATCCGGATCAATGGCAAGTCTGCTGCGTTCGGATGCAATCAGAAGTACATTTCCGGAATTCGAGAGGTGGAGCTGATCCTCAGTCCGATACTCCTTGGGTATTGTCATTGCCAGCTGCTCTCTCAGAATTTGCCATATCCGCACAGCCAGGCTTTGAAGCGGACTTCATCATTTGTATTGTTGCCGAAATCAATGCCGGCAAGATGAGTCTCGGAGTAAATAGTTGCGACGCTTTTACTGATGGCACTGCCGTCGGACATGGCGAGATTGACACTTTTGCCGGGATGGCGCGGCGTCAGCTTGTTGCTGGAATCATCATTGCCCGGGACATACAGGATCAACCCCGTCACGGACACCTGACGATGAACGTCTCCGACAAACATGAAGCGCGAACGGGCTGTGGGCACTCTGCGCAAATCCGCCAGAAGTGACAGAGAAGCCTCGTCGTTGATTCCCATTTCCGAATTTGAACCGTAATGACCGGGAAACACGCTTCCGCCATTCTCAGGACTGAAATTTTCCCAGAACGTCGACAGCGACGCGGCGGAGGGGCATGAAAAAGCCTTGAGCTCTTTCATGTAAGGATAAATGGAATTGAACCAGCGGGGATACGTCACAGTATCCCCGACCGCCCGGCCGCAAGGCAGAAATTCCCTGTTGTCATCGGAATACATAATAACCGCCTTGCCGATCTGGCTCATATTGGCCAGACAGCTGATTGAGCGGGCACGTTCTCTTGCCGAGTTCAAGGCAGGAAGCAGCATACCCGCAAGAATCGCAATAATTGCAATCACAATCAGAAGCTCTATCAATGTGAAATGAGTATCCCCTTTTTTCATAGTGTGGCGGGGGATACAAGGCAGCAGAGAAGATAAATTCAAATCCCATCTTGCCCCTTTGTTTTTTTTCATCCGTCGAATGTTCCACGGGCCGCATGGCGGCAATTCCGCGTTTTCCGGTGCTGCAGAATAACATTTCATACCCTCCTTGTAGTGTTCGGACAGTCCATTTAATTCAGTGAATATCAATAAATCTTCTTCCGTCATACTCCGATATAATACGAAAAGGAGCAATGAGCCCCTTCTTGATTCATTCAGTGAATATCATAGCATAAAAAAAATGGATTTCAAGTCTTTTTCAGTTGATTTTACGAGAAAATACGATATATTGCTGACATTCTCTGAATGAGGAGCGGATATGAACAAGCAACAGATCGTTGAAAAAATCCGGGAGCAATATATCCGGGAAAAAAATCCCGGAGACAGACTGCCTCCGGAACGCACGATGGCCGAAGAACTGCATGTTTCGCACGGCCGCCTGCATCAGGCAATTCTCTCTCTGAAAAATGTCGGAGAATTGACCGCGCTGCCGCGATTTGGTCTGCTGGTCGGGCGTCAAACCCCTTTCGCTCACACTCACAGTGTTTCCGAAACCTGTCTTGCCCCGCAGGCATACAACCTCATGCCTCTGAATATTTCCCTGCCGGCGCTTGATAAAAATTTATCAGAAACATTGATGAAGCTTTTTCTGGATTTCCGGGAAAAATATCCTTTCTTCCAGCTGAATTTCAATTATGATATCGTTCCGCCCCATCCCGAGGATTTTGATCTCTGCGTTCTCTGCCCGGCCGGAATCCAGCCGGAATTGTATATGGCGCTCTCCAGCATGGACGAACTGATCCCGGACGATATGATCCCCGGCATGCTGGAAACGGGAATGGATTCCGGCATCTCCTATGCGGTTCCGTTCGCACATACCTTTGCCTGCTGTTTCGGCAAGCGGGAGTATGCGGATTTCTTCCGGGAAATTCACACCCCGGAAGATTTCTGTTCCCGCATCGCGGCAATCCGGCACCGGCTGCCGCCGGGGATGATTGACTTCACTTTCCGGTGCCTTATCTATCATGCGGCGGCATTCGGTGTGCTTTTCCGGCGCACAAAGGAAGAACTGCAATTTGATGAAACGCGCCTGACCCATGTTCTCAAGTGCATGGCTCCGATTCTGAACCAGTCGCATTTTGAGCAGGCGTTCCGCTTCTCCGAATTGAAATCACAGGATGTCGTCCTTTTCTGCGACTATACTTCCATGAACCTGCCGGCTTATGAAATTCTGGGTTTCCCGCTCTCGGAACACGGTTTTGCCTGCCAGAACAACTATGCTCTGGCAATTGGCCGCAATTCCCGGCAGAAACACAATGCCCTCATGCTGATCCGCCATTTTCTTTCAGACGAAGTCCAGAAACATCTTGCACGCGCGGTTCCCGGATTGTTCTCCGTCCGGTCCGGACTTTTTGCCGGACAGGCGGCGGAATTCCGCCGCCTTAACCCGGAAATAAACACGGCTTTTCTTCATTTTGATCTGCGAGGCTATCATACTCTGCTGGACCGTCAGATCTACAACATCTACGGGAACAGAATCAATTTTGAATTTCTGAAATATGTGAATCACCTTCAGAATCTGGAGGAAACCATCGCCGCGATGCATCTGCTCTGAGCCCGCTGCAGCGGCAAGAACTGCCGGGACATCTCCACAATATGGTCTGTATCAAAAGTCTTATTGACGGCATCAGGCTTTCCGTATCGCAGCAGATCTGCAAAAACCGCGGTTCGGGAATATCCGAAGACACAGAGTTTGCCCAGAAAGTGTCATCGCCTTGCCATTCTTTTCTGCGAACCGGATCCGGCAGCTGTTGGAGGCTGAACTTTTCTGCCAATTCGTTTCCCTGCTGTATTTTTCATGGATCGGATACCGTCCTTCATGGCGTGTGCAGGCATTCAGCATGATCTCTTCCGGTTCTGCAGGCCTTATTTATCATGATTCCCGCGATTGTCAAGGAAAAAACGGGATTTCACCTTTTTTTTCCGTTCCGGGCGATTCTGAAACAGGGTGCCGGACAGGGCACCCTTACCGCGCGGGATGAAAGCGCAGGAGGAAATAGGGACAGCCGGGCTGGACGGGAATGGAACACAGCTCCTGCGCGGAGATTTCACGCGGCTCCCGGCGGGAATACGGCTCCAGCAGCTCCACACGGGAAAAGCCTTCGGGTATTGTCATGGAAACCGCTTTCACATGTTTCGGCGAAATTCCGGAAATGATTTTCAGATTGTGAAAGGCAGGAGAGTGTATATCCCGCAGTTTCTCAAGCGTTTCATCCAGACCGATGCAATATTCCAGCGCAATAAAATGAACCAGCAGACGCCCCGCCGGATCGACATAGCGTCTGGACGCCCAGCCATCCGCATGCAGACGCAGGCAGCCTGCGAGAGTTTCTGAAAATCCAGCGGGAACACCGCCGGAAAATCGCCGGGTGAACCAGTAAAATCCGGGATACGGATGGAAAACTCCCTCCGGGAAGCACTCGCCCGGAGGAAGGACGCCGTTCCGGGGATCACAGAGCGAACCGCGGCCTTTCTCCGGAAAAGAGACCGGCAGCCCGCAGCGTGAGGCAAACGATTTCTCCGCTGGCGCACCGGATGCCGTCCGGAAGCCGAAAGGTCCGAGAACGACGACAGTTTTCCCCGCATCCGCCCAGAGCTTCATCGCCGCATACGTTTCTTCGGCAATGCAGACGGCGGAAGGGACAAGAAGCACCTTCCAGCGGGATCCTCCATCAGGCACATCCGTCACGACATCCGCGCAAAATCCGTTTTCCAGCAGATACATGCACAAGGCGGAATAATCATTGACACAGTCGTCTTCCATTCCGCCGAAATTCACGACGGTGTCATGGGGAAACAGAATGGCGACATCTCCGGCGCCGGCAGCATGGAACCATTCCGCATGCTTCTTCTCAAAACGGAAGATGCCGTCCAGCTGTTCCGGATCATCCGGGATCATCCGGATGTCCTGATCGCTCAGGCCAAGGCGGTGAACCAGGGAGGAATACCACGTTCCGGAATTCAGAAATTTGTTGAACGCCCAGACCATGAAAGCCGCATCGGGGGAAAATCCGTATCCCAGGCCGATGCACGGCAGACCGGATTTCTCCGACATGGCAAGATGCAGCAGCTGCGAAGGCAGTTCCTTCCGGAAAAGAGCGCCGCCTGCATCCGGCGTGTTCCCGCACATCTCCAGCATGACGGTGTTCGCTCCCGCCTCGATGAAGGCGCCGTAAGTCAATCCCCTCTCCAGCAGAGCCGGATGAACGCTGGAGGCGCAGCAGCTCATCACTGGAAAATTCTGCGGAAGAGAGGAAATCACTCCGCGAAAATAATCACGGACAGAGTCCAGACGCATCCGGATCATAGCGCGATAGTCGGGATTGTCCCGGTTTCTCCAGAAGGAAAAATCCCCTGCCGGGGGATATTCCAATCCGTATTCCCGGCGGAAGCGGGCGCGGCAGAAAGAACAGAAACAGCCGGACAGCGGGAAAATGGCGTCATCGCTCATCAGCCCGTCGATCGCCGTGTCGGCGACCAGCCGTTTCAGGTAGTCATAATAAGCCTCGCGGAAATCCGGATTGTTCATGCAGAAGGACTGCGCCGCATACTGGGGGTAGAAAACATTCATCCCGTCCGCATCTTTCATTTTCCACTCGTCGAGCATCTCCCGGGGCAGGAATCCGTCAGGAGGGGAAATCAGCATCTGGCGGTGATTGCTGTATGTTTTCCGTGCGTTGAAGCGTCCGGGATCGGGATTGTAATCGCAGCTCAAAACGGAGGAATGATGATCGAACAGAACGATCCGGTATTGATGCAGCTCTTCCGCGACAAATGCGATCAGCTCATGAAGCTGTCCGATCACAGGCATGAAATCCCAGCGGAAATGCGCGCCGAAAATAATCGCGGCGCTGACGCCCTCGCGCGCCATGGACTCTGCGCGGCGGCGGAACTTCTCCGCACTTTTCCTGTTCGGCCACGGCAGGTCCTCCTTCCGCAGCCACCAGCTGACCATGCGGTAATGATCTTTCATTCCGTCACCTCGATCCGGCGGAATCCCGCGTCCGGATATTTTCTTGCGAGACGTTCCACCTGCGGATTGAAGGTTTTCCGGATAAACTCCGCCATTCCGCTCCCGGAACGATCCGGAATGCGGAAGCGGATCTCCCTCCCCTGCGCATGGGCGGGAAAATCGATCCTTCCTTCCGGAAAGATCCTCTTCCGTGCGATCAGGACTCCCGCAACTCCTCCGGCGGGCACGGCGATCATGATTCCCCTGCGCAGTTCCGGAGCGGAATAGCAACGGGGCGTAGCGCTCTTCCGGTTGTCGATGCTGACATTCAGGAAATATCCGTCACCTTCCGGCAGATCATCCGGAACAAGACGCAGAATCTTCGCCTGTTCATAATCCCAGTTGAAAAGCGTGAAGAGCCGCCAGTCGTTCTCCCCATGGGCAATGCACTGCACCGCTCCGTAACGGTCCGTCGCCATCAGAAGGTAATTGCTGAGATATCCCTGTTTCATTTTTTCACGATAGGGAGACGGTCCGGAAGTGCAGTCATACAGGCGGAAAGCCCGCCCGTCAAGGCGTGTCCGGACCTGAAGGCGGTCCTCGAAATCCGCGCCGAACTGAATCCCTTCCGCGATTCCGGTCAGGGCTTCGGCATCCGCGACAAAAGGCGAGGCGGAAATTTCCACGCCGGAAGCGCCCTGCGCGAAATCCGAGGCGATCTCCAGTTTATGCAACTTCCGCCGGAAATCGACACCCAGCCCCCGGAACCCTTTCTTCCGGGCGAAATCATATCGTCCGTAGATGCAGAAGTATCCCCAGTTGACCCAGTGCAGGGAGGTGGCACGGGCGATCAGAGGACGGGAAAGAAGTGCCTTCCCGTCCGGCGTCTTCTGCAGAAACGCGCCCACCGTCATAACGGAGGCAAGCCCCGTCGCCAGCGAATCGGCGTTATGAAAATCAATACTGCCGTCCAGTATGCGCGGATCCTCCGCAAAGGCGGACCAGCCGAAACTCCGCAGGGCGGACAGATAAACATTCTCATGGACCAGATTGGAATTCCAGCCGATGGAAACCCCGAGCTCCTCCCGGAGCAGTCCGAGCACCTTTCCGAACAGGCCGCACCGGAAGAGATACCACTTCCAGGGATATTTCGCGACCAGTTCTCCGGCTTTCAGCGTCAGACATTCCGACTCGTCCGCACCGGCGAAGGCGGCGAAGGCCCGGCGGCATTTGTCACAGTAGCAGCAGTCGTAAACCGGCGGCTCGTAATCGCTGAAGAAGACACGGAATCCGCGCTTGATATAGCGACGGTAATAGCTGCGCATGTAAGCGCGGACAGGGGAATCCTTTTCCGCCATGGCGCTGAAACAGAACATCTGCCTGGGACAACTGCGCATCTCCCGCATGGAACGCCCGGACGCATTGCGCTTCACATCACGATCCGTGATGCGGAATCCGGCGGCGTTCATCGCTTCCGGAGTAATTCGCTGGGAATAGGAAAAGCAGTTCATGGCAATCGTCTCGAATCCAAGCTCGGAATGAAGTTTCGCCACAGGGTAAACGGCATCCGGAAGCCAGCTACCCCCGCTCTCGATAATACCGTTCACTCCTGCATCCTTCATGGTTTTCAGAACGGTAAGATAATATTCCCCGGTCCATGCGCCCGGACCCGTTTTGTTTCCATACATTCCCATCGTACTCCAGACAGAAAGTTGTTTCGGGGCCTTTGTCAGCTTCGGCGCGGGCAGCGTGAAAAGTTTCATTGTTCCGGAAACCGGTTCGAAAGCATCTCCCGTCACCGTCCACGGCACATCGAAGTGTTCCGGCCCCCTCCCCTCCGGAGAAAGGAAAATGACAACCGAACTCTCGGTCCATGGAACGGTGGGCCGCCAGGGATGCGCGGATACCTTGTAAACAGAGTGATAATTCACATTTCCGGCGGAAAGCGTCCATTTCCGCCATCCTTTTCCCGCAGGCACGGACGAAATGCTTTTTCCCGGACGCGGCCTCCGCCCGATCGAATAATGCCCGATCCGGAAATTTTCCGGCAGTTTCAGCGTGACTGCGACACGGCCGGACCGAAATGCCTTTTCCTTCGCCCAGGCATGCAGGATCAGGACAGACGGGGCGTCGGAAAAAACCGAGCCGGTCCGGTCATCCCGATATCCATCCGGAAAAGTTCTGACTTCAAGTTTTTCCACGCCGTGCAGAAAAAGTCCGGACAGCAGAAACAGCAGAATCGACAGAATATTTCTCATATGCGGCTCCTTATACGTTTCATTGGATGTAATTGTAGGTTGTTGTGGAAGCGCCCCCGAACGCCAGGACCATTCTTGTCCGGCTTACGGGTTCGGCATGTCCGTCCAGAAAAATCATGTTCGCGTTCCGGGTGTGAATGCCGGCTGGCGCCTTGGGCGACTCAAGCATGCAGTACATCTGCAGGCCGTTGACTGCACTCAGCCCGTTCGAGGAGCAGCCGCGAAGGTTGAAGGCTGAAGGGCGCCTGGCTTTTGAAAGATCCATCACGCCGGTCATGCGGAAATACAGCTGAGATGTCACATCGAGTGTGTCATCCCCGAATCCGCGGCGGATGTCCGCGCGCGTCGCATAACAGTACAGGCTCAGATATCGGCCGGAACTGTTCGGCGGATTGAACTGTTTCACAAGTCCCGGGCAGAAATACGCTTTTCCGATGTAAAATGAGCCGGGGGATCCGCTTCCCTGTGACGGAGGCAGATATCCCTGTCGCCAGTAAAACTGGGGATAATAGATGCTGTAGGTTGTTCCGTTTCCCGGATGGAAATATTCCATCATCCCCATCACGGTCCAGATTCCGCGATTGTCATTGGTGTAATTCTGATCGACGACACCGATCTGCTTCAGCTGACTCACACATGCGATTCCGTCCGCTTTTTCCCTTGCACGCTTCAGTGCGGGCAGCAGCAGGGACACAAGAATGGAAATGACTGCGATAACAATCAGCATTTCGATCAATGTGAATTCAAGTCGTTTCATGAAACCTCCTTTTTCAAGATCAGGAAGAGCATTTCCCCGTGCTCTTTCCAATTTTCAGTGTAAACGGTGCACAAAGAGTCCGGGGGAAGCCGGCGGAGCCGTCCAGAATGGCAATCATTCTCCGGACCGCCATCCAGGTCAGTCTTTCCTCATGAGCCACGAGCGTCGTATAACCCGGATTCCGGTTCTGTATGCAGGCGACATCCACAAGCGACACATCACGGGGAACAGATATGCCCCGTTCTTTCAGACTCAGAAAAATATGGCGGACCAGCGGCGGAACCACAATCACAGCACTGGGGCGCTCCCGCAGGGCCATCAGACGTTCCACAATCCCGTCGGCAATTTTCTTCGGCTTTTCCATCCCGTTGAAACCGATCCGCAGCCGGCGCAGGGGAATAATGCAGAACAGTTCCTCGGAAAAATCATCCTCCATGGCATTCCGGAAAATCGACTTCAGGTTCGCGATATACTCCGCATATTCCTGCTTCCGTTCATACTCGACAAGGGCAATCCTCCGGTGTCCGAGCTGTTTCAGATATTTCACAAGAGCGCAGTATCCTCCTGCATGATCGTATGTCACCCGGTTCAGCCACGGGAAGTCAAAAAAAGGTCCGCCGATGACAGGAATGGAACATTCATGAAGCCGGGATAAAATCCAGCTGGTCGAGTAGGAACCGAGAAAGATGTAACCGTCAAACGGGAAATGGAGCAGCAGTTCATAATCTTCCGCCTTCAGGTCAAGTGCGACAACCTTGTATCCGAATTTCCGGCTTCGGAGGTTCAGGTAGTCGATCAGTTTTTCCAAACCGGAAGTCGCCGCAATCCCGAGAATTCCGATCGCATGATATCCGCGGCAGCCGCCGGGACGGAAAACACGGAATGTGCCCTGCGGACCGTTGACGCTGATCACACCGCGCCGGACAAGGAGGTGCATGGCTTTGCCGACAGTCTTTTTATCTGCACCGAACATAGAGGCAAATTTCCGGACTCCCGGCAGACGGCCGTCCGTCGGATTCTCCTGGATCCAGCGCTCTATCGTCCGGGAAAGCGTTTCGTATTTCTGCTCAAACATGGGATTTCAATCTCCCGCCGTCCTTCCTGTTTTTCTGAATATTATAAAAAGTGTCCCATATGAATGTCAATATGCGCGGGACAAAATTCCGGAAAAATATTTTATGTCAGAATGATCTTTACTGCCGGAAGCAAAAGGCGGAATCCGGCAGGCGTCATGAAAAGTGACCCGCATAAGGCAGCCGCAGCGAAATCCCGCTCTTAAGAGACGGAAACATTCCTCTGTCTGCAAATTGCGTTTTCCCCTCAAATCCCGGGGCAGAAGGAAAGGCGGGCGCCTGATGATACGTGGAGAACGGAAATTCGGAAAATGGGAGATTTTTCCTGTTGCAACGGTCACAGACATCGGAGATGATTATTGATATTACTGCCCTGAGAATCAAGAGGACCGGGAGCAGAAAAATGATCCGCATCATTTTCCGTCACTGGATAGAGCGAATGCAACATCTTTCCTCTGCAGGACGCGTCAACAGGTTTCAATTCAGGCGGCAATACATCGGATTGTTCCGCCGCAGAAAATGAACCACCCCGGTGCCGGAGCACGCGGGGCAGCGGGAATTTCACCTGGGGCGGCCAGTTTATCCAGCGGAACCGAAGCAGGACTGAGTTGTTCTACGTTCCGCTGTTTCTGCTGTCGGAAAAAGGTCCGATGTCCGCCATGACGGGATCATTCAGATTTCAGCGGGGTTTGCGGTTCAGATGCAATGAAACGCAGTTTTCCATACTCCGCCGGAGCATTGGAATACCAGATTCCGTAAGTCCATGGAAGATACTTCCACTCTCCGTTTTCGGAATCGCGGTCATTGACTCCGAAATTAAAATGCAGTTCTTCTCCGTTCCGCGGACAGGTGATTCCCAGGGATTCCCAGGGAATGCGAAGCGTATAAGAGCTGACAGTACCCTTTCTCGTGATCGTATTGGCGAGTTTCGCATCCGCTTCCGGGGAAATCCTTGCGGAATTGCGCATCCAGTGTTTTTCACCGGCGGCATCCAGAAAGACGGATTCATTGAAATGGACCCATTGCGAGGATTTTCCCTGTCTCTTCAAAATCCAGAATGCAAGTTGAACACTGTCACAGGTCCATGCACCGGAATCGGCTTTTTCCGCGGGGAAATGCACATCGTCGGTGACTTCGATCCTGATTTCAAGCGCATATCTGTTCCATGCGAGAAATGCAGAGGCACTCAAATCGGCATTTCCGTTCCAGCGCCGCAGAACCAGTTTCGGCAGGTGATTTTTTCCCAGACGGATTTCCGCAGCATTGCTCCAATTGTTCTTTTCCAGTTCCTGCAATGACCGTTCCGGCACATCCAGAACGGTTGCAAGAGCAATCCGGCATTCCGTGTGGAGGCGGGGAAAACTCCTGTCGACAGGCTGATAAAATACGTGCAGGAAACAGCGGGGATTTCCCGGATCCGCCGTAAAGGGAATCACAAGACGCCGGCTGATTCCTTTTTTCAAAGTCAGTGCCTGCAGGAACTGTTTTTTCCTGTTCTGCTCCAGATACAGCTCGATGGACTGATCCTTCAATGTCAGGTTTTCGAGCATGACATTCAAAGAGGTCTGCCGGGGTCCACCCTGCTGCGGAATCTCCGGCGGTTTTACCACAGCACGGATTGTATTCTGATAACGCATACTCCACGGAAGGGCAGTATCCTTTCCCCTGTATTCCAGTGTAAACTGATGAGCAGCGGGTTTCGCCTGTTTCCTGATCTGGTCAGTCATCTCCTTGATCTTCGCCTGATTCCGCAGATAAGCCGGATCGGAAACGGGATCAACCGAGACTCCGGATTTCGGATACAAATGCGGATTGTTCCGGATACGCTGATGCCAGGCCTGTTTTTCCTTCCTGTTCTTCTCCTCCACCAGGGACACGATCTTTCTTGCCTGCATCATGTCGGGTGCGAAGCTGAAATCAGAAAGATTGATTCCTTCCGCGAGATCGTCCGCGGAGAAATCCCGTAAAACCATGCCGTCCGCAGAAAGCCGCCAGAGACCGGGTTTCAGATTCACCGCACGGAACAGATCGCGGTTGATTTTCTCACTCAATCCCAGCAGGCGTTCCATATAGAGGATATCCTCCGGGAGAGCAAAGGGCAGATTTGCCAGTTTGCGTGTGAAGCGGATCCTTGTCCCGTCCGGAGAAACGGTCATGCCGGAGATTTCCGCTCCAGCGGCAGTCAGCTGTTTCGTTCTGCCGTCGTAACGGATGTCCGCCATATCCGGCACTCGCGGGAACATATTGACGGCAATTACACTTTGCCCCGCCCTGTTGGGATGAATGCCATCCCGCGTCAGCATGAACGGCTGCAGGGGAGAAGGTGCCGCCCCGCGCCAGAGTGTTTCCGCGGGAAACATATTCGCCACGGCACCGGCAAAACCGCTGTAGAGTGCATTCTGGTCAATGAAAGGCATGTTCAGTTCACGCGCAATCCGTTCCATTTCCAGAGAATAACAGCGCAGAATCCAGGGATAATACTGCATTTCCTGTTTCTCATACACCTCCATGGTAGGCGGAGACATGAAGACAAACCGGCATTCGGGATTGGCCTCACGGAAAAGTCCGGTCATTTTCCGCAAATAACTGCAGAATTCCGGCAGACGTTTCCGGAGGTCCTCCGAATAGCCGGCATCATTCATGCCGAGCATGATATATACCAGATCCGCCTTTTCCGGCATGCCGTCACGCCTGACACGTTCCAGATTCCGCGCCTGATCGCCGCCCCAGCCGCGTTCAAGGAAAATATGCTGTGAACCGGGATAACGGGTTCTGAAAAAAGCCTCCACGTAAACGGGATACATCTGGCTGTCCGTAATGGAATCACCCCAGAATACGATTTTCTCAGCATCCATTTTCGTCTCCGGAGAGGCATTCTGCGATGCGATGCAGCCGCTGATGAACATCAAAACTCCGGACAAAAGCGACAATCGAGTCAGCATATTTCAATTTCCTCCGTCTTATTTTCCCCGGGGAAGTGCTTTCAGACTTGCTTCGTAGAGTTTCTGAATTTCCTCGTCGGAAAGGGCTTTTTTCAGTATAACGACTTCATCCGTCAGGAACTGGTATCTGCCGTTGTTTTCCGTGGCTCCGACCTGAAACCAGGAGGTGGGAGCGGTCATCAGCTTCTTCAGCTGGGAAACCCGGGATTTTTTCCCGTTGACCGAGTTGGTGAACATTCCGCCGCCCCAAGTGGCAACCAGCATGCGCCATTCTCCATTTTTCCATTTTGCCGTGGTGCCGTCATTATAGCGGATGCAGTTGACATGCGGAGTCGGTTTCGGATACTGCACATAGTTGTTCAGATGTCCTCCGTAAAGCCATGGCTGTCCTGACATTTTGCCTATGTAAAACTGATAGTCAGCGGCATTTGCGAAAAAGGCCCGGAAGCCTGGCTCCTTCCCGTCGGCGGTTTTTTCCGTCGGCCAGTTGACGGGGGCTATCCACAGGATGATGCTTCCGGATGCCGTCATGTCAAGATTTTTCGCAGCATCGTAAATGGGACGGCCGGTCAACAGCGCTTTGCCGCCGAAAACGCCCTCTCCGAATCCGGCTTTTCCTTCAATCCGGCGGGGTTCCGCCTTGCCGCCCGCCATATCCGCCGTACAGTCGCCGTTATCGAAGGACAGGTGAAATATGACATCATTCGGGAACAGCTGATAGACCGGGTTTTCCGCTGCGGAAAGGCCGAAACAGCAAACTCCGGCAAGCGCCGCCAACAGTGTTTTCATTTTTTTTGCAGACATTTTTCCTCCTGTCTTCTGTTATTTCTTTTTTATGCGGATGTGGATGAAATCATACTTTTTCAGGGTAAAAGACAATCTGCCGTCCTCCATTTTCAATGGTCTGCCGCTTTCCCAGTCGCTTGCAGCCAGATCGCCGTTGAGACCGATCGCAGCAAGATCCAGGTTTGCAGTGAAGTCTCCTCCGTTCCCGTAGTCGCAGACTAGAAGAACGGCTTCCTGTTCAGCAGGTTTGCTTAACAGGATTGAAGAAGTGTCCCCGCTGATCCGCACGGGGTAATTCCTGTTCCAGTAGTTCCAGACGCGGACATTCTCCTTTCCGTAGCCGAACTTCAGCATTTCAACGCGATGCTTCCAGTAAACTCTGGCGGCACCGCCTTTCGTCCATAGAACTTCATGCGTCAGCGATACGCCGGCGCCGGTGCGCAGGCACCATTCAATGGCTTTCTGGTTGCCTTCCCGCACGACAAGCCCGAGCACACCCGGCAGATTCCCGAATTGTCTGCCGATGGAAAGCGCCCGGATGTATTCCTTTGTATAACGCTGCTGGAAGGGATTGGTGCCGAGATGCTCCTCCCAGTCCAGATTCTGCTGGGCGAATGCGCAGATCGGGCTGATCGCGGTATTTGTCATGTGCACCATGTTGTTGGGCTGCCGTCCGAGTTCAAGCTGAAGCACTGCGGCACGGCGAATCAGTTCGCGCATGTCCCAGAGCCCGACCGACGGCTGAAGAAAACCGTTTTCCAGGCGGTAGGCGGGACTGCGTCCGCTGTGATCCATGTTGGAGGCAAGAAAAACATCATCCCAGTAGAGATTGTCACAGGCTCCGGTCGTGATCATCTGCTGATACCAGAACATGGCATAATCACGGAAAGATTCCACCGGAGTAAGGCTGTAGGAAAGCGAGGACGGCCGTTCCGGGATTCTGTCACGCGCCCCTTGAAACTCCTCGCGGAACCAGTCGTCGCAGAAGGTGCGGGCCTCCGGAATATCGGTCCGCATGCCGCGCGCATTGGTGTAGAATGTCACAAGTCCCGGAGGAGCGTTCCGCATGGAATACAGCCCGAAATTCATTTCCGCCCGATAGGATTTGAGCGAGGATTTATCCACATATCCGCGGCACCAGTAGTCCAGGAATTCCTTCGGGAAATTCCTGCTGGAGAATTTGTGAATTCTGCCGTCCCTGTCCGTATAGGTTTCCGGAAAGGCTTTTTTTCTGCGGATTTCCCCGTAAAGTTTCCAGACGGAAATATCATTGTCACGCGGAGCAATATCATTGGACGCGGTTTCCCCTGCATAGGGTTTGCAGCTGCCGAGGAAAACCATGTAATAATCCAGATAGGGAAGCGCGTATTCCGGAGTCGACCAGATCGCGGACCGCCGCCAGTTTTCCGCCATCGGTTTCACGGGCGTAGCCTGGAATGCGATTTCCAGTGTGCGGGGAGTCTTTATCTCCACCGGCCTGGAAACGAAGTGACAGACCAGATAGAGTTTGTCCTTTTCGCGAATCAGTTCCTGGGCCGGAACCCGGGGATTCAGCACCCATCCCTTGTCATTTTCTCCGAAGACGGCCAGTCCGCGCCCCTCCGTACCGAGCCAGATGTAATTCACATAATCAGTCTGCAGATCCCTGCGCGAGGCCTTCGTGCTGTTCCAGACCTGCCCCTGCCCCTCCGGAACCGCACCGCCGTAGTTGAAGCGGAGCCCGTCCGTGCATGCATGGAAAAGATAGGCGTTACGGGGAAGAAGCGGGATTATCATCTTCAGAGAATCAAGTCTTCCCGCAAAGGGCTTCAAGGTCAAGGCGTATTTCATCACTCCGTCATAATCCCATGAACACGCCGCTGCCGCTTCGAGCCCGCCGGCGGACCATTCCGCCGCCGCGGACGCCCTGGTATCCGTTTTCCCGGTAAATTTCAGCGACTTCCCGACCGGAGTGACGCTTCTGCCGTTAACAACGGCTTCAAAACGGATTCCGCCTTCGTCCAGCAGAACATCACCATCGGCTTTGATCTGGTCGAACAAACCGAATTTGTTCATTGTGTAGCTGCGCAGCACCACGGAAACCTGATTCCCGGAAATCCTGATCGGAGTGAAACGCGGCAGCAGGCGCTCGCTCTTTCCTAGCGTATTGCCTTCCCATTCAAACAGTTTACGCTCGAATTTGCGGGTAATTACGCTTTCAGTGGTGCCGGACACCGTCACTTTCAGCTGATACTCTCCGGACGGATTTTTTTCCCGGGTATATTCCCGCATGTCCGGGAGCTGCCAGAGATACTCCACCATCTCTTTTTCCGGTGCCGGCAATTCTGCTTCCGCCACAAGATTACCGTCTTTTCCGGTAACCGTGCCTTTGAGCGCTTTTACTTTTGCATTCCGCAAGGCGGAAAAATCCATCTGGATGTAAAGATTGTTTTTTTCCGGATAAAACGCGTATTTCAAGGCTATTTTGGACTGTTCGCCTTCCGCCGGCAGGAAGAACTGAGGACGTGCCGGACTCCAGCGGAACGCGCGTCGATAATACACTTTTCTCCCGTCCGCCGAACTCAGGGCAACCCCTGTGGAAACACTCTCCTTTTCCGTGACCTGCGCCGTTGGCAGAGTCAGGATTCGTTTCTCTCCAGGTTTCAAGGTCAGGGTGTCCCGGAGGGACATGGATTGCGATTCGGATGGTTTATGCTCATATGCCAGCTGCAGAGTCAGATCCTTTTGATCCGGATTCTGCACGCTGAGTTTCATATCCGGCTTTCCCTTCGCTGTCACACTCAGAAAACGGATGACGGGGGCCCCCGGTTCATAGACGACGATCGGCAGGGCATCGGTCGAAAAGAAGGCACATTTATCCTGACTCCAGGAACTCTGGATTCCCCACTGGCCGCCGAATTCCCGCGTTGTCTGTTTCCAGTTCCGGCAGAAACGCACTCCGAATTCCTGACCGGGTTTCAGTTCATTCAATCCGAATTCCGTGACAGGAAACGCGGCCTCAAAGATCCATTTCCCGTCAGCAATCCTGCCTTTGGAGGAAAAATTCGGATTCCACGCGATATTGGAGGAACCTTTCCGGGCGGATGTCATGTAACCGCCTTTATTGTTGATGATGATATGATAGATGCTTGGCATTTTTTCACGTGGATCCGGCACAAAGACGAATTCAAAGCAGTCATCCAGGAACGCCCGTTCCCCCGCCCGCCCGGCGCGGGCGCGTTCCAGAATCCCCCGGGGACCGACCTCGCAGACAGCGCTGAGATAAAGCGCTCTGCCGTCTGTTCCGATGTTGAATTTCACATCGACCGGCGCAAGAAGCATCATTTTCTGACTGCTCCCATGGCGGCACAGGCCTGTCATTCCTATGGTTGATTTTTCCTCGTCTTCACTGATGTTTCCATCAATCTTCATGGACTGCATTTTCGGCAGAACAACATAAGGATATTGCTCAAAGAGGCTGTCTGCTCCCGCTGCGGAAAACAGACCGGTGAACAGCGCCAGTAAAAAACCTGCCCGTTTCATTCAAGATTCTCCACATGTTAAAGTTCAAAAATATACCTGATTCCAGGGAATGTCCTTTGATTTCCTTGTCAACTTTGTTTTCTGAGCAGATTTTCCTCCATTTTCATGACCTGTGCGAAATTTACCGGATTATTGCTTCAATCTGGTCGCCGGGAGAAAAAATCCCGTCTGCCCAGAGATATTTTTCCTCTGCATCTCATTCAAAAGGCACCTCGTTCACCGGCACCTACAACGCCGTGCCGTGCCGGAACCGGATTGCGGGAGATTACAACGGCTGCCCCATGCCGGATACGCCGTGGCGGCAAACCCACGGCACCGGATATCTGTCCGGATAACGCTTGCCTTCAAAAGAACGTATGTCAAGCAGGGAAATGGAAATGAAACTGATTTTTTTGAATGAATTACCGCGATGCAAGCATACGCGGTATCGGGGATTTCGCCTGCGGCGACCAGCTTGCGCAGCTGGACCGCGGCAGGACTGACAGTCCTGCACGAAGCATTTTTGCGATGCAGAGCATCGCTGTATGGAACTGATTTTTTTGAATCAATGCCTCCGAAGTGTTCGATACAGACAGAAAGTGCACCTCGGTAAAAGGCCCGGTATTCTGTGGGAAATAAATCGGAAAACTGCATCGTTGAATCACCTGCTTTCATTGCAAAATCCTATTGTCTTCCATTGTGTGATTTCTCTGGGATACAGCCTATTCTGAATCCAGCCATGGATATCTGTTTTTATTGCCGGATGTGGCGGTATCGGGGATGACGTTCCGTTTTTCACCGGAGGCATGCCCGTCCATCCAGATCAGATTTGCGAATTCATTGTGGCGGAAGTCCATATACAGCATCTGCCCGATTTCCTCTGCTTTTGAATTGAATTTATAGTAGATCCGGTTTCTGCTGGCAGCCGGTCCGCCGGTGTCACCTCCGTAAATGACTCTGCTCGGGCTTTTCTGTCTTCCCGCTTTGATCCCGCGATAGATGCCATCCAGCGTGATAAAGGTCCGGTTATGCTCGGAGAAGAGAATGTCGCCGTACTATCCATGCGTGCTTGCCTCCGGGCAATATGCTATTTTTACAACGCCTGGCGAAGTAAAGCCGTTGATATTGCCATACCAGCTTGCAATATTGATCAAATTGATTCTGGCCAGAAGAACATATCCCAGTACCATGGTACTGGAAGACGATGTCGCTCTTTCAAATGTCGGAAGGCAGTATCCGGCAGTCAATTCATACTGCGAGAGCAGGAGAGAAAGCTGCCTCATATTTCCCAGACACTGAATATTCCTTGCCTTCCTCTTCGCCTGATTCAAAGCGGGAAGCAGCATGGCGGCCAGAACAGCAATAATGGCGATAACTATTAATAATTCAATAAGTGTGAATTTTCCACCTGCCTGCATTTTCATGTTTTTATTCTCCCCCATTTTCTCTTGAAACAGCCATGCCCCGTTTCCCGTTTCAAGTCATTTATGCACCAATTCAGGACAGTACCATTCCACATTTTTTTTCTTATGATTGAATACCATTTCCCAGAACTTCATCCAATCCCAGCGCCAGGATGAAAACTCCTGTCCCCGCTGATTTGACCAGTAGGTATTGAACGCGCCGATACGCTCCGGTTTCGGCGCATCCGGAAAGAAAAGAGAAACTTTTTTTGTAAATTCAAACAGAGGATTGTCTCCCCGCGCAAAAACGGCGGTCGGGGGATCCTCCTTGAAAATACGGATCACCCGTTCCGGATTCGTCTGGAAATCATCACAGCTGCACCACTGGAACTCCGGGGTATCAAAATGCAGTCCTGTGCGCTTTGCCGCCTGTTCCATCTCATACCGCTTGAAAGTCCGGATTTCCTGATCATGGCTGACAAACAGAATCTTCTTGTGTCCTTTTTCCAGGAAATAACGCAGAGTCATTTCCGTAATTTTTGTCCAGTCCGTCAAAACTCCCGACTCCGGCAGGGGCTGTTCATATTCATACCGATTGCAGAAGATGACCTCCTGACCTTCCATGATCCGTTGAATTTCATTTCTGGAATAATCTTTGCCGCCAAGATCAATATAAATCCTGCGGGGTTTCTTCTCCAGCATGCCCTTAATCGCATCAAGTTCCCCCGGAACCGCCATGATCGTGCATCTGGCTTTCGCACTGCACTGCATGAACGATTCGTAATAATTTTCCATATTCCCCATGAGAATGGAAGTAATGAAACCGCAAAGATCATTCTGCAATTTCTGCTCCGGAATAAAGAGGCCGGAACGCGGCACACGCAGAAGCAGCCCGCGTTCTTCCAATTCCTTGGCAGCCTGGTGCATGACCATCGTACTGACCCCCAGTTGTTCGCTCAGCGTGCGCAGAGATGGTATTTTCTGGCCGGGTTTGTACTTGCCGGAAAAGATATCTTTTTCAAGAATCTCTGTAATCTGTTCTGTTTTTGTCATTCTGTTATATTTTATTACAAATGTGTTATTTCTGTTATTTCTATTATATATCAAACTGTTTATCTTGTCAAGGGGGAGGTTGAAAAAATCACTGTTTTTTAATGAACTGCCCCGTGTGTTCTGCACCGGAGTCGCTCATTCTTATTGACAGTCAATATGATGCAACCATGTATCAATTCAGTCAATTAAAAATAAAATAGCATGAAGAAATCTGATTGCAAATCAAGAACATTTGAATGACGGATTCAAATTGAGCGACGCTGGAAGATCTGCTTTCGGGAAAACGCAATGATTCGGCACTTTTTCCGGTGCTTCTTTCATTTCACACCTTCCACCCTGTTCAGAGGAAAGTATTACCTGTTTTTACAAACTCTTCAGACCATTTTCCTGCAGCTTGGCACACATCCCCGGTGACAGATCAATGCCATGTAAGTGATATCCGTGCTCCATTCGTTTTTGAAGTGGAAAATTCCGAAAGCGCGTTTCAGGGACGAATGAGGAGAAGCGGGAACTGTCACACCGTTTCCGTAACGGACGGAGTCCGTAACCATGATGCAAGGTGCGGGAAACAGATTTCCACGGTATCACAGGGAAGAAAAAAATCCGGAACACCCTAGCCGCAGCCTGGCGTTGCAGCCTGTGGTTCTGCGTCAGAAGAGCTGTTTTCTGGCAAGAATCCCCTGCATGGACTGGTAATATTCCCGTATGGTGTCTTCATCCAGTGCCGAGTCAAACAGAATGAACTCATCAAAACGTGTTCCGATTCCGATGCTGCGGCCGAATGTGATGCCGCCTGCGTTTTTTCCTTCGGGAAGCGCACTTTCCAGCGTTTTCTGCTTGAGCAGTTTCCCGTCAAGATAAAAAACCACATTTTTCCCGTTGCAGGAAATGGCCGCGTGATGCCACTGTCCCGGAGAATAATCCTTGCTGAAATCGCCGGTCGCGGGATGATGGAGGTTCACGGATCCCGGCAGATGATAGGCCTGACAGTAGAGCCCCGTTTTATTCTGTCCGCTTGTCCGGTTCAGACGGTCCTTGAGAAACATGGAAATCCAGCCGACGCTTTTCGGAGTTCCCGGAGGAAGTTCCCAGGAATGATAAAGAAGATTGATCTCCGATCCCGGCTCCGGCGCTCCGTCGGTTTGGAACCAGACGGAAACGGTTCCGCCTCTGCCCGGGGCGAGATCGCTTCCGGTAAGATGCCAGCCGATGGAACCCGGCTCAAAGGCAATGCAGGATCCCGTCAGACCGTTCGGTCTGATTGCGGATTTGTTTGTCCGAATCTTCCATTTGCACGACGGGTCGCGCAGACTCGCGGTGGAGTCAAAGCCGTTCCGGTAGACAACGTGCCCTTTCAGATTTTCCGGGAGCGGAATTTCCTCCGCAGGAAGAAGAACTAGAGGCAGAGAACATGCAAACACGGCAAGCGCGCATGAGAGTTTTTTATCCTGATTCATTTTTCATTCCTTTCCCTGTTTTTGAATTCCAATGCGAGAACCTCATAGGGTTTCAGCTCCAGCGAGAGTCGACCGTTTTCCGCGGCGACGATTTTTCCTGTTTCAAAATTCGAGACGCTCCACTCCGCAGGACAGCGGATTTCGACGCTCTCCTGATTGCCGCTGTAGGAGCAGAGCCCGAGCAGCGCTTTTTTCCCGGGAATGCGGTGAATGATCCAGGCGATTTCCCCGTTGCCGACGGAAAAATCAGGACATTTCTTTTCATCCCAGTAGCGGAAAGTCTCCAGGGCGGGATCATGCAGATATTGCGCATGAACGGCCAGGTTGAGGGATTTCAACGGTTTTGTCGGGACGAAATTGTAACGATCCAGCATATGAACCAGCGTTACTCCGGCGAAGGAACGCTGAATGTCTTCCCGATCCGCCCGGGGGCCGGCGTCGTTGCACACAAACGGAGTGACTCCGGCCAGTTCTCCATGGGAGACAATCTGGCAGTAGTCCCTGCTGAAGCGGGTCTGCACCGGTCCCGCCGAGCGTTTCCATTCCCAGTCCAGCTGATATGTGGCAAAGGAGAGCAGAGGAAGAATGGAAAGAGAGGTCATGTGAGGCAATGTGACAGGCGCCATGCCTTCCTCGCACATCATGACGAAGGCGCGCTTGACCATTTCGCGCATCTGCCAGATGCCGGCGGCGGGAACGATGCTCCCGTCCGCCGTACGGTAGGCGTCGCTCATTTCCGTGTTGTAGGTGGGCACAATCATCATATTGTCCCAGTAGATACCGTTGTTCCGGTACTGGAAACTTTTCCTGTGCCAGTACAGCGTGTAGTCGATATAGCTTTTGCTCGGGATGATGAAGATCTCGTTGATGGACGGGACATAGCGCCGGGATTCGAAATCAGCGGCGGTCCACTCGTTCATGAATGTGGGGTATTCATCCAGGCCGTTGTAAACGGAACGGTTGTAGTAGAAAATCATGCTTCTGCCGTAACTCGCTCCACGGACGATCCTGTGATATACGGTCCTGTTGTATCCTTTCTGATAATCCGGCACGTCATACGGCTTGAAATAACGGTCCGCGATCCGGATCAGGCTGTCAGCCGTTTTTTTGCGTTCCTCCCGCTGCGCCGGAGTCCTGACAGGCTCCGTATTCGCCTTTGCGAGCGCTTCCCAGAAAATCATTTCGCGCCCGGGGGGATAGACGCAGGCGCAGCAGCCGGGGCCGCCGAGCCAGTTGACGTCCGTGCCGAGCACTGTGTATTTGTTGTCGATCCAGCGTGTCGCCCAGTCCGCCGGACGCGGCTTGACCGGCGCGGCCAGAAGTCCGAAGGAGAGCGTCCGCTGCTCCGTTACGGCAAGGGGCGCATTGACCAGGTGGATGCGCAGGATCAGTTCCCCGCCTTTTCTTTCCACTTCCAGATTCGGCGTGCCGTGTTTCCAGCCCCAGTTCCGGTCATTCTCAGCAAAGAAGCAGAGTCCCCGGTGGGCACTGCCGAGATAGAGGTAGTTGCAGAACCCCTCCGGCATGTTTTTGACAAGCGGCACGTCCGTCGATTTCCACAGGATTCCGGGACGCTGTTCCAGGCGTTTCAACTTGATATTGCGCATCACGCCCGCATAGGCAATGGGAATCAGTTCTCCTTTCAGCGGAATTTCCACGGTCAGACGCTCCACTCTGCCCGGCTGCAGCGTCAGATCGTATTTCAGTGCGCCGTCGTACTCCCAGCGTCCGGCGGCGACGGCGGAAAAGCCCTTTCCCGTCAGAACCGACGAGGTTCTGACACAGTCCGGCGACTGTTCCAAGAAGGAGAGGGAGCCGGAAACCGGCTTTCCGTTGGCGAGGATGCGGCTTCCCGAAGCAAGAAGATCGAGTCCTTTGACTGTGATTTGTTCCGGGAGTCCGGTTTCCGCAAGACGATGTTTCCGCAGAACGGTGCCGACGGTGCGGTCGCTGACCGTCATCGGCGTAAAAGGCGGATACACTTTGCGCGAAAGCCCGAGTTTGTTGTTTTCCCATTCGAAATGCCTGCGTTTCAGCTCCTTTTCCAACATCACGCCGTTCATATCAAAAAGAAGCTTGTATTTCCCGTTCAATTCCGGAACGATGAATTCCGATACCGCGCCGTCCTTCCCCGGCAGGAAGTTTTTCCATACCGTTTTTCCTGTCTCCCGTTCCACCAGCGAGACCGGAATTTTATCAGGAATCCTGCCTTTATAGGAGCGCAGCATGTTTTCAATCCGGAGTTTCCGTGCATAAGGATAATGCGCGAACTCGAAATCAAATGTGCTGACCGGAGCGGACGCAATGATCCAGCGCAGTTTCCGCGGCGGGACCGTCCAGACATACTGAAGAGGGATGAGCTCTTTTCCCGACGCGTCTTTCAGGGAAAGGGAGAGCATGAAATCCGTGCAGGTGTTCCCCGTCAGCCTGGAGTCAAAACGGATATCCGCCGCTTCCCCGGGGTTCAGCTGAAGTTCCTCCTCCTTCCGGGCGTCCGGCATATGGTTGTTGGTCAGCAGAACGGCGAAGCGGAACTTCTGCCGCGCCGGAGCCATATTCCGGACGGCAAGCGTCATGTCGATGTGTTTCAGAAAGGGATCCTTGTTCCAGCGGAATGCGAGAGCGGGACTTTCCGGAGAAAAGACGATGCGCACGTTTTCGCCGTTGAACTGTCCGGGAATGGAGGAAAAGACAAGCGGACGCATCCAGCTGCGGCAGATGCTGATTCCCCACGGCGATCCCCCAATTCCGCGCTTGAAAAGCGTCAGGGGAATTTTCACTTCGATTGTCCAGTTTCCGTTCTCTTTCGACTGGCGGAATTCCAGGCCGCCACGGCTCCAGTCCGGTTTTTCCGCCTTGCCGCGCGGCAGTGCATCGAAATCCGTGTTGCCGGCTGCATTCACCAGCAGATGGTAATTGATTCCCGACGCCGCATCCGGATCAGGATCAATGAAAAATTCAGCAATATCTTCAAAACAGGCCTGCACTCCTTTGCGCTGCTTGCCTGTGACCAGGCTTCTGTCTTCCGGAATTTCCGTTTCCAGCGCGAGATAGAGCGCCTTGCCGTCCGTGCCGATAAAAGCCCTTGCGCGCCGCCATTCCAGAGCACCTCCGTTATGCTGCCGCATCCCGTCGAAGGAGAGCGATTCCGCCCATTCTCCGGGTGAAATTTTTCCGTCCAGGAGCGGCGCTTTCCGCATGACTGGTGCGGAAAAATTCAGTTTTTCGCCGGCGGCGCAGAGTGATGCGGCCGCCAGAACCCCCAGAGCGGTCATTGCGATTTTATTCATGAAACATCCTTTCCCTGTTTTCATTTTTCGCTCCATGGATAACTGGTGGTATCGACATTGGTCGGATAAGCGGGAATGGAACTTCGGGTGCGCGTTTCGGCATGTCCGTCAAAAAAGAAAAAGTTTCCCGCCTCCCTGTGACGGAATGCCGCGAAACGGATTTCATCCGCGGTTTCCAGCGCCTTGTGCTCAAGTTTTTTCTGTATCATCCAGGAGTTTGTATTGTTGACACCGCAGCCGACTTCCCCGCCCTGCATCAGACGGGAGGCGCTTTTCACGTTTTTCCGTCCGCGCGCCGTGGCGGAAACATTGGTCCTTGACGCTCCGTTGAGAGCAATGTCGAAGGCCCGTCTGCGGGTGGTTTCCACAGCCGGACACGCAAAGAATTTGAGTCTGGCGGAACTGCCGTCCTCCAGGAAGTTGTAGGTTTTCCGCGTATCGAATATGCCGGCCTTGTTCAGCAGTTCAATCCAGTAGACATAGGTGACGCCGTTATAATACATATAAGGCATGAAATACGCGCAGGAGTCATAATACTGGGCGCAGAGGAGCGCCGACTGTTTGACGTTGTTCAGGCAGCTCAGGGTACGGGCTTTGTCCCGCGCCGTGCCAAGGGCTGGCAGAAGGAGCGACGCCAGAATGGCAATGATCGATATAACAATCAGAAGCTCTATCAATGTAAATAAATATCTCCTTTTCATTATTTTTTCTTCTCCTCTTTTCATATTCTGATTTTCTCCGGTTCGATCAATATGAAATTCCGTTCCCTGCCGGAGAGAGCCAGCGCGCTTTTCCACATTTTCATCAGGTTCAGCGGAACCGATGGAAATTCATGTCCGGGAAAGGAGGAATAAAGCATATTGAACACACCGGCTTTCGGCAGAGAGAGCAGCTGCGGACACTCTTTTGCAGCCAGTTCCAGCAGCTTGACGATATAATAATCCGAGACTGCGAAGATGGCATCCGGCATTCCGGAGGCCAGAAGAGTTTTCAGACTCTCAGGAGCCTGCTGAATCTCTTCGAAGGAAAAGGGCAGGAGCTCCTTTCCAAAGGCAAATCCGGACACATTTTTCAGTTCTTCCAGAATTTTCTGGCGGAACGGCATCTGATATTTGTGCGCGTTGATGAAGAGAATTTTCCGCGCCCTGCACTTTTCCCGGAGAAAACGGAGTCCTTCTGCATAGACAGCCGCATAATCCGTAATCACCGCATTCTGAGGCGTTTCATCCCACTCCCAGCGGTTCACGAAAATGTGCGGGATATCTTCCAGAAGGGCATGCACCAGTTCCAGCGGGAAGAGACGCCCCTCAAGGTCCAGGAGCACCTTTTCCGGGGCACGTCTGCGGATTTTGTTCATGACATCCGCAAAATTCACCGGAGTCACCCGGCAGATCATCGGTAGCATTCCTCCCGTTTCCGCTTCCCGGAGGAAAGATTCGATGTAGTTTTCGAAATTGTCCGTTTCCATGGAGATAACCAGAACCACAAGGCGCGAGGAGCCGAATTTGAGCTGCGGATTCACAAAGGTTCCGCTTTTCGGCTTTCTGATGATGATCTGCCGGTTCTCAAGAAGATTGCATACTTCGCTGATGACGGTGTCGCTGCACTGAAAACGTTCCGCCATTTCCCGCCGGGAGGCCAGACGAATTCCGGGAGCCAGCTTCCCGCCGAGAATTTCATCTTCCAGAATCTGGTAGATTTTCTGCTTTTTGCTTGTCTCCGTAACGAGTTTCACAGTTTTTTCCTTGTCTTATAACCCGCACCAGTTCACACCAGTTTTTATTCCATTTTTTCCCTGCTCCCGGACGGCGGATCCGAAATCCAGCGGTCCAGTGCATCAAGGCGAACCGGAAGCCCCGTCTGAGCAGACCGGTTTGCCCCCCAGCCGACCAGCATGCTGGCCATCCCGTCCAGTGCGCCGGCAAAAACGCCGATTCTGTCGTTCGCGGGTCCGTTTTTCCGGAAAAGTGCGTTGAAGATCCGGTAATCGCCGCCGCCGTGCCCTCCCGGGAGATTCGGCACGCGGTAGAGATGGTCCATGCCGCTGTGCGGCATCACATGAATGCTGTACTCAGCCGGCCAGCTTGTCACTCGGGCATCCCTGCCGCCGATTGTTTTTCCCGCTTTGTTGACAATCTGGAACTTCTCCTGCCAGCCGGGACAGGGCTTGTTGTCCGTAATTCCTGTCTCCAGACGGCCTTCCGTGCCGTTGATTGCAAGACTCCAGCCTTCGAAGGGAACCGATGCGTCAAGGGTATAGGAAAGAATGCCACCGTTCCGGTAGCGGACCAGAAGCGCCATGGTGTCATAAATGTCCGAATCCTCGGAAAAAACGCATCGGTCTCCGTCATACCCGCGGACCGCCCCGATCTCATAATTCAGTTCATTGGAACGTTTTTCGAGATCCCCGATATCGGAATAAAATCCGCATGCCGGGCCTTCTGCACATTCCCGGCAGCGCAGTGCATGCATTTTCCCGCCGGCTCTGCCGAAAAAATTCTGTGCGCAGAGTGCGGAAACACTTTCCGGGTAATCGCCGAAGAACCAGTTGGCAAGGTCGAAATGATGCGCCGCTTTTGTGATCAGGAGTCCGCCGGAGTTCTTCATAAGGCGGTGCCAGCGCCGGAAGTAGGACGCCCCGTGTCCTTTGTAGTCGAGATACCAGCAGAGGTTCATGGAAACCGGGCGTCCGATTTCTCCGTTCAGAATGACTTCCCGGATTTTAGAACAGAGCGGAATATGGCGGTAATTGAATCCCATGAACAGCCGCTTTCCGCATTCGCGTTCCGCGGACAGGATGGCATTTCCCTCCTCCGGAGTCAGGCAGAGGGGCTTTTCCGAGGCCACATCGCAGCCGGCATGAAATGCTTTCACGATCTGGCTGGCATGAACATAGTCCGGAGAAGTCACAATCACCAGATCCGGCTTTGCCGTGGCGAGCATGGCGTCGTAGTCGGAATATTCCTCCGCGGCGAGGTCAAAGGCCGCGCACATGTCATGGCAGCGTCCGGGAACGGGATCGCACAGAGCAATGATTTCCGCGACATCGGAATAGGTCTTCGCAATTTCGGAAATCCAGGTCCGGGAACGATGCCCGATCCCGCTTATTGCACAACGCAGTCTCTTCATGGTATCATGATCTTCATTATTTTGCAGTTTCTTTTTATGATTATACACCAGATAACACCAGATGTCAAGAGTAAGACAGCCAAAAAATTCCATTTTTTTGAAAGTGCCGCTGAAGAAAAAAGAAAGAATGCACCAGAGATGAGCCTCAAAGAGGCAGGCTTTCCGGAGCGGATCGCATCAGAAATGTGTCTGCACAGATTGCCTGGAAATTTTTTCAATCCATGAAAGGCTCCAGACCGGAACTGCGGGTATGCCTGTTTCTATCCCCCTCAGCGCCGCGGTTCCGGAAAAGGAATTGTAATTGTTCCGGAAGAGGTTTCCCACGTGGAAAAGCAGCTGCGAAATGAATTACCGCGATGCAAGCATACGCGGTATCGGGGATTTCGCCTGCGGCGACCAGCTTACGCAGCTGGACCGCGGCAGGACTGAGAGTCCTGCACGAAGCATTTTTGCGATGCAGAGCATCGCTGTATGAAACTG
>CASEFP010000213.1 GCA_949287225.1 uncultured Lentisphaeria bacterium
TTCAGGCCGAGCGCATGCGTCAACTGTCCGAAGACCAAAGCCAGAACATGACTCGTCGGGCTGAACACTCGAGACTGCCTGTCTATTCCGAACTCATTGGAAAGTTTCGGAATCAAATTTCGCGGAATCAACTTGAAAATTTGCGACAACACTGTCATTTTATGCTTTGATGGTTTCATGGATGCTCCTTGTTTTTTTTGCTGAAATATAAGTTGCATCCAGAACCATCACCTTTCAACTTTTTCTTTTCCTATGGGATGGCTGTGAAAATAATTAACCGGAATATCGCATCATACTTCAAAAATGAAAAGACTGATGGAAAAGTAAAACGTTTCCTTCTGAACATTTTCCCGGGAAATCAAAAGTTTTCCGCGGCAATCAGGTCGGACGCTGGAGACACGGTCTTTCAGATATTCTTATCCTGATGGGAAAGATCCCCATTAATCGTGATTGCGCCGTTCAGGTAACTTGACTCATCAGAAGCCAGAAAGAGAGCAATCTTTGCGATTTCCTCAGGTGTTCCGTAACGTCGCTGGGGATTATACTGTTTCAGAAAACGTTCCTCATCAGATGTCGAATTTTCCGGATTGCTCTGTCTCATCATGAATGTCATAATTTCCGCCAAAGCAATACAGTTGACACGGATTCCATATCTCCCGTATTCGGCAGCCATGGATTTTGTCAACTGCACCGTGGCACCTTTTGCCGCAGTATAAGCATTACAGCGGGGAATTTCGATCACGCCGGAACTGGAAGCGGTATTGATAACCCTTCCGCCGCGCTTCATCAAACGGGGAATTCCGTACTTGCAGAAAAGAAAGACGCTTTTCAGGTTGACAGCGATAATCCTGTCCCTGTCCTCCTCAGCGATATCTGTGATCCGGCTGTCGTGCCCGCTCCAGGAAATCGAAGCATTATTGTAAATGACATTCAGCGAAGGGATGCTCTCAAATACCGTCCGCACTTGATCCGATCGGGAAACATTGCAATGACAAAACCTTGCTCCGCTTGCGGATGCGGTTTCCCTGCCCGGCACATCATTGATGTCCGCCATCACGACATCCGCCCAGTTCCCGGCAAATAATTCCGCGCCGACACGTCCGATTCCCTGAGCTCCCCCGGTGATCAGAACCGTTTTTCCATCAGGACATTTCATAACTTTCCTCATTTCCTTAAATAACGGGGCGTCTTAACCCCATTTAGAATGAACTTTTCTCACAATATCAATATGAGCAACAACTTCCATCGCTTTCCCCATACAGGTGGACCGCCTGGGATCGACGGCAGGATTCACTTTGCATCCATCAGAATAAGGTCCGCATATTCTTCAAGCTCTGTCACATTGGCAAATCAGATCAACAACCTGTCGCACGACTATCTGATCCTGACCGGCGAACTGACAGAAGTGGGGGAAATATTTTTTCGCCAACAGAAAATAATTTTTTGATGAACTGCCCGGTGCAGAGCAGACGCTCATGTTGGGGATTTCACCTGCGGCGACCAGCTCATTCAACTGGGGTAAAACAGGAGTGACAGGAACGCACGAGGCAATTTTTGCGATGTAATACACCGCACGGCTCGCCCATTTTTTTAAAACAAAAAAATGCTATATGCTTGCATTTGGGAAGAAATGATTCATATTACAGGGGTTCGTTTCCAGGAGAGATGGTCGAGTGGTTTAAGGCGGCGGTCTTGAAAACCGCAGAGGCGCAAGCCTCCGGGGGTTCGAATCCCCCTCTCTCCGCCATTTATTTTTCCCCTTCCAATTTCTGGTAAAAAGAGAATCTTTTATTCAAAAGCTCTAAAAGTCGTTGGCGTAAAGGGATTTGCGTAAATTGTTGAGGTGTGTTTGAAACACACTCAGAATCTGAAAAAAGGTCTTTTTCAGAGAAA
>CASEFP010000214.1 GCA_949287225.1 uncultured Lentisphaeria bacterium
AGTTTTCTGTTGTTGTATGTGTATGTTCCGGTCTTCTCGATGGAGAAGTCGCGGAACCCGCCCTCAAGCCGGATCTCCGAAGGCAGGGCAATGTAGAGCTCCGGCTTGCGGGAGGGATTCACGGGCATGAAATGAATCATGGAGAACTGTTCGGGCGAGATGTAGGCGATCTGCTCGATGTTGCTTGTGAATGCGAAGCCGGACTGACGGCGCGGCAGATAGGGGCGCTTCGTCGTCAGCGGGGGCATGGTCGTCACGACATTGCCGGAGGTCTCCTGCGCGGCAGACGCGCCTCCCTGCGGCAGCAGGAACGCCGCCGCAAGGAACAGGAGAGATGCAAGCTGTCTGAATGGTCTCATAAAGCCACCTCCGCCCGGTCAGTTTCCGGAAGGAGCCTTGATGATCTGGAAGTCCGCGATCCGGATCGGCACGTTGGTGCGGTAGAAGGCAAAGAGGATTCTCGCGTTGTTGACCCCCTGCGGGACCTTGACGGGAATCACGGCATGCTGCCAGCTGCCGTCGCAGGTGCCGAACTCGGAAACCTTTTTCGTCACGGTGCCGAGATCGCCGAGCTTCTTTCCGGGGCCGCCGAACTGGATCGTCAGCGCCGCGCGGGCAATCGGTTCGGCAGGAGTCTGATAATCGAATTCAATCACATAGTCGCCGGGGAAGAGCCGCTGGTAGAAGTAGGCGGTATAGGCAAGACAGTCCTTGTCGTTGTTCGGAATGAACTCGATACAGGCGCGCCCGTCGTTGTTCTCGGGTTTTCCGAGGGTGATCTTTCCCTTCGGATCGCTGAGCAGACCGGACGTCGAAGCGAAATTCAGTTTCCTGAGGACTTTTCCTTTCGTGGCGGTAGTGCCTTTGGCGACCGATTTTGCACTCATGTCATAGAGCCGGAAATCGTCGACGAACACCGTGGCGTTCGTGCGGAGGAGCGAGAGCATGACCTGTCCGCGCACGGCCTCCTCCGGGGCCTTGAAGGTCACTTTGCAGAAATGCCACTCGTTGTCGGCGGGCATGAGCTCGGCAAACGGGAAGATGACACTTCCCGCGCTGCTGTTGCCGCCGCCCTGCTTTGCAAAATTCACGCCGATTCCGCAGCGTTTGATCGGCTCGGCATCCATCTTCGCCCAGCAGGTGATCACATATTCGTGACCGGGGACGAGTTTCTGGAAGAAGTAGGCGACATAGTTGTTGTCCGGGGTGAAGACGATCGAGGATTTTCCCTCCTTGAACTCCTCCGGATCGAGTTCGACCTGTGCGTCGCCGGGCCAGTGTGAGAATCCCGCCTTGCTTTCAAAATCGAGGCTCTTGAGGAGGATGCCTCCCTGCGGAACCTGCGCCGCGTCCCCGGCGTGAGCACTTTCCTGCGCCCCGAGCGCCAAGCAGAAAGCACTCAGTAAAATCAGAACATTCTTCATATTTCCTTCCTTTTCTTTTTAATAATCTATAAACAAAATCCGCAAAAAACAAGGATTAAAGTTTATAATTACCCCATTTCCCTTCAACCATCCAAAATCCAATCGACTGCATAATGATGGATACCGAACCAGTATTCCCGCCTGCAATCATTCCCCATGCATGACGAACCGGTTCCACATGTCCGTCGAAGAAGCCAAAGTTAGTCGCACCATTATGGTATTTGACGATTGCCGTGACATTAGGCTTTTCCTCAAGCGGAGGCGTCGGATCGACTGTCAATTCTTTGGTTGCCGGATTTTCATACCCGGAAGTCTGATAGATGTTGATTGATGGAAAATAATCGACATTGGTGATGGCGCAGAGTTTCGACGGATATTTGATCCTGGCAACTTTTGCTTCGGCAAATCCCTGATATCCGCTGACAGGTGAATATGGAAGTCCGTAACTCAATCCTCCAGCCAGACTTGTTGTCGTCATATAAGGCTGGGTATCTGCGGGACAGCGGAATACAGTTTTCCTTCCGAATAAAGCAGGTGCGGTTACCGTACTGGTTTTAATTTTGACTTCTGCATTCTCCGCTCCCTTCACATACCCGTCAAGTTTATTGAACCAGTTGGTGGAAATGTTGTAGCTTGTAGCGATAGGCATAACATATTGAGCATCACTGCAGTAAGTATTGATTGCAAGGGTGAGCTGCTTCAAATTGGACATACAGCTGATTGCCTGTGCTCTGTCGCGTGCCTTATTGAGCGCAGGCAGCAGCATGCTCGCGAGAATCGCGATGATCGCAATTACAACCAGAAGTTCGATCAGGGTAAACCCTTTCCTCCCATCAATAATTCGAGACATTTCTTTCTTCCTCCTTGTTATTGGTGAAGTTGTTGTAAATCACCGGGTATTCCACTGAACGGTGAATCTTTCTTGTCGTCGGGGCGATCATGACCTCGCGCAGCGCCTGGTAGGCGGCGGA
>CASEFP010000215.1 GCA_949287225.1 uncultured Lentisphaeria bacterium
CCCCAGTAGTACATCGGCGAGGCGAAAACCAGAATGTCCGCCGACCGGTACTCCGGATAGATCTTCTCCATATCATCTTTCTGTACGCAGGGAGAGTCAGGATTCCGGCCGCCGCCGAGACACCCTTTGCAACCGTGAATCGACATCCGATCCAGATCGAAGCGGACCACCGTGTTGCCGCCGGCTTCCGCACCGCGGGTGAACTCCTCTATCAGGGCCGCCGTATTGCCGTTTAAACGCGGACTTCCGTTCAGAACCAGAATTTTCCTGCTCATTTTCCCAACTCCTTTTCTGATGTTTGATGCATTGATCCGGAAAGAAAGAGGATTTCCCCCCCGGATCGTCCGATCAAATGTTTTCTTTCCAATCAATATAACCCGAAAAATTTTTCTGTCAAGAATGTACTATTTTGTACTATAATATCATAATCGTATGATACTATCTTTTTAGTCAGTATATGTTTTATGCTCAGAATTTGCTTTTCGGAACATTGCGGGATATAGTAAAAGAAAAATTGATTTTTTCGGAATAAAAGTGGAAGTTTTCAGATGGACAAGAAAAAAGCGTTGTCATTTCACTGTTCGGTGGAAGCCGCGATGGCGGTGCTCGGCGGAAAATACAAGGCCATCATCATCTGGCATTTGAACGTCTCTTCCGTCATGCGCTACAACGAGATTCAGAAAGCCATCCCGCAGGCGACAGCCAAAATGCTCAGCCAGCAGTTGAAAGAACTCGAGAGCGACGGCATCATCCGGCGGAAACTGTATCCGGTTGTTCCGCCGAAAACGGAATATTCGCTGACGGAGCTGGGAAAAACCCTCGTGCCGATCGTCAACGCCATGAGCGACTGGGGACACGACTACTTCCAATATCTCGGTGTGCCCGATCCGTGTCCGGAAGATTGACCCGCGAACCGGAGCACCCCTGCGACCGTAGTCTCCTGGAAATCAACAGGATTTCCGTTCCGAGAGTGGAGGATCAGCTTCGCCGGCCGGAAAATTCATGAAAAAATCATTTTCCTGCTTGATAAATTTAATCGTTACATTATATTATAAAATAACGAAAGGAAAATCCACAATGGCAAATCAGGAAACCCGGGAACTCGCCAACCTCGCGGAGGTGTTCAAGGCGCTTGGACATCCGACCCGACTTTGGATTGCGAAAAATCTGGAGGGAAGGGAGCTCTGCGTCTGTGATTTCGTCACAGGAACCGATGAGGAGTTCTCCTCGATCAGCCAGCATTTGAATGTCCTGAAGAAAGCGCACGTGGTGGAGTGCGACAAGCGCGGCAAACATGTTTTTTACCGTCTTGCGTATCCGTGCATTCCCTGGATGATCCGCTTCATGGAAGCGCGCGACGAATTCAACCGTCTTTCGCCCGAGGAAAAAAATGTCTGCATGGAACAGCAGCGGAAGCAGCTGATCGATCATCTGTTGCAGTTGAAGGGATGATATTTTTTATTCAACAATTTAATATTCCATAAAATGATAAACAAACAGGAGGAGAAAATGAAATTTCAGGAAATCAGAAGTGCGACGGCGATCGTGACATTCGGCGGGGTGCGTTTTCTCGTGGATCCGTGGCTGGGGGAGAAGGGGTCGATTCCGCCGATCCCGGGTTCTCCGAATCCGGATCTGCGCTGTCCGGTGAGTGATCTGCCGCTGTCGCTGGACGAAATTCTGGATGTGGATGCCGTCATCGCGACCCATCTGCATTTCGATCACTTCGATGAAACGGCTATGGAGAAGATTCCGAAATCCATGGTGGTTTTCGTGCAGGACGGGATCGACGGGGAGACATTGCGGACAAAGGGATTTCAGGATGTCCGGATCCTGAAATATGCCGGAGTGGAATTCAAAGGAGTCCAGCTCACCAAAACCGACTGCCTGCATGGCCAGCCCGGAAACATCGGGCTGCTGTATGAGAAAATGGAGTTGCGCAGTTCCGCCTGTGGCGTCGTGATGCGCCACCCGACCGAAGAGAAAACCCTCTATCTTGCCGGAGATACGATCTGGTGTGACTATGTGAAGGCCGCGCTCGACTTGTTCAAACCCGATGTGATCGCAGTGAATGCGGCGGCGGCGACCATCCGCGGCTTCGGGCGGATCATCATGGATCTGGAAGACGTCCAGGCGGTGCTCGATCACGCTCCGCATACCGTCGTCATCGCCAGCCACATGGACAATGTCGGTCATGAAACGCTCTGGCGCCGGGATTTGAAACGCTATGTGCAGCAACATCATCTGGAAACGCGGCTTCTTGTTCCGGAAGACGGGGAAGTCTGCGAATTCTGAACGGGAGGAATCGATTATGCCGGCTCATGAACATCATCATCACCATCACGAACTCTCCGCGGATGCGGTCAAGGGGCGTGCATTTCTGTTCGGAATCGTGTTGAACACACTCTTCGTCATCGG